>QCIH01000004.1 GCA_003216795.1 Prochlorococcus sp. AG-402-K16
TAGAGTCCTCAATACCGATGCACAAGCACTACTGCAATCTTCTGCAGAAAGTAGAGTTCAACTTGGACAAAACCTCACTAGAGGATTAGGTGCAGGTGGGAATCCAAGTATTGGGCAAAAAGCAGCCGAAGAATCCAAAGAAGAGCTTCAACAAGCTTTAGAGGGATCTGATCTAGTTTTTATAGCCGCTGGAATGGGTGGAGGAACTGGTACAGGTGCCGCTCCCGTCGTCGCAGAAGTAGCCAAACAAAGTGGAGCTCTAACAGTAGGTATAGTAACCAAACCATTCTCTTTTGAAGGTAAAAGAAGAATGCGTCAAGCAGAGGAGGGGATCGCGAGACTAGCTGAAAACGTTGATACTCTTATAGTTATTCCAAATGACCGATTAAAAGACGTTATAGCAGGAGCTCCTCTCCAAGAAGCATTTAGGAATGCTGATGATGTTCTAAGAATGGGAGTCAAAGGCATTAGTGACATAATTACTTGCCCGGGATTAGTTAATGTTGATTTTGCAGACGTTAGATCAGTTATGACTGAGGCTGGCACTGCCCTTCTCGGAATAGGTATAGGTTCAGGAAGATCGAGAGCTATAGAGGCAGCACAGGCAGCAATGAATAGTCCTTTATTAGAAGCAGCAAGAATTGATGGAGCTAAAGGCTGTGTTATAAATATTACTGGAGGCAAAGATATGACTTTAGAAGACATGACTTCTGCATCTGAAATTATTTATGATGTTGTTGATCAAGAAGCGAATATTATTGTTGGTGCAGTGGTCGATGAGGTAATGGAAGGGGAGATACAAGTTACTGTAATTGCTACAGGATTTGAAACAACCCAACCATTAAACCAGCAAAGAATAAAAAACAGATTATCTAATCAACCTATATATAATTATTCCAACAATAAAGAATCGGGAGCAAGTATTCCTGAGTTTTTGAGATTAAGGCAAAATAAAAAAGATATAGGTTAAAAGGTAAAATAGAGTGACTCGGTTATCTCGCCTGCCTCAAGCATCCCTTGTGGCTGCTACCTTCCGGTCCTGACCAGGTTTAGGCGTTAAAACCGCGAAAGGCCGAGTCAAAATCATAGTAGCAATTCTTGATTAAAAAAGATACATAAATTTATTATGTTACCTTCAGACATAGTCAATTATAAAAAAAAATCTCGCAAAATCATTGCGCTAACTGCTTGGGACTCCATATCAGGATCTATTGCAGAAGAAGCAAATGTTGATCTCGTACTAGTAGGAGATTCATTAGCAATGGTCTGCTTAGGATACAAATCGACATTGCCAATAACTTTAGAAAACATAATTTATCATACTAATGCTGTTTCAAGAGGATTTAAGAAAAAAATTGAGGAACAACCTCTAGTCGTTTCAGATATGCCTTTTCTGACTTACCAATGTGGTGAAGATAAGGCTGTTGAGTATGCAGGGAAAATCATTCAGAGCACTTATGCAAAAGCTGTAAAAGTGGAAGGAGCTGAACCAGAAATACAAAAAGTTATTTCTAGATTAATAAGAATGGGAATCCCTGTTATGGGTCATATAGGTCTTACACCACAAAGCTATCTAAATATCGGATTAAGAAAACAAGGAGAAAGCTTAGCAAGCCAAGAAAAAATTAAGAAAGAGGCTTCAATTCTTGAAGAATTAGGATGTTTTTCAATAGTTCTTGAACATATTCCTGATTTGCTTGCTAAAGAAATACAAAATTCTTTAACAATTCCCACAATAGGTATCGGCGCAGGTAATTATTGCGATGGGCAAGTAAGAGTTACTGCAGATTTGTTAGGCCTCAATGATGATCAACCCCCATTTTGCCAACCAATTATCCAAGGAAAGAAATTATTTAAGGATAAATTAAAAGAATGGATAGACTCTGAAAGACTTAGTTAATCTCATCCCACCACTTAAACATAGAAACAAGAACTTGATTGCTAAGTTCCATGCCATTAGGCTCACTTAAAAAGAATCTATTCCCTTTTCTTACTAGTAGTCCACTTTCAAGAAATCTTTCCCATTCTTCAACCAATTTACTGAAGTTGCTTTCAAATTTTTTGTTTTCCCAGTTTTGTTCTTTAAACACTTCTTTGATATCTATACCCTCTCTGAGTCTTAATCCCAACATTATTTTCTCATCAAGTTCTTTATAAACAAACTCCTTATTAGTTAGGGATGAATCTAAATAAAACTCGTCTTGTCTAGATACCCATTCTTTATATTCTTTACTAACTCTTGGTCGAGTAAACTTTTCTCCCCAAGGTGAACTAGTGGAACCTTGACCAAAACTCCACCAGCCTAAACCACTCCAATAAACTCTATTATGTCTTGACTGATGTCGCGGCAGGCAATAGTTTGAGATTTCATATCTTGAATACCCTGAGTTTTTTAAAATTAAATGGGTTGATTCACTATTCCTAAAAGCTTCTTCATCACTTGGGAGTTTTAATTTGCCCAAATTAATTAATTTTTTAAACACAGTGCCATTTTCAATATTTAAATCGTAAACAGATAGATGAGGTGGGGAAAATGTGATTGCTTTTTTTAAGTCATCTTGCCATTCTTTAAATCCACTTAGTGGCAAATTTTGAATTAAGTCTAAACTCCAGCTTTTTATTAACCCGGAGTCATATCCTCTCTTCAACCATATACAAGATTTTTCTGCATCTTCTTTCAAATGACGCCTTCCCGACTTTCGCAGTATCTGATTATTAAAACTTTGTACTCCAAGACTAAATCTATTTATCCCAGCATTTATGAATCCAAAAAGATCATCTTGAGTAAAACTTGCTGGATCAACCTCCATAGTGATTTCTGCACCATAGTCAATTCCATAATTTTCTTTAAAAAGATCAACTAATTCTTTGATTTGGGCAGGATCTAAAATTGATGGTGTACCACCTCCTATATAAATTGTCGATAGAGGTGATTTATGCTTAATTGACAATATTTCTTTATATAAAAATTGCAAATACTCTTGAACAGTTTTGCTTCCATAACCTTTTAAAGTTTCAACTTCGTTTCCTAGTGGAATAACTGCAAAATCACAATAAAAACACCTTCTGTGGCAAAAAGGAATGTGCACATAAGCACTTCTTGGAAACTTATTCATAATCTAAATTCATTTTTTAGCTTCAAAAAAGTATTAAGGATCGAAAAAAATAAAATCCTTATTTACTCAATTAATAAATCCTAGTAGATTATAGATATGACAGATATCTTAGTATTAATTTTATTTGTATTGTCTGGGGCGGCTTCAGGGTGGCTTGGAGTTGATTTATTGCCAGTAGACATACTCAAACAGGTATCTAATGTGGAGGGTTTTAGAATTGTTTTAGCAATAATTGGTTTTTTTGTAGGATTAGCAGCTGGTTTTGTATTCCTTCAACTTAGAAAGACTTTTCTTGATCAAATAAAAACAATGCCAACAGACCTACTAATAAGTAGGTCTGTTGGTTTAATTTTAGGATTACTTGTTGCGAATCTCCTACTAGCTCCAATATTATTAATTCCCTTTCCTAGAGAGGTTTTTTTCGCAAAACCATTAGCAGCTATATTAAGCAACATTTTCTTTGGTGTGCTTGGTTATAAGTTGGCAGATACCCATGGAAGGACATTATTGAGATTATTCAATCCAAATAACACTGATGCATATCTAGTCAATGAAGGAATTCTCCCTGCTGCAAGTCCAAAAATACTAGATACTAGCGTAATTATTGATGGAAGAATCAATGGTCTATTAAGTTGCGGTTTATTGGAAGGGCAATTAATTGTTGCTCAAAGTGTAATTGATGAATTACAAACTTTAGCTGACTCAAGCAGTAATGAAAAAAGGTCGAAAGGCAGAAGAGGTCTCAAGTTATTAAAAGAATTAAGAGATTTATATGGGAGAAGACTTGTAATAAACCCAACAAAGTATGAAGGTAATGGGGTAGATGAAAAACTCCTTAAAATTACTGAGGACATGACAGGAACTTTAATTACGGCTGATTATAATCTTTCTCAGATCGCTGAAGTTAAAGAATTAAAAGTTATGAATTTGAGTGATTTGGTTATTGCCTTAAGGCCAGAAGTACAACCAGGAGAGTCACTTAATATAAAAATCGTGAGAGAAGGCAAAGAAAAAATGCAAGGTATTGGATATTTAGATGACGGCACAATGGTTGTTATTGATGAGGCAAAGAATTTTGTTGGAAGCAGATTAGATATTGTCATCACAGGAGCATTACAAACTCCTACTGGAAGAATGGTCTTTGGAAAACTAATAAATAATCCTGAGTCAAACAAATCTTTTAAATCACCAGCGACACAGGGCTAAATCTAGCTAGAATCAGTTCAATCTTATTTTTGTGATACAAATGACTGTATCTGCTCCTTATTACGGCGAAAATACCGTTATGAGGACCCCGCCCCCAGATCTCCCCTCACTTTTACTGAAAGAGAGAATTGTTTATCTTGGTTTACCATTATTTTCAGATGATGATGCGAAAAGACAACTAGGAATGGATGTTACTGAGCTAATCATTGCACAACTTCTTTATTTAGAGTTTGAGGATCCAGAAAAACCAATCTATTTCTATATCAATTCAACTGGGACAAGTTGGTACACTGGTGACGCAGTAGGTTTTGAAACAGAAGCTTTCGCTATCTGCGACACAATAAGCTACATTAAGCCTCCAGTACACACGATATGTATTGGACAAGCAATGGGGACTGCTGCAGTTATCCTTTCATCTGGCACTAAGGGACAAAGAGCCGCTCTTCCACATGCTTCTATTGTTTTGCATCAACCCATAAGCGGAGCAAGAGGTCAAGCAACCGATATCCAAATAAGAGCTGAGGAAGTTTTGAAAAATAAAAAATCAATGCTGGAGATTTTATCTCGTAACACTGGTAAGACCATCGAAGAACTCTCAAAAGACTCTGACAGGATGAGTTATCTCAACCCACAAGAAGCCCTAGATTATGGAGTTATCGATAGAGTACTCACAAGTCAAAAAGATCTACCAAATAAAATTTAACACTCACAAAACTATTTTAAAATCATGCCAATAGGAACTCCAAGCGTGCCTTACAGACTTCCAGGAAGTCAATACGAAAGATGGGTCGACATATATACAAGACTAGGTGTTGAAAGAATTCTTTTTCTTGGACAAGAAGTGAATGATGGTATTGCTAATAGCCTTGTTGCACAAATGCTTTATTTAGATTCTGATGATAATTCCAAACCTATCTATCTATATATAAATAGCCCAGGAGGATCAGTAACTGCTGGATTGGCAATTTTTGACACTATTAAATATGTAAAAAGTGATGTAGTAACCATATGCGTAGGCCTCGCAGCCTCCATGGGAGCGTTCCTATTGGCTGCTGGGACAAAAGGTAAAAGAGTCGCTTTACCCCACAGCAGAATAATGATTCATCAACCCTTAGGAGGGACATCTCAACGCCAAGCAAGTGATATTGAAATAGAAGCTAAGGAAATTTTAAGAATTAAAGATATGTTAAACATGTCTATGGCAGATATGACAGGTCAATCATTTGAGAAAATTGAAAAGGATACTGATAGAGATTATTTTCTAAGTGCGGAAGAAGCAAAAAATTATGGATTAATTGATAGAGTAATTACACATCCAAGCGAAGCAAATCAGTCTTAATCTTTCTAAATTAATTTTTTAATTTTAATTTTTTAAATTAATAATTTTTTTGGTTTATTGCCACCTTAAAGTCTAAAATAATAACTATCAAACGCAAAGAAGCTACAACTAATGACCCAACTCTTTTACGACACAGATGCAGATCTAAGTCTTTTAAATAATAAAACAATAGCGATTATTGGATATGGATCACAAGGTCATGCACATGCTCTAAATCTTAAAGATAGCGGTATGAATGTAATTGTTGGATTATATAAAGGAAGTAAGTCTGAAAGCAAAGCTATTAGCGATGGGCTACAAGTCTTTAGCGTTTCTGAAGCTTGCGAAAAAGCAGACTGGATTATGATTCTCCTCCCCGATGAGTTTCAGAAAGATGTTTACCTTAAAGAAATAGAACCAAACTTAAAAGAAGGGAAGATACTAAGTTTTGCTCATGGCTTCAATATAAGATTTGGACTTATCAAACCTCCTGGTTTTGTGGATGTTGTAATGATTGCCCCAAAAGGGCCTGGACACACAGTTCGTTGGGAATATCAGAACGGTCAAGGAGTTCCAGCACTTTTTGCAGTTGAGCAGGATTCTTCCGGAAATGCAAGATCATTGGCAATGGCTTACGCTAAAGGGATTGGCGGAACGAGAGCTGGGATTCTTGAGACAAACTTTAAAGAAGAAACAGAAACTGATTTATTTGGCGAACAAGCGGTTTTGTGCGGAGGATTATCAGAACTGGTCAAATCAGGATTCGAAACTCTTGTAGAGGCAGGATATCAACCCGAACTTGCTTACTTCGAATGCTTACATGAAGTTAAACTTATTGTTGATTTAATGGTGAAGGGAGGCTTATCTCAAATGAGAGATTCCATTTCAAATACTGCAGAATATGGAGATTATGTAAGTGGTAAAAGACTTATCAATGGCGATACAAAGAAAGAAATGCAGAAAATTCTAAAAGATATTCAAGATGGAACTTTTGCTAAAAATTTTGTAGAAGAATGCGATAAAAACAAACCCTTAATGACAAAATTAAGAGAAGAGAACTCGAAACATGAAATTGAGAAAGTAGGTAAAGGTCTGCGTTCGATGTTCAGTTGGCTGAAATAAATTTATTTTTAATATTTCTTGGATCGATTGGTTTTGATTTATTGACCGGCGACCCAAGATTCTTAATTCACCCTGTTCAAGTAATTGGCTTTTACATAAAAAAAATATCTGATTACCTTATAAATAATTTTGGAGAAAATAAAAATATATTGTTTTGGGGAGGTTTAATAGTAGCTATATCCACCATAGGAATGAGTTTTGGTTTAGGTAAATTGATAGAACTCAGTTATGTGCAATCAAGAAATAATTTTTTTGGTGGAATGCTAATTTTTTTTGGACTTTCAAGTTGTATTGCGACTAAGGGACTTATTTCAAGTGTGAAAGAGATTGCAGAGCTAATAGAACGCGAAGAAATTAATGACCAAAACAAGAGAATAATCAAAGAGAAGGTACAAAGGATAGTTAGTAGGGATGTAAGTTCATCTTCTTTAGAACATCTTTTGAGATCAAGTACAGAGAGTCTTACCGAGAATTCTGTTGATGGAATATTTGGGCCATTATTTTGGATTTTTATTGGAATTTTGTTTATGAAATTTTCAATTTTCCTGCCAGGGCCTTTATCATTTGGTTTTTCTTATAAAGCCATAAGTACTTTAGATTCAATGATAGGTTACAGATATAATTATTTTAGATATTTAGGTTTTTTCAGTGCAAAAATCGAAGATATTTTTACGTTTGTTCCTTCGAGATTAGTTTTAATTACATTACCTTTAGTTAGTTCCAAAATTAATGAGTATGGATCAATCATAAAAAAAAGCTATCTTGATGGTAAAAAATATGATTCACCTAATGCTGGGATTTCAGAAGCTATATTTGCTTATATTTCTGGAATAACATTGGGTGGAAAAAGTAAATATAAAAATGAGATTATTAAAAAGCCAAAGATCAATGCGAATGGAGGTAATTGCACTGGAGGGAAAATTAAATTAATTTGTCAATTAATTTTGAGATTACAATTATTATGGATAATAATTTTTGTCTTAATTTTTTTTATAATTTCAACTTTAATATAATAATAAACTAGTTTTAAAAATACTAAAATAGATTATAAAAAATCTATGCAAGAAAACGGCTCTCCAATAGAAAATCAAAATGATGATTTTACTGATACATCATCAACTGATAATGAATACTCAAAATGGGTAGACAATCAGGGAGATGAAGTAAAGAATGTTTTTGGATTTAATAGCAGTGCTGAACTTGTAAATGGTAGAGCAGCAATGATCGGATTCTTAATGCTCATATTAACCGAATTAGTTTTTAGCGGCAGACCTGTTACTTCTTCAATTTTTGGTATTAATTAAAAATGGAAGCAAAAAAATCTAATCCAATAAAAGTATTCTTATACATATCTGTTTGGGTAATTATTTGGGGTACAATAGGATCCTTAGTCGATTTTCCTCTATATAAAAATAAAATTTACTTAGAAGGAAGCGTATATCAATATCTTACTTTCACAATTACAGCTGTTATTTCTATTATATCTGCAAAGTTTTTTTATAAGAAAATTGATTTATAAAAACTTGTACCTAAATTTTTTAATTATTTTTGCTGGTTCTTTACTTTCATTGGACTCGTAGAGTATCCACTGATGAGTCTCAGTATCATGGTCACAATCATAATTTCCAGATGGGTTATCGTAACTTGAAAGATATGAATGACAATTTTGGTCTGCCTCAAAAGCGGAGTCATAACCTGTTAGAAAATATATCAATAATAGAACAGTTATCAACAAAAAAAATAATTGAGAAACTAAATTAACTACCTTCATAAGATATTCTAAAAATTTAAATATATCATCTAATAAAATCTTTCGATCTAAAAATATAGCTAACGTCCAACATTAAATACAAAGTCATGGAATTCTTGATTCTTTAAATACAGGATGACTAGCAATACTAAAATGATATTTAAGCCTATTACTATTGATCCAAAAATATTTATTTGTTTTTTGCCTGGCAAAGTATAAGTAAATTTCTTGCCTTTAAGAAAACCAGCTAAGCCTTTTTTTTCTTTTATTTGAGTATTTTGAGTATTGTTCTTAACTTCATTATCAGAAAAACCTTTTACCATTACAAATTAAATAACAAATTTATAATATTCCAAAAAAATAAATTATTTTAATAATTAACAATTTTTAATCACATATGGGATCATTAATGAAATTCTCTCATTTGAGAAATTATTAAAAAAATAAGCTCCAATAATTTCCGTTTGCAGCCCCAATAAACTTGATTGACATTTGAATCTATTTTGGTCAAAAACTACTAATTGAAGTTTTTCTATTTCAGAAACTAATTCTTTACATATTTGGGTTCGAGAATCTTTAAAACAATCACTAGATTGTTTTAAAATATTAGACTTTATTGGTATCGTTTCAGCCATAACAAAATTAGATAACAACAAAAATTTAAGGAATAAAATAGTTAAACATTTCATTACTTCTTAAGATTTCAAAATTTTGGATACCTCGTTAAGAGTATTGGGCATTGAGCTAATCGCATCTTTTTGCGATTAAAAAAAAAGATGCCCTAAAAGAGCACCTTGTTTTTAAAGGAAGAAATAGATTAAAAAATTACCCTTGAACTCTATCCTTAAAAAGTTTACCTGCAGAGAATGTTGGAACTCTTTTAGCGGGTATTGCTATTTTTTCGCCTGTCTTAGGGTTTAAACCCTGTCTTGCAGAACGATCTCTTGGTTCAAAAGAACCAAATCCTAGTAAAGAGACTTTTTTGCCTTCCACTACTGAATCAACAATAGTTTCAATAGCTGCATCAACAACTAAAGAAACATCCGTTTTTGTGAGCTCTGTACGAGCTGCAACAAGATTTACTAAATCAGCTTTGTTCATTGAAATTTAAATTAAAGCTAGGGGTTAAAAAAAAGATTTAAATCGAGTTTAAACCTCGAACTTTCACATCATATGGAGCAAATACAAATACGGCAACCGAAAATGCCGGCGGCGCAAAGCTTTATACAAATTTTAGGGACATTTTTAGCAACATTTTTTATTTCTTATAACCGCGCTTTTTCATTTATAAAAAATAGCCTCTTCATTTAGAGAACAGCAAAAGCATTGGTGGCACTAGATTTAGCCTTAAAAATCTAACTACATTTAGCAAAGTGGGAAAATGTCAAAAGGGGGGGGGATTTAAGAATTTGAGCTATTTATTATGTTTTATTAATTTTCAGATATATTTCCTTCTCATCACATGAAAAAACACAATTTGTATTTTGAAATCAAGAAAAATCTAGTTATCTCATTATTAAACTTTCTCGATAAATCGTTTTATGCACTGAGCAGATGGATGAAGAAATTGTAATTAATTAGAAAATTAATACTCTCCAAGATCTAATAAAGTTGATTAGTGAAGCCTTAAATTTGAGTTTTTTTTTAAATTTTGCATCTATTATTCAAATATCAGTAATTTAAATAAATTATCTCAATATTTAACTAATCAATGATAAAGAAAAAGTGATTCATCTCAATAAAGGTAAACCATTTCCTTTAGGGAGTTCTCTAACTTCTCAAGGGATTAATTTTTGCTTAGTAGCCACAAATGCAGAATATGTAGAAATCTTATTGTTTGAGAAAGAGGACTCTATTTCCCCAAAAAGCACATTCAAATTAGATCAGACTCATAATACAGGTCCATACTGGCATGCGGAAATAAAACATCTAGATGAAGGTTGTATTTATGCTTTTAGAGTGAAACAAAAAAATAATGAGATTAATAATAATTATGAAAAAAAAGTATTACTTGATCCATGTTCAAGGGGTATTACCGGATGGAGAAGTTATAAAAGAGAAAATGCATTAAAAAATCAAGCAAATACTAATTCTTGCCTTAAAAGTGTTGTTTGCGATAGAAAATTATTTAATTTTAAGGATTATCCAAGACCGAAACATTCTTGGGAAGAAACAATTATTTATGAACTCCATATCAAAGCTTTCACTGAGTCAACTGATAAAGATGAAAGTTGTTTTAAGAAATTTTTAAAAAAAATTCCTTATCTCAAAGAACTGGGTATTACAACAATTGAATTACTTCCAATTTTTTGTTTTGATCCTACTGATGCCCCAAATGGTCTAAAAAATTTTTGGGGATATAGTCCAATTAATTGGTTTACTCCGCATTTTGAATATCTTTCGAATGAATCCGCCGAAAAGAATAGAGAGGAATTTAGAAGATTTGTAGAGGAATGTCATCAAGCAGACATTGAAGTCATCTTAGATGTTGTGTACAATCACACTAGCGAAGGCGATTCAAAAGGCCCAGCAATATCTTGGAAAGGTATAGATGAAAATCTTTATTACTTTATTGGAAAAGATAAAAATTATCAGGACGTCTCCGGATGTGGTAATACTATTGCAGCAAACAGAGGATTAGTTAGAAAACTAATAATTGAATCTTTAAAATGTTGGGCGAGTGAATTAGGAGTTGATGGTTTTAGATTTGATTTAGGAATTGCCCTATCAAGAGGAGAAAATCTTTCACCGCTTGATAATCCTCCAATTTTTGAAGATATAGAATGTGAACCAGAACTTATTGATATCAAGTTCATAAGTGAGCCATGGGATTGTGGCGGTTTATATAAATTAGGTGATTTCCCATCTAAGAATACTTTCACTTGGAATGGTCATTTTAGAGATGACTTGAGGAGATTTTGGAAGGGGGATAAAGATACAGCTTGGAATATGAGCGATAAAATAAAAGGGACGCCATCTATTTATAAAGAAGATAATATTTTTCCAAAGTCGATAAATTTTATTACTTCACATGATGGATTCACTCTAAAAGACTTAGTAACTTTCAATAGAAAACATAATTTTGCCAATAGAGAACAAAATAGAGATGGAGATAACCATAACAATTCTTGGAATCATGGTACTGAGGGACCAACTACGAACTTATTAATCAATGATTTAAGAAAAAGACAACAAAAAAATCTTGTTCTTAGTTTACTTATCTCTAAAGGTGTTCCAATGATACTTATGGGTGATGAAATAGGAAGATCACAAGGAGGGAGCAACAATTCTTGGTGCCAAAATAATTTATTGGGCTGGATGAATTGGGAACATGGTCAACAAGATTTGGAATTATTAGAATATTTTAAATATGTTATAAAAATCCGAAAAAAACTAATAAACATTTTCAATCCATCATTCTTCCCTAATTATCAAACCAATAAAAATATTC
Organism: Prochlorococcus sp. AG-402-K16; assembly: GCA_003216795.1. Lineage (GTDB taxonomy): Bacteria > Cyanobacteriota > Cyanobacteriia > PCC-6307 > Cyanobiaceae > Prochlorococcus_A. Next base: position 11,964 of record QCIH01000004.1, read on the forward strand.
CAACATATCATTGGCATGGAACAAAGTTAGATAGCCCCGATTGGAGTAGTTGGTCTCACACAGTTGCCTTTAGCATTAACAAAGACACTACTAGGCCGCTGGTTTGGATAGGTTTAAATGCATATTCAAAAAGTATCGATTTCCCCTTGCCAAAATGTAAATATAATTGGTTAAAAGTTATCGACACTAGCATGTCTGAGATTTTTGAACCCTTAACTATTAATGAAAAATCTGTTTCAATAAAGAGTAGAAGCTCTTTACTAATCATTTCAGAAGAAGTATTTGGGGCGAAAAATAATTTATTCTAAAAGCGGGCGGCGGGAATCGAACCCGCATCTTCAGCTTGGAAGGCTGAGGTTTTACCACTAAACCACGCCCGCATTAAGTAATAGAATTACCATTGCAATAATACATTATCAAACAATAAACAAAGTAAAAAGATTGGAAAATTCACACTCGAAAAAAAATATTTCTAGATCAACAACAAGATTAATGTTCTCTTATGGGCTAGGAGATGCAGGCACAGGTTTAGTCGCGACACAATTTGGTTTTTTTCTTTTCAAATTCTTTATTTCTGCTGGTTTACCAGTAATAATTGCAGGATCATTATTAATGTTAATAAAGATATGGGATGCAGTAAATGATCCGTTAATTGGATGGTTAAGTGATCGTACCAAATCAAGATGGGGGCCTAGAATCCCTTGGATGGTAGCAGCATCTGTTCCCCTTGGTTTCTCTTTAGCTGCGATATGGTGGACACCCACTGGTTCAGTGCTAACCAAGACTATTTACTATGCCATAATTTCTATAATCGTAATGACTGCATATACAAGTATTAATCTTCCTTTCGCAGCTCTTTCTACTGAAATTTCTGAAAAAACAGCAATAAGAACAAGACTAAACGCATCTAGATTTACTGGCTCAATAATCGCAGGACTAACTGGTTTAATAATTGCTGGAGTTGTATTAGGTTCCGAAGGATCAGCAAATAATGAATATTTTTTAATGGGTAAAATAAGCGGATGTATTGCAGTTGCTGCAACATTAATTTCTTGTTGGGGATTAGCTCCATTTGCAAAAAAAGCAAGAAGGCCTTCAGGAAAAGTTGAAGCTATAACACTTCAATTCAAAAGGATCTTCAGAAATAAAAAATTTCTAAAAGTTATTACGCTTTATATTCTTCTCTGGTGCGCCTTACAATTAATGCAAACAGTAGCGTTAATCTATGTCGAGGATGTACTGAACGTACCAATATATATTGCGAAGTGGATCCCAATACCTTTCCAAATTAGTGCTTTAGTGGGTTTACAAATATGGACCAGAGTATCGAATAAATTGAACAGGATTTCAGCGTTAAACTATGGGGCGATTATGTGGATTATTTCATGTACAGCAGCTTTATTTTTACCTTCATTATCAAAAATTTCAGGAGCTGGAGATAGTTTATTCCTAAATGCCAGCAACATATTTCTGTTCATTCTTTTAGTTTTCATAATCTGTCTTATTGGCATTGGAGCTTCAACCGCTTTTCTTATCCCTTGGTCACTACTTCCTGATGCAATAGACGAAGACCCAGAGAAACCAGCAGGATTATATACTGCTTGGATGGTACTTATTCAGAAGATTGGTATCGCGTTTAGTGTTCAATTATTAGGATTTTTATTATATTTATCAGGTTATCAATCATGCTTTGTTGATAAAGATGGCCTAAATATTATTGAACAATGCTACTCAGCACAATTAACTATTAGATTATGTATTGGTCTTATACCCTCAATATTAGTAATCATTGGTCTTTTAATCATGAGAAAATGGGATCGAAAATTAATTGCAAACTAATATAAAGATATGTATTACCTTGATTTTTTCAAAAGACTTCTAAGCAGCCTAGTCATTGGCGGGCAAGCAATTAATTTTATCTTTAAGGGTAAAATTTCCAAAAATGATCTTTTTGAGCAACTTATGGAGTCAGGTCCTGGCAGTTTGTTAATTGTATTAATTACGGGAATTGCCGCAGGTACAGTTTTTAATATTCAAGTTGCATCACAACTTACAAGTATGGGGGTTTCAAGTGAAATTGGAGGTTTATTAGCAGTAGGCATGGCAAGAGAAATGGCTCCTCTTCTAACTGCTACTTTAATGACTGGAAAGGTTGCAACTGCCTATGCTGCTCAACTGGGTACTATGAAAGTCACAGAACAAATTGAGGCAATAACCATGTTAAGGACCGAACCAGTTCAATATTTGGTAGTCCCAAGGTTACTTTCGATGGTAATAATGTCTCCAATACAGTGTATTTTGTTTTTATCTGTAGCTTTATGGAGTGGACAAATTTGGAGCACAATTTTTTATAAAGTTCCTCCAATAGTTTTTTGGACATCTGTAAGATCAGGCAATGTGAGTTTAACTAGTTCAGACTTAACTTCAATGTTAATAAAATCTGTAGTGTTCGGATTACTTATTTCAATCATTGCTTGTGGATATGGACTTACAACCAAAGGAGGTCCAAAAGAAGTTGGAACAAGTACAACAGGTGCCGTTGTAATGACTCTCGTTACTGTATCTTTAATGGATGTATTACTAACACAAATTTTATTTGGATGATCCTATGTTTAATACTAAATCAAAAAAAGAGGAGCCAGTAATAATATCTCCTTCATTTCAGTTGCCAATCATTCTAATAGTTTTAAGTTTTATGCTTTTGTTTTTGAATATTGGTTCTTTGCCAACAATAGTTTTTGCTTCTTTTAGCTTTTTTTTATTACTTCAGTCATTCACCTTAAGAATAAAAATAACAAATGATGATTTTATCGTTTTACAATTAGGAAAAGAGATTAGAACTTTTCCATTCAAGAACTGGATATCATGGAAATTCTTTTTCCCTATAATCCCAGGTATTTTTTATTTTAGAGAAAAGTCCAGTCCTCATTTATTACCAATTTTATTTAATCCAAAGCAATTAAAAGATGAGCTTATAAAAAAAGTTGACTCCCTGGAAATTAAAAATTCTTAAAATTCAGACTTTTGCTAATCATCAAAATTATTTAAATGACCAATACAGAAATTTCCGACAATAATCCTGAAAAGGGATTAAAAATAGATCAGTCAATTTCAGATGATAAAACAAAACAAATTAGTAAGAAAAATACAAATCAAAATAAAAAAATTACACCGAAAAACGATAAATCAAATAAATCTTTTGATGAAATTTCTAATGAAATTTTTAGAGATCTCTTTTCAAAAAAAGATTCTTTAGTTAAAGAAATAAAAGAGTTAGAAACAAAAAAAAATGAAATAGAAAAAGATATTGAGTCTAATTTTAGAGGACAGTCAGATAATATTGCTAAAAGAGTTAAAGGCTTTCAAGAGTACTTAACTGGAGCTTTGCAGAATCTTTCACAAAACGTAGAGAAACTTGAATTAGTTTCTCAACCAATAATCGTAAAGCCTTCTCCCCTTGATGAGAAAAAGAAAGACAATAGCACAAATAATGTAGTTAATGTTCCTGCTCTTTCCGAGACATTTAAGCCAGATGAAGAGATTATAAAAAGTTGCTTTTCAAGTTTCACAGAACAACCCGACTTTTATGCAGAACCTTGGAAATTAAGACGTAGTCTTGATTCCTCAGATATAGAAATTATGGATGATTGGTTCTTTAACATGGGCGGAAGAGGTTCTCTTGAAAGTAGAGGATCTCGACAAAAAAATGCCTTGTTATCAGCTGGCTTAATATCTATTCTTGGCGAATTATATGGAGATCAATTTCAGACTCTTATTTTAGCTTCGCAGCCTGAACGATTAGGTGAATGGAGAAGAATTCTTCAAGATTCACTTGGTCTAACAAGGGATGACTTTGGACCTAATAGTGGGATTGTTCTTTTTGAGAGGCCTGAAGGTGTCATCGAGAGAGCTGATAGATTAGAAGCGAATGAAGAATTGCCATTTATTATCATTGATGCAGCAGAAACCTCTGTTGAAATTCCAATACTTCAATTCCCATTATGGGTTGCATTTGCTGGTTCAGATAATGAAATTTACGATGATCTTGAACTAAACTAAGCATTATGAATATCTTAATAATTTTTGCAAGTTATCTTTTAGGATCACTTCCGACAGGTTTTTTAATTGGAAAATATCTCAAAAATATAGATCTAAGAACTATAGGTTCTGGATCTACTGGTGCCACAAATGTCTTAAGAAATGTTGGGAAATGGCCAGCACTTTTTGTATTTATCATTGACGTTGGTAAAGGCCTTATTGCAGTAAAAATTGCTCAATATTACACAGATCAAGGATTAATTGAAGTTATAGCAGGGATATCCGCTATCTCAGGACATATTTGGCCAATATGGCTTAGAGGTAAAGGAGGGAAAGCTGTTGCGACTGGATTAGGTATGTTTTTAGCTCTTTCTTGGAAAGTTGGACTCGCATCTCTTGGCATTTTTTTAATAGTCCTTACAAAAACTAAATTTGTTTCTTTATCAAGTATTTCAGCTGCAATCTTACTTCCTATTTTTATGTTTTTTTACCTAGGTAAATTTATGCACTCATACTTTTTTATAAGTTTAATTGTTGCATTATTAGTAATCTGGAAACATAGAACAAACATAACAAGATTGCTTAAGGGAGAAGAATCCAAAATTAATCAGAATCAATAGATTTAAATATTTCTATTAGAGCTTTATTAGGATCTACAGCTTTTGAAATTGATCTACCAATGACCAACTTAGAAACGCCATTATCTATAGCTTCATTGGGAGTCATAATTCTATTTTGATCATCTTTATTGTCAATATTTAATCTGATACCTGGTGTAATAAGTTCAAAATTATCCTTATAAATAGATCTCAACATTTTTACCTCCCAAGGGGAACAAACGCATCCATCTAATCCGGCATCAAAAGACAACTTTGCAAGTCTCAATACATTTTCTTCAATTGAATTATTTCTATCAAGATCAGTTTGAAAATCTTTAAGAGAAAAGCTTGTTAAAACAGTTATTCCTACAACCAATGGAGGTTTTATACTGACTGAGGTGGCTCCTTCTAAAGATGCTTCTTTCGAATCCTTAAGAGCTTTTAAACCTGCTGAAGCATGAATAGAAATTATATCAACTCCTAATTTTGAAACTTGAAAACATGCTGCACGCATGGTATTTGGAATATCATGAAATTTTAAGTCTAAAAAAATTTTTTTATTTAAACCTTTTAATATTTCAATAACTCTTGGACCTTCCCTAACAAAAAGTTCTAAACCAACTTTAACCCACTTAATATTTGGACATTTTTCCAAAAGTAATTTTGCTTGACTTGCATCTAATCCATCAATTGCCAATATTATTTTATCTTCTAAATTAAATCTGTTATTCATCAATTTTCAGTTTTCAAACCTCTTAATTATTTTTTTTCCAATTTGCAAAATTTTTCCTTCCAATTCATTTTTTGAATTAAAAACTAAATCAGGATTTATTACTTTTTGACTATCAATTTTTACACCCCCACCCTTAATAGATCTTTTGGATTCGCTGCTAGATTTGAAAAGTTTTAGAGCACTTAATAAGTAGAAAAATTTTACTGGAAAAACTACTGCTTTTAAAGAAATCTCTGGAATTTCTCCAACTTTTTCTTTGTGACCGAGGAATAATTTTTCGCAGTTTGATTGCGCCTTTAATGCTTCTTCGGCCCCATGGAATAAAGTAGTAACTTCTAAAGCCATTCTTCTCTGTAATTCACGAGGATTTGAGTTTTCCAGAAAACTTAAATCTAATTCAGTAAGTAATTCAAAATAGGTGGGTATTATATTATCGGGTACTTTTTCTAATTTTGAATACATTGAAAGAGGATCTTCAGTTAAACCGACGGTGTTAAATTCAGATTTACTCATCTTCTTAACTCCATCTAAACCTGTCAAAATTGGCAGCAGAACACCAAATTGAGGGTCTTGTTTAAAATACCTTTGAAGGTCTCTTCCTATTGCAATATTAAATTTCTGATCTGTGCCTCCAAGCTCAATATCTGATTGAACAACTACCGAATCGTAACCTTGTAATAGTGGATATAAGAATTCATGCAAAGAAATTGGAACTTGCGCAGTGTACCTTTTATTAAATTCTTCCTTAGCTAGCATTTGACTAACTGTTGCACTCCCCATTAAGTCAATTATGGAATTAAGATTTAATCCTTTTAACCATTCACTGTTATATCTAATTTCTATTCTATCTTTTGCATCAAAATCTAAAATAGATTCATTGGCTGGCTTTCCCATCCCTAGTTGGGTTAAGTATGTTTTTGCATTATCCTTAACTTGTTTTTCCGATAACTGAACTCTTGTTTTATTTTTTCCGGTTGGATCTCCAATTTGAGCAGTAAAATCCCCAATAATTAAAACTGCAATATGTCCATTATCTTGGAATGCCCTAAGTTTTTTAAACAATATGCTGTGCCCAAGATGAATATCGGTTCCAGTTGGATCGATGCCGAGTTTAACTCTTAATTTTTTATTATTTTTTTTCGCATGATTAATTATCTTCGAAAAGGTTTGATCTGTTCCCTTAATTGGAAAATATTCTTCTATTCCTCTTGACAGCCATGATGGCAATTTTAAATTATCTGTCATGAAGCTTTAACCGTTAACTTTAAGAAGTTTTATCAAGTTCATCCTTCATTCTTATTAAGGTTTTATTCATTTGATCGAACATTTGATCAGGAGTAATCCCAAATTGACTTAACTGTGTCTTTAATTGTTCTACTGTCATTTTTGCTTGAAAATCTTCAGACAATTCAAATCTCTTCATAAAAACCTTATAACGATCCATAAGAGATTCCATTTTTTTTATAAACATTTTTTTCCCTTCTCTGTCAAATTTTCCATAATCAGAGCCAAGTTTCATAAGTTCTTGGTAATCTGTAAAAAGCTTTCTAGCTTCTTCTTGAACAATGTCTGACTCAAAGAATCCCATTTCTATTTTTTTACTTCGCAGATTAAGGCTCAATTACAAGATAACAAGAATCTTTTAAATTGATTAGAAGATTAATAAATTTTAGTTTATAAATAATTCTTTGTTTTATATTTTTTCAGAATTACATTTAGTAAACATGTTTTATAAATATTGGAAAAATTTAACGTAAATAATATTTCAAACCAAAATAGACAATTTGAATTATTTGGTTCAAATGTAAATACATCAATAAATTTTCAACACTCAAATAATCTAAAAATAAAAGGCGAAATCCTAACTGAATGGAGGGATAGAATATACGATCACCAATTCAAAATTTCAAAAGATACTCACAATAAAACCTTGCACCAAACAAGTCTTCCTATAAATACAATTTCCGATGAAAGAAAAATTGATCCGTTTTCCTTGCAGCCATTATCATTGAACTTTTGGAGAACCAATCAATATATACACAATGGGCCAGCAATGTATTTTGTAATTGACTCGATGGAGAGTTCTAAAATAATCCTTTATATAGGAGAAACAAATTCAGCAAATAAAAGATGGAAGGGAGAACATGACTGTAAAAATTACCTCATGAACTATAAAGAAGCCTTAGCTCATAACAACCTCTCGAGTCACCAAGATATTCGTTTCTTCTTAGATGTACCTAAAGAAGTAAAATTAAGACGTAAATTAGAACAGCAACTGATATATTTATGGTTACCACCTTTTAATAAAGAAACTCGAGATAGGTGGGCAACTACTTTCACGAACAATTAAAAGTTAATTAAAACCATTTTACAAATGCAATTTTCCACATTTCAAAAAAATCTAGATAACTGGCAAGGTGCTTCATTAATTTTTGGAGTTTTAGAGGAAGAAATTGCAAGCCAACTTGACAACATAAAATTTGTTATTGACCCAAAATTATTACTAAAAAAAGTTACTCAAAAAAAATTTAAAGGAGAAAAAGGAAAAACTTTAAGCTTTGAATTTTTAGATCAAAAATTAGAAACTTTATTCATAGTTGGTCTTGGCAAATCAAAAGACCTCAATAAAAGTGATATAGAAAACTCTATAGGAAATCTAGTTAGGAAAACTGTTGATAAAAATGAAAAAATGAGCATCTTGCTACCTTGGGAATTTATAAATTCTCAACTAGAAATAAATCAATTAGCAGAGTCAGTCAGATTATCTGCCTATAAGGACAATAGATTTAATAAGAAAAAAGATGAAAAGAAAGTTCTTAAAGAAATAGAGTTTTTGAATTTGAAAAAATTTGAGAATATTAGCTTTGAAGAGACAGCACAAATATGTGAAGGTGTAGAACTAGCAAGAAGACTTGTAGCCGCACCTCCCAATAGCCTTACTCCTAAGGAAATGTCTATACAAGCTTCTCAAATAGCTAAAGATCATGGTTTGGGAGTAAAAATTTTAGAGGCAAAAGATTGCGAAGATTTAGGGATGGGTGCATATTTAGCTGTAGCAAAAGGATCTGATCTAGATCCTAAATTTATACATCTTACTTTAAAGTCAGAGGGGCCTATAAAAGAAAAGATTGCGCTTGTTGGGAAAGGTTTAACCTTTGATTCTGGAGGATACAATCTGAAAGTTGGAGCCTCTCAAATTGAAATGATGAAATATGATATGGGCGGAAGCGCTGCAGTTTTAGGAGCAGCAAAAGCACTTGGGGCAATAAAACCAAAGGGATTAGAAATTCATTTTATTGTGGCATCTTGCGAAAACATGATAAATGGATCTGCAGTACATCCTGGGGATGTAGTTAAAGCATCTAATGGTAAGACAATTGAAATAAATAACACTGATGCAGAGGGTAGACTCACATTAGCTGATGCTTTAACTTACGCATCAAATTTAAAACCTGATTCAATAATAGATCTCGCCACTTTAACAGGAGCTATTGTTGTTGCATTAGGTAATGATGTAGCTGGATTCTGGAGTAATAATGATGATCTAGCAAATGACCTAAAAGCTGCATCAGTCCAGTCTGGAGAAGAATTATGGCAAATGCCTTTACAAAAATCTTATAAAGAAGGGTTAAAGTCTCATATAGCTGACATGAAAAATACAGGTCCTAGAGCAGGTGGGTCAATAACTGCTGCTTTGTTTTTAGAAGAATTCTTTGATAAAGAGATTAAATGGGCTCATATTGATATTGCTGGGACTTGTTGGACTGATAAGAATAAGGGAATAAACCCATCAGGTGCAACCGGTTTTGGAGTTAAAACTCTTGTTCAATGGATTAAAAATAAATAACTATATTTAAAATCATTCTGTCCAGAGATTTATTGATCTAGCATTATCCCCCCATAATTTATCCAATCTCTGATCTCTCCCACATGAGAATCTATAGAACTTATATTTTAATTCATTTCTCTCAGCAAAATCCTGATGATATTCTTCAGCCAACCAAAATCTACCTTTTGATTTCAGTTCTACAGATATTTTTTCTAATGGCACTCGCAATTCATTAGAGGCCGAAAGAATTGCATTTTTTGCATCACTTTCCTCCGTTTCATCTTTGAAAAAGATCACTGGCCTATAAGAATCTCCACGATCACAAAATTGACCCTTGCCGTCTAGAGGATCAATATTTCTAAAATAGAGCCTAAGAATCTCGGGTAAAGTTACCGATTGGGAATCATAGTCCACCAAAACCACTTCCTGATGTCCTTCATGATTTTCGTAGTTAGGATTTAGTAAATCTCCACCTGAATAGCCACTTTGTACAAAATTTATCCCCCGTAATGACTCTAAATCATGTTCTAAACACCAAAAACAACCTCCTGCAAGAATCAATTCCTCTGCAAAAGCGTTTACAGGGTTGATAAACATTGAAAGAGCAATTATTAAAGGTAAAAAATATTTCATTTTTTTATTATAAAGTTCAAATAATAGAATTAATAATCTCTTTAGCAGCTCTCTGGACTACGCCATCTTCACCTAATTCTTTTTTTAAAAAAGCATAACCTTTTTTTATTTTTATTTTTTCTGATTTCCCCTCAAGAATCTTACAAGATTTATAGAAGATTTTCTTTTCATTAAACTCTTTCTGTACAAACTCAGGGATTATTAATTTATTAACTAACAAATTTACAGGGGAAATAAATCTTACTTTGAAATTGAGAAGTTTTTTAGCAATAAAAGCAGTTACCCTACTTACTCTGTAACCAACTATCTGTGGAATTCCATATAAAGCTAATTCCATATTAACTGTCCCCGACTTACAAAGAGCAATTTTAGTGAGGGAATAAATATAGGGCTTTAAATTTGAACTATCTTTTTGAGAAATCACAAGTCCTTTGACTTGATATTTTCTAAAGGCTTTTTTGAATATTTCATCAAAAGCATCCCGACAGGAGGGAATATAGACCACCAAACTTGGATATTTTTGTTGTAGTTTTTTAGCCGATTTCATAAAAGTAGGTAATATATATCGCAATTCTTGAGGTCTTGATGCGGGCATTAAAAGTATGATGCTTTGATCTGGGCGAAGGTTTAAAATAGATCTGGCATCTTTCTTTAGAGGAAGTTTTTTTGTTAAATCAATCATGGGATGTCCAACCCAAAAAACATTTCCGCCCCTCTTTTTATAAAATGCTGCTTCTTTCTTGAAAATTGCAAAAATCTTATCAGAAAACTTTATTAGATTTGTTGTAGTATTATTGCCAACCCTCCAAGCCCACTCTTGAGGCGCAATATAGTAAAAAATTGGGATTTTAGTCTTCGATCTTTTCAATTTAGTACCAATTTTTATATTAGGTCCCATATAGTCGATCAAAATTAAGCAATCAGGAGGATATTTTTTTAGTAATTTGTAGAACCTTTTTTGAATTCTTATTGTTGGAATAATAAGAGGTAAAGCCTCCCAAATTCCTATTGCACTAATTGATGTAGTATCTTGAAGAATTTTTACACCTTCTTTCTTCATCCTTTCCCCGCCTAATCCGCAAATTTCTAAATCTATAGATTTTTTTTTAGCTTCATCTAATAATGCTTTTGATAACAAACTTCCATGCAAATCTCCAGAGACTTCTCCAGTACTTATAAATATCTTTTTATTCATATACTCACGACAGGCATTGGTCCTCGTCTTTCTTTAGATATTGACTCTTTTAAAAAACTACATAATCTTGAAGATGAAATATCTAATTCTCCTTTTATTACCTTTTCTAATGAATTTGAAATAACATCATTAGATTTAAAAAGTTGATTCCAAGTACTTTGAAGTAATTTTAAGTCAAAATCTTTGTTTTCCATTAAACCACTTCTCTTAATTCCAATCCTATTTAAACCTCTCAATCTACCTGGATGTCCTTCAGCCAAACAAAAAGGAGGTACATCTCTATCTACTCTAGTCATCCCTCCAATCATTGCTAAATGTCCAATATGGACAAATTGATGAATACCTAAACAACCGCCAATAATAGCTTTATCTTCGATCTTCACATGGCCCGCAACTTGAACACTATTTGATAAAACTATCCTGTTACCGATTTCACAATTATGCCCGATATGAGTATAAGCCATCAACAAATTATTATTGCCAATAATAGTTTTTTCTCCTTCATCAGTTGCTTTATTAATAGTTACACATTCTCTGAAAGTATTATTATCTCCAATAATTACTTCAGTAGGGGCCCCTTTATATTTGAGGTCCTGGGGATCAAGACCTATAAAGACACTTGGGAAAACTTTATTTTTTATACCAATTTTGGTTCTTCCTGAAATAACAACATTAGGTCCTATTTCGGTTCCTTTCCCGATAGTCACATCAGGACCGACAATAGCTCCTTGAGAGACAATAACCCCATCATGTAATTCAGCACTTGGATCAACATAGGCATTTGGGTGGACTTTTACTCCACTAAAGCTTGCATTTAATTCAGCATTTTTATAATCCATATCCCTAATCAACTAATGAAAACATTAACTCTCCAGCACAAACCAACTTCCCATCAACATGCGCCTCACCTTTAACCTTCCCAAATCTTTGTCTTTTTATAGACAATAACTCACAAGAAATTATCAATTGATCTCCAGGCACAACTGGTTTTCTGAATTTAACATTATTGATTCCAGCAAAGACGAAAAGTCCTTTAGGGAGATCAGGCATTTGCGTTACAATTATTCCACCAACTTGAGCCATTGATTCAACAATGAGAACACCAGGCATCAAGGGTCTCTCAGGAAAGTGTCCCTGAAATTGAGGCTCATTTATGGTTACATTTTTTACTGCAACAGCTCTTTCCCCAGGAATATGCTCTATAACTTTGTCCACAAGAGCAAAAGGATATCTGTGAGGTAACAAACCAAGTATGTGCTCAGAGGAAAGTTGATTATTTTCACTGGATAATTTCTTTTCCAAAACAATTCAAGATAAAGTTAATTTTTTAGCGATGAGGCCAATAAAGCATTTAAAGAATGTGATCCTTTATAAACTAAAATTTGAGCCTTAGGTAACCCTACCAAAGCCAAGTCCCCAATTAGGTCTAAAATTTTATGTCTTATTGGTTCATTATCAAATCTTAATGGTGGATTTACCCATTTATCTCCGTCACAAACAAGGGCATTTTCCAAACTGCCGCCTTTTATTAATCCAAGTTCACTTAACTCTTGAAATTGATCTTTAAAACCAAATGTTCTAGCAGGAGCAATCATTTCAACAAAACTTTTTGGATTTAAATCAATCACAAAAGTTTGATTTCCAATTGCTTTATAGTCAAAACTTATAGTGGATATAATTATAGTTTTTTCAGAAGGGGTTGCTGCTATAACTGAGCCTTCTTTATTTAAAATTATTGATTTATTAATCTCTCGAAAAAAATTATCTGGTCTAGGTGCCTTTTTTATCCCTGCTTCTTCAAAATCTCTAACCCACTGGATTGCCGATCCATCTAAAAGAGGAATCTCTTTCCCTTCAACCTCAATATGTATATAACTCAACCCACACCCTGCCAATGAAGATAATAAATGTTCTATAGTATATAAATTTCTTCCCCCCAATTTAACAGCCGTACAAAGCATCGTACTTCCAATTAAATCCTGAGTTAACTTAAAAATCTCATTAGGTTTATCCCTAAAAGATACATAATATCCTTCTTTCTCATAGGAAGAAATTGTAACTCTTGTTTTTTCTCCACTATGTAGGCCTATACCCTCTCTGGAGATGACACCAGCCAAGGTATAACAAGAATCATAATTAGCAGGCCAAGAAAACACTTAAAACTTCCATCCAACTCCAAGTGTATATCTCCAATCTCCGCTTAGGTCCTTGCTAGCAACATCTAATCTTAATGGACCTATTGGTGTTTTAACCCCAACTCCTCCTCCAAGAGAAAAACCAGAACCTGATTTTTGCAATAATTTACCGGGTTTTCCAGGAACTGCCTTTTGAGAGCCTAGATCACTTCCTCCATCGACGAATAAAGCTCCTGATATCATTCTCCAAACAGGGAATCTATATTCTGCTGTGCCCTCAACAAAACTTCTACTTACTGCTAAATCACAAGATCCCCAACCTCTAACAGATGATGTTCCTCCCATACAAAATGCTTCATAAGGAGGCAATTCCCCCAGAATAGTTCCCGCCTTAAATTGAAATCCAATAGCTTGAGGGCAGTTTTCAGTATTAGCATTACTAGACTTACATGCTTTCGTTAAATTTATTATTTTTGTTGGTATAAAAAATGAATATGTAGCTCTCATTCTATTAAAAGTTGGAGAATTTTCCCCCATTGAAACAAATTGTTCGGTACCAAAGCTAAATTTATTTCCTGATGTTGGATTGATGGAATTGTTCAAATTATTTCTAGAAGTACTTGCGATAACGCTCACTAATGTATTTTCTTCAGGGCATGAACCATCATTTGGAGTAAATCCGATACAAATAATATCGCTTATGTTGTTTCTGGTTGTAGTTGGCGTTCTATCACCATAAGGTTTTTTGTTTCCATCACCATCAATCATCTTTACTTTCTTAAAATTCATTCCTGCAAGGACTCTCCATTTAGCGACCTTAAAAGGATCTCCACCATTTAATGGTCTTGAGAAAGAAAATCCACCTCCTGTTTTTTCTAAAACTATTGATGAAAAAGTATCAGAACTAGATGGTGTTTGATCATCTACTGCATATAATTTCCCATTATTTTCACTTTTAAATTCTTGTGGATAATCTCTGCTTAAAAAAATATTTGTTCTAAAAGATGTTTTGTGTTTATCTCCTTTAATCCATGGATCAGATAAAGAAAAATTATAGGTAGTTGAATATTCTCCAAAATTTAGATTTAAATTTGTAGACCATGCTCTTCCTAGTGCATTTGTTTCCTGCAAACCAATTGATGCAAAGATACCTGAACCATTGCTATAACCAATTCCACCTGTTAACGATCCTGTTCTTTGCTCACTCAAGTCTAAAAAAATTATGACTTTGCCAGGATTTAAGTTATCAGGGCCAAGTGAAACCTTTACATCATCAAATAATGATGTGGCATAGAGTCTACCGATATCAGCTTCTAAAATTTTTCTGTTAAAAATGGTTCCAGGTTGTGTTTTTAATTCTCTCTTTATAACCCAGTCTTTTGTTTTTCCTTTTCTAGGTTTTCCATCAATAATAAATTCACCTTCAGAATTTGGGAATCTTATTTTTACGTCAGATATAATGCCCTCAGAAACTTTTAAAATTACTACTCCGTTCTCTGAGATTCTATCTGGGCCAATAATTCTAGCTAAAGAATAACCCCCTTTTTCATAACGTTCTTTTATAAGTTCTATTTTATTTTGAAATTCCTTTAGGTTAAGAGTTGTCCCATAGTAATTTTTAAAAATATAATCTACGTATTCATTGGAGACTATAGAATTTATTGGTTTAAGTTCAACTTTCTTCAAGATTGGATTAGGAACTACATTTACTATTAGCCTCACCCCTAGTGGCCCATCTTGAGACTTTATTTTAACTCCTGAAAACCAACCACTAGCATATATTGCATTAAGATCTTGATTTAAAATTCGATTATCAACAACACTTCCAGGCTTTATACTCATAGAATCATATGCGGCCAATTCAAGTTTTCTACCCTCAGGATGATTTTCCCAACCTTCGATAATTATTTCTGAGATAAGAACACTTTCTTCACTATTATTATCTGCAAGAAGAATTTTTTTCTCTTTTTTAAGATTAATCTCTTGAAATAAAACATTATTAGTATTTGATATTTCTAAGGTTTTTATTGATTGATCAACTTCATTTGGCAAATACTTAGCAGCCAGTTCTGAATTATTTGATATCAAAAGCAAGGGTGAGCAGGCAACATTTATGAAAACCTTTCCAAATTTAAAAAAATGTTTTTGCATGGTACTTGTGGTTAAGATAAAGAAGTCATTTTTTGTTCAATTAGGTTTAAGAAAATCGTTTATTCTTCGGTGGATTTCACTATAAGCTTCAATTAGACCACCTAAATCATTTCTAAATCTATCTTTGTCAAGACTTACAACTATATCATTTTTTTGATTTAGATCCCACAATCTACAATTATCAGGACTTATTTCATCCCCGAGAATAATTTTATTAGTAAAATCATAACCAAATTCCAATTTAAAATCTACAAGTTGAAGTTGAATATTTTTAAAAAAACTTTTCAAAATTACATTAATTTTTAAGGTTAAATTAATTATTAACTCTAAATCATGAGAGCTTAATATGTTCATTAATTCAATTCTGTCTTTTGTAATAAGAGGATCATTAAGTTCATCATTTTTCAGATAGATATCAATTAATGGTTTTGATAACAAAGTGCCAGGCTTAATAGTGGTTTGTTTGCACAAAGAACCATAAGCAGTATTTCTTAGAACAATTTCTAATGGAATTACTTTTATTTTTTTTGCAATCATTGTATTTTCATTTTCAAGTTCAATAAAATGAGTTGGAATATTTTTCTTGATGAGAATCTCAAAAATTCTTGCACTTATTAAGCAATTAAGTTTGCCTTTACCTTCGAATTTTTCTTTTTTCAACGCATTAAAAGCTGTAGCTTCATCTTTAAATTCAATTTTTACTTTATTTGCATCATCATGGGTAAAAACTTTTTTTGCTTTACCTTCATAAATCAACTCATATTTATTATTCATTAATTTAAAACCTCATTATTATTACTAAGATACTTTTTATAATTAACATAATTATTAGAGATCAACTTCAAATGATTTTATTATCATTTTAACTGATTATTAATCGAAACCTCATAACCTTTAAAAAACAAATATATGGGAATGAATTCACCTAGTTCTAAGAACTTTACTAAATTAGAAAATATTTTAATAATTGGAAATGGCGGGAGAGAAAACTCTTTGGCTTGGGCTATTCAAAAAAATGAATTAGTGAAAAAAGTCTATTTAATACCTGGTAACGCTGGTTCAGAAAGAATAAATAAATGTGAAAGAATAAAAATTGACATAAATAATAAAAATGAATTAGTTGAAAAGCTTAATTTTTTTAAAATAGATTTAGTAGTGATTGGACCAGAAATACCTCTGGCAGATGGATTAGCTGATTTTATTCGACAAAAAGATTTTAAAGTGTTTGGTCCTAACAAAGATGGAGCAAAACTAGAATTTAGCAAATCTTGGGCAAAGGAATTTATGCAAGATGCAAATATTCCAACTGCAAACTTTTGGAAAGTTAATTCTCTTGAAGAAGCCAAAAAAATTATTAATTCATCCACAATTCCACTTGTAGTAAAAGCTGATGGTCTAGCTTCAGGTAAAGGTGTTTTTATTCCTAATTCAAAAGATGAATGCTTAAGAGCAGCAGAGACAATTTTTAATGGGAGATTCGGCAACTCTGGGAATGTAGTTGTTCTAGAAGAAAAAATTCAAGGGCCAGAAGTTTCAGTTTTTGCTTTATGCGATGGAAAGAGATATAAATTACTTCCAACGGCCCAAGATCACAAACGACTTAATGAAAAAGATAAAGGTCCAAATACAGGAGGCATGGGGGCTTATTCTCCTGCCCCATTATTAACAGACGATTACCTTGATAGAATCATTAATGAGATAATTGAACCTACAATAAATGAGCTAAATAAAAGAAATATTGACTATAGAGGCGTTATTTATTTTGGGTTAATGATCACAAAATCTGGGCCGAAGGTTATAGAATATAATTGCAGATTTGGTGATCCAGAATGCCAAACAATAATGCCATTAATGGATCAAAATTTTGTATTTCTATTAGAAAAATGCTCAATGGGAAGTTTAACTGGTGATGAAAAAATTAATACTTCCGATAAAGTTAGTGGTTGTGTAATAGCAACATCCAAAGGTTACCCTAACGAATATAAAACTGGCTATGAAATAAAAATAGGTAAGATTGATTCTACTGATTGTCAAATTTTTGACTCAGGTACTTCTTTTAACAAAAGTGGGAAATTATCTACTGCTGGAGGAAGAGTCTTAAGTATTGTCTGTCAAGATAAAGACTTCAATGCGGTTTTTGAAAAAGCATACAAAAATTTAAAAGAAATTCATTTTGAGGGTATTTACTTTAGAAATGACATTGGTCATCAAGTGAGAAAAAACTTTTCAAAGGAGAAATAAACTAATGGTGGATAACAATAATCGAGAAAGTAGAAAATATAACATCACGGATAATGAAGATATGAATATTAACTTTTGGATTAATGGACTTCTCGCTTGGTGGAGTGGGTTCAGTTTAAGAACAAAGTTATTAGCCATAGCAACTCTTGTCGTAAGTCTCCTAATGACAGGAATAACTTTTTTTGCATTAAATAGTATTCAAAGAGATGCAGGTATGAATGATACTAGATATGCTCGAGATCTTGGCTTATTATTATCTGGGAATGTTACAGAATTAGTCGCTAATAACCAAAAAAAAGAAATTTCAAATGTAGCTGAAAAGTTTTGGAGATCAAGTCGAAACCTGCGTTATATATTCTTTACTGATGCTGAAGATATTGTTCAACTTGGGATTCCGATAAGTGCGACACCAACAAGCTCAGACAGTCAGTTTCAGCTCACTCGAAAATTAAAACTACCTTCAGAATTGAAGAAGAGACCTCAATTCCCTTTAGTTAGACAGCATGCGACACCTCAAGGTCAAGTAACAGATGTATTTGTCCCAATGTTGTGGAAAGGCAAATATCTTGGGACTTTAGCTTTGGGAGTCACTCCTAATAAAAAAGCTCTAGCCAGTGCTGCCTTAACTAGAGAAGTAACCATTGCAGTTTTTATATCTATTTGGGTTTTAGTAATACTTGGAGCTGTATTTAATGCTCTGACAATTACAAGACCAGTCAGAGAATTAGTAAGAGGTGTTAGAGAAATTTCAAGAGGAAATTTTAAATCCAGAATTTCTTTACCCATGACAGGTGATCTAGGAGAACTTTTAAATGGATTTAACCGAATGGCAACACAGTTAGAAAATTATGACGAAGCTAATATAGAGGAACTTAAAGCGGCACAAATCAAGCAGCAATCTTTAATAGCTACGATGGCAGATGGTGCAATATTATTGGACTCACAAGGCAAAATTGTACTTACTAATCCAACAGCAAAGAGATTATTTCGTTGGGAAGGAAGATTTCTAGAAGGTAAACATTTTTTAAATGAAATCCCCGAAATTTTATCCAACGACTTACATACAAATATAGAATCTATTTTAAACAGAGAAAAGGAGAAGGACGATTTAAGATTCAGTTTAGGAGAACCAGCAAGAACTTTAAGAATTGTCTTGCAATCAGTCTTAGATACAAATAAAGTTGAATTGAAAGGAATTGCTGTGACAATACAAGATTTAACTAGAGAAGTTGAACTTAACGCGGCACAAAATAGATTTATAAGCAATGTATCGCATGAATTAAGGACTCCACTTTTTAATATCAAAAGTTATGTAGAGACCTTACATGATTTAAAAGATCAGCTTTCTGATGAAGAACAAATAGAATTTTTGGGAATTGCAAATTCAGAGACTGATAGGTTAACAAGACTTGTAAATGATGTATTAGATTTATCTAGGTTGGAGTCTGGGAAAATTGTTCAGCTAGAGCAAATGGACATAAAACCAGCAATAGAACAGACACTTAGAAATTATAGACTTAATGCTTCAGAAAAAAATGTTTCATTAGCTCATGACATAGAGGAAACTATTCCTCCAATTCTTGGAAATTTTGATTTGCTTCTTCAGGTTTTTGATAATTTACTAGGAAATGGATTGAAATTTAGCCCAAAAAAAAGCGCCCTAATTATAAGAGCTTATACTTGGCCAGATTCCTGTCCTGCTTTCCCTCCAAGTTCTAAAAATGATGCAGCCCCTCAATGTGAATTAGTCTCACCACTTCCAAAAGTAAGAATTGAGATTGCTGATACTGGCTCAGGAATATCTCAGGCTGATCAAGAAAAGATATTTGATCGTTTTTATAGAGTAGAGAATTCTGTTCATACTGAGCAAGGAACCGGTTTAGGTCTATCTATAGTGCGTGGAATAATTGAAAAACACGGTGGGGAGATTCGTATGGCTAGTGAATTAGGAGTAGGAACAACGTTTTGGTTTGATTTATCCTTGGCTCAATCTGATAAAGATGAATTATTGACAAAATCTATTAATAATTCAGATTCTTTTTCAGGTTCTGAAATTAAAGAAATTATCTAATTATTATCTATTCCTCTAAAAACATTTTGAACATTTTGATCAGGAACAACTCTGTGGGGGGCACCACTAAATATTTGTTCAAAATTAGAAAAAGAATCCCTTATCTCTGGGCCACTATTTGTAATGATAAATTCTCTTATTCGTTTATCATGCCATGATCCACGCATTTTAAAAACATTTAAAGCTCGTGCCATCTCACCTTTTATTTCTACATATTGAAGCAACAATATAGTATCTGTAATTGTTGAGATATGAGAGTCAGTAATAGAATGACTTCCCATAAATTCTTCTGCGGTATTAGTAAAAAAGCCTGCTATTTCCTCTTGTTTTGTATAACCAGTAACGGCAATTACGAACTGTCTAAATGCATTCAAACTTACACCTCTGGCTAATGCAGAGAGAGAATCAATTGCCATTCTTTTTGGTTTAAATTGATTGATTTGCGTTTTTATAATTTGTAAATGATCCTCTAAACCAGTTGATTCAGGATATGCACAAATAATTTTTAATAATCCATCACTTTCCATTTTTTCAAAATCTATGCCCCAGCTAGTAGCATTCCTAAGCAATTGAGCCCTAGATTCTTCATATGCAAAAAGTATTGCTCTTTCATTATTGTTATAAGCATCCTCAACAAATTTTGATACAAGCATTGTTTTGCCCGTACCAGTAGCTCCAGTGGCGAGAATAATGGAATCTTGAAAGTATCCTCCACCACACATATCATCAAGATCCTTAACACCAGAACTAATCCTAATATTTGAAGATCTCTGCGTTAATCTCATTGCTCCTAGGGCAAACACACTTATTCCATCCATTCCCATAGTGAATGGATATTCACCTTTCATATGTACAGTACCTCTTAACTTCAGAACTTCTAGAGTTCTTCTTCTCTTCTCTGACTCAAGAACATTTCTTAATAAGACAACATTATCAGATACAAATTCTTCTACACCATATCTTGCAATTGGTCCGTAATCATCCACCCTTTCTGTAGTCATAACTGTTGTCACACCTATTTCTTTTAATCTCGCTATCAATCTAAATATTTCCCTTCTAACTACGTAAATAGCATCATACTGTTGAAAGACAGCAGTTATTGAATCTATTGCAACTCTTTTAGCTTTATATTTTCTAATTGCATAACTAATTCTCTCAATAAGACCAGATAAGTCAAAGTTACCCGCCACATCCTGACCATCAGGATCAGGAGATGCGTCCAAAATAAAAAGTTTATTTTGATCAATTAATTCTTGTAAATCCCAACCAAAACTTGCGGCATTTCTAATAATATCTAAAGGTGATTCCTCAAATGTTACAAAGATTCCAGGCTCATCAAAATTACAAATCCCATGGTGTAAATATTGCAGAGAAAAAACAGTTTTACCAGTTCCTGAGGTGCCACTAACGAGTGTACTTCTAGAGACAGGCAACCCTCCCCTACAAACATCATCAAAACCTTCTATTCCAGTTGGTAATTTTTGTACTTGCATTTTATTTGATTTGCCAAATTTCTTATCATTCATAGTTTTGTGCTAATTAAACAAAATAAATGTTGAATTTATTTTTAATTTTAAAAGTTTTATTTATATTATTTATCTCCACTATATTCAGTTTCAGTTAATTCATCAAAAAGTAGATCTAAACCAATTAAAACTTTCTCTCTATCAGAAAGATCGCCTATTATTTTTCTAACTGGTGGCGGTAAAATTTTAGCTAACGTTGGAGTGGCTAAAATTTTATCTTCTTCTGCAAGTTGTGGTTGCTTAAGTACATCGATAACCTTCAAAGCATAAACTCCTTTGAATTCATTATCTAAAATTTCTCTTAAGGTATTTAAAGCTCTCATAGAATTAGGAGTATTTCCAGCAACATAGAGTTTTAAAATATATGTTTTCCTTGCTGCCATCGTTATAGTTCCTGAATTGATATGAAAGATTTAAAACAACCCTTGACTTATTACACTACAAAATAAGAAAATAAACAAACCATCATGATTGCTTATTGGGCTTAATCAAATTATTAATTTGAGCCTAGTAGCGTCTTTAAGATATGACAAATTCCAAAAACTCCTCAAACAATTCTTCTCAAAGTAATGAATTGTATGCAATAGCAGAGACTTCAGGTCAACAATTTTGGTTCGAAGTTGATAAATACTATGACATAGACAGGTTAAAGGCAAAAGAGAAAGACAAAATAACTCTGGAAAAAGTTTTAGTTTTAAAGGACAAAGAGTCTATTACGATTGGTAAACCTTACGTTAAAGACGCAAAAATTGAGTTGGAAGTAGTCTCTCATAAAAGAGATAAGAAGATTCTTGTATACAAGATGCGTCCAAAAAAAAAGACAAGAAGAAAGATGGGACACAGGCAAGAACTTACTAGAGTTATGGTAAAATCTATTACGATAGGTAAGAATGCTCCTAAGTCTTCTTCTAAAAAGGAAGAAACTGTTAAAAAGGAAACAAAACCAAAATCCAAAAAATCTACAAAAAATTAAATACTTCTAATGGCACATAAAAAAGGAACAGGTTCTACTAGAAACGGAAGAGATTCAAATTCCAAAAGATTGGGTGTAAAAGCTTATGGAGGAGAAAAAGTAACTGCTGGATCAATTTTAATTCGCCAAAGAGGTACATCTTTTTTGCCGGGGATCAATGTCGGAAAAGGTAAAGATGACACCCTTTTTGCACTCAAAGAAGGAACAGTAAGTTTCGAAAGCATCAAAAGAAATTTAAGAAATAGAAAAAGAGTAAATATAGTTATCTAATCTTCTTATAAGCTCTTGTAGTTATAAGAATAGGATGAAATACTTCTAAAAAATTTGATTGAAGAGTCTTAAAAAAATTTTCAACAATTTTATTGTCGTCAATATGAAATGGATATTCATTCTTATCTCCTTTGTAAAAATACCAATTAAATAGAGCAATAGAATTACTATCCATAATCTCACTGAAATTATTAATTTGAGAAGTTGGATCTGAAAGATGTTCCAAAACATCAAGACAAACTATCGTATCAAATTTAAATATTCGTGTATCTAGAATTGTCTTGCAGAAAGTAAGTTTTTTTTCGACTCCTAATTTCTTAGCCCTGTATTCAACAAAATTTCTATTTGTTTGATTAATATCTACAAAAAAAACATGCTCAACTTTTGATGACATAGCGTTGGCTAAGGCATGCGTACCTATACCTCCTCCAAAATCCAAAACTAAATCTCTAGAAAATCTCTGCTGAAGTTTTAAAGTATCAGCAATGTAGTCCCTACTTGTGATATGCCAAGCAGCTAAATCAGCAACATGCCTATCTCCTACAATCTCAGTATAAAAATCTGAAACATCATTCAAAGCATCTCCAGGATGTGAATTTGCCAAATTCATCTTTGCATTTGCAAGGAATCCATCTAAATCACATTCTCTAATAGATAAGTATTCCATTAAATGTGATTTCAAATTAAAAGCATTGTCTAAAAACTCTTTTAAAATAAAATTATTGTTTTTCAATTTCTTTCTCTAAATTTCCAATATCAAAATCATAGGATGGTTATAAATCTTTCTCAAAGTATTCTTAATATTAAAAATGGAAACTAAAGATGGATTCTTAGTAATTAATAAAGATAAAGGATGTACTTCACATGATTGTGTTAAACAAATAAGGAAGTTACTAAATACAAAAAAGGTTGGTCACACAGGAACTCTTGACCCAGAAGTTATAGGAACATTACCAATCGCGATAGGCAGTGCAACAAGATTTATTCAATATCTACCTCAGGGTAAAACTTACATAGGACAAATTAAATTAGGGATAAGAACTAACACTGATGATATTCACGGAGAAATAATTAATCAAAAAAGTTGGCCTAAAATCAGTGATGAAAAATTAGATCAATACTTAAATAGATTTAGAGGAATTATTAAACAAATTCCCCCGAAAGTATCTAGTGTGCACATTAATGGTGAGAGGGCTTATAAAAAATCTTTCAGGAATGAATTTTTTGAATTAGCACCAAAAGAAGTGAAAATAGACGAACTTACTTTAATGAAATGGGACCAAATAAACGGAATAATAGAAATAAAAGTCAAATGTTCAGCTGGCACATACATAAGAGCAATTGCAAGAGATTTAGGAGAAATTCTTAATTCCGAGGGTTGCCTTCTACAGCTAAAAAGAATTTCAGCTTGTGGCTTTGATGAACAAAACTCGATAAAAATATCTGATATCGAAAAAGATAAAAAAAACTCAAAAAATTTCATTATTCCAACAATTTCTGCTCTTAATCACATTTCATCATTTATCTTAAGTACCGAAGAACAAATCAATTTTTGGCAAACAGGAAGAGCAATTAAAGTTGACATTAATTACTTTCAGGAAAACAAATCTTTTGACTACAAAAAACCCATAAAAGTAATTGATAAAAAACAAATACTCCTTGGGATAGGTTTCTTAAATGAAGAGCAATCTAATATAAATCCAAAATTAGTCCTTAATGCTAAATAACTTCTATAGGTAATCTTTTCTAAAGGGTTTAACCTGCACACCCTTATAAAAATGCTTTAATATTTTTTCAGCTTTTTGGCCTCTAGACGCCAGATATTTAGCTCCCCACTGACTCATTCCGACTCCATGACCTGATCCTTGTCCAAAAACTATCAACCCTTGCTTTTGAGGAGTATTATTGTTTAATTCTTCCTCAAAAAATTTAAATCTGATAAAATTACTTTTTAGGCCTAATCTTTTTCTAAAATCCACCCCAGATATTTGATCAGAACCATAAGTCCCAATAAGTTTTAAATTTTTTACCCTCCCTGTACTAGTAATATCTAGAATCTCTACATTTTTTAAACCTCCAATCTTTGGAAATAAATTTATTAATTCATTACTCGAAATCTTTTTTTTCCATTTAAATTTTGGATTATTTTTATCAAAATCTTTCACACTTGATAAATATGGATATTTATTTTTCCATACATCTTGACTATTTTCTGTCATTCCACCTGAGCTGCTATGAAACAAAGCATTAATTAATTTATTTTTATACGTTAAAACCAAAGATCTTGTACTTTTAACGGCTCTGATAGTTTTATAAGTTCTTGATTCCAAGCCATTATAGACTTGATTTTTCTGGGTTGAATCTATATCAAATAAATTATTTCCCTTTTGCTTTAAAGCATAAGTCCTTGAGGCAATTGCTTGTGCCTTTAATGCTTCAATAGGCCATTTTGTTGGCATTTCTGAACCCACTACGCTATTAAGATATTTTTCTATTCCTAAAACATTTACTACCAATATTTCGGAGTCGAGTACAAAGAGATTAAGCTTACCAGCAAATCTCTTCTGACCTACCCAAATACCTCTTCCATCGGGAGAACTCACTTGAAATTTTTGATTACTTTTTAAGTCATATTTTTTTTGTTTATTCTTATCAAAATATAAAAATTTTCTATTTTTCTCATTTTTCAAAGTTAGACCTTTTATTCTTTTGCGTGAAAAAAATTTACCCTCTATTGTTAAAGGAATTGATCTATCTGATCTAATCCTTAAATTGTTATTTTTTGATATCAAAACTCTAATGATTGGTTCTCTCGATGCAAAAACACTTTCACTCTGAAAAATACAAATAAATAAAATACTTATCAGGCAACATTTTTTATAGTTATTTTTAAATTTAAGTATCACTTTGTTTAAAAACAAATGCTTAATTTGCCTAAGTTTGACTAAAAGTCTAAATTTAATCCAGATATAACAATAAAAATATCATAAATAAGTGAATATCACCTTCTTAGGAACAAGCTCAGGTGTCCCATCCTTAACGAGAAATGTTTCTTCCCTAGCACTTAAATTATCACAGTCATCAGAAGTTTGGCTTTTTGATTGCGGAGAAGGAACGCAACATCAAATAATGAAAAGCAATATTAAATCTTCACAAATCAAGAAAATATTTATTACTCATATGCATGGTGATCATATTTATGGTTTGCCTGGACTTTTAGCTACCTTAGGTTTATCAGGAAATAGTGAGGGTATTCAAATTTACGGTCCTTCAGGGTTGCGAAGTTTTATAAATTCATCACTTAAAAGTAGTTTTTGCAAATTGTCTTTTCCATTAAATTTTGTGGAAGTTGAAAATTTTGCATCAGAAAATAAAATCCTATTTGAAAACAACAAAATAAAAGTAAATTGTGCCTGCCTTAAACATAAAATACCTGCTTATGGTTATAGGGTGAGTGAAAAAGATAAACCAGGTATATTTGATATCAAAAAAGCAGAGTCTCTAAAAATAGCACCTGGACCAATTTATTCAGAACTGCAACAAGGTAAAAAAGTCGTATTAGCGGATGGTAGGACATTCGATGGGAAAGAATTCTGTGGACCTCCTAGAAAAGGTGAAAGCTTTGTTTATTGCACAGATACAGTGTTTAGCGAATCAGCTGTTTCACTATCAAAAAATGCCGATTTACTCGTACATGAATCGACTTTTTCAGTGGAGGATGAAAGCATGGCATACGAAAAATTACATTCCACAACAATCATGGCTGCCAAAACAGCATTATTATCTAACACAAAAAAATTAATTATTACTCATTTAAGTCCAAGATATACTAATAAAAATGCAATTACTCCAAGCGATTTGCTTAAAGAGGCTCAAAAAGTTTTTCCAAATACTCAGCTTGCAAAAGATTTTCTAACGGCAGAAATAAAATAAACTGCAACAGTTCGTTAGCAGGAGCGTTGTAAATGACCAACCCATGAAATAATAGTCATAGGTTTTTCTATTTGATGTCGATCGAAATGGTCTCTATTTTTTCATCACTACATAAGTCTTGTAAAAGACTATTTATTTTTCTTCCATTAATTATTGGGTTACTTATTAATCCAATATCTGCAAATGCACTCTATCCTAGTGATCCTTCATCAGTTGACGTTCTAAAAGATGATCTTCACGGTGCTGACCTTCATAATACTGAATATGTTAAATATGACCTTTCTGGTCAGGATCTAGGAGAAGCTAACCTTGAAGGAGCTTATTTCAGTGTTACAACTGCTAAAAATGCAAATTTCAAAGGAGCCAATATGAGCAACGTAATAGCATACGCAGTTCGATTTGATAATGCTGATCTATCAGATAGCAATTTCTCTAATGGTGAACTATTAAAAAGTGTTTTTGATGGGGCAATAATTGATGGAACAGACTTTACTGATGCAAATCTTGATCTTTCTGAGAGAAAATCATTATGTTCAAGAGCAACTGGTACTAACTCCAAAACTGGTGTAGATACTTTTGAAAGTCTTGAATGTACTGGTTTAAAGGGCTATATGCCTCCAACTCCTAAAGGCTAAAATATAAATAATTAAGTAATTTCTGGCAACACATTACCAGGTTCTTTTGAACCTGGTTTTTTGCTATACCACCATTCTTGTATATCAGAAGAAAATTTCTTTGAAAAAAGAGTTATAACTGTCTCCACAGGTTTTGATCCAGGCTCCAAAATCTGAACTGAGTAAGAAGGACATTTTCTTGAAGCCATATCTGCTACGAATCTAGAACCTATTCTTCTCCAACTAGGTTCTTTGCTTCTCCAAGCAAGTCTTGAACAGGGCCAAGGTAACTCTTCCCTATCATAAAGTCTGCAACACGGTCCAATCACCCTATAACTGTACTGTCCTCCATAACTTGATTGAACACTGCCAGTCTTGAAAAATTCAAATTTATCCATTCACAAAAAAAAAGCCACCTTCATAGAGGGTGGCAGAGAAATAATCAATAATCAACTTAGAAAAGTTAAATTTTTATAATTAGTACAATTCTTCCTCAGCATGAGTTGTAATTGTTACGTCAGATGTTGGATAAGCAACACAAGTGAGCACGAAACCAGCTTCTAGTTGGTCGTCATCCAAGAAACTTTGATCAGACTGATCAACACTACCTGAAGCAACCTTGCCTGCGCATGTTGAGCAAGCTCCAGCTCTGCATGAATAAGGGAGATCGATACCTTGCTCCTCAGCAGCATCGAGGATGTATTGATCATCTGGTACTTCAATAGTTGAATTGAGACCTTCACCTTCGTTGATGAGTGTAACTTTGTAAGAAGCCATTTAAATAAAAAATTGTTGGTAGTTAATACCTATCAAATACATTTTTAACACTGATTGGGTCGATATGTGAGATTTTGAAGTAAAAAATGACACAATAAAATGTATTAATAAGGATTCATAAGGTAAACTTATGTATTGGTAAAATTGGCAACTTTTTGTGCCGAAATACATGCCCAATCTTTTCTAATTGATACTTCCAATAATTTCAAGTTATTCATATTTAATATTTTTATAATTTCATCTTTTTGGGAATTAAGAATTCCACTAAAAATGACTTCCCCATTGTTTCTCAAGCACTTATAGATATTTGGGATCATTCCTTTTATTACTTCAGCAAGAATATTGCATAAAACAAAATCAAATTGTTCGAGTTGATTTTTTAAAATTACCTCATTAAAAGATCCCAAATATGTATTTAATTTGTTTAAATTACCGAAATTTAGTTGGAAATTAGATTTTGTTGAATTTATAGCTAAATAATCATTATCCACTGCACAAACCTCTTTAGCGCCAAGTAATCTTGCGGCGACACTCAAAATCCCGCTACCGCTCCCAATATCTAAAACCTTTTTATCAGAAAATAAAATATTCTCCATTTTTTCCAAGCAAAGATAAGTTGAAGGATGACTTCCTGTACCAAAAGCTGCTCCAGGATCAATTTTTATGATTTGTTTATCTTTAAATTTTTTATTTAGATTTATCCAACAAGGCAATATTAAAAAATGATTTCCTACTAATTCAGGAGCCCAATATTTCTTCCAACTTGTTAACCAATCCTCCTCTTTGATAATACTCCATTCAAAAAATTTATTCTTAGGGGGATTAATGTTTAAAAGTTTGCTAATTATTTTTTCAAAACCACTTCTAGAACTCTCATCCCAATCATCAATTGGAAGCCATATATTAACTTCTTTTTTATTTTCATTTTTAATTAAATATTCAAATGAAAAACTCAATATTCCCAGCTCATTTAATTTCCAAATAATAATTTCTTCAGAATCACTTTCTATCAGAAAAGTTAGTTTATACCAATCTTTAGTTTCCATTAACTAGTTAAAGCCACTTCATAGAGTAACTGGATTAGCGTTGGTAATCCCATCTACTTCAATAATGGTATCAAGCAACTTATTAGGTATTGGATCATCAATACTTAGAACCATAACAGCTTCCCCTCTAACAATTTTGCGCCCAACTTGCATTGAGGCAATATTTACATTGTTGCTACCTAATAAAGACCCCAGCTTGCCAATAATGCCTGGCATATCTCTGTGCCTAGTAACCAACATATATCTGCTTGGTGATACATTAACTGGGTATTGATCAATACTAATAATTCTTAATTCCCCATCAGCAAAAATGCTTCCCGCTACGCTATGGTCGCCGTTATCTCCATAAGTGGTTAACTGAAGCGAACCACTAGCAAATTCAGGTCTTGCCTCATCTTTATTCTCGACTACTGAAATACCTCTTGAATCTGCTTCTAGCGAAGCATTCACATAATTAATCCTATCTCCCAAAGCTTTACTTAGAAGGCCTTTTAGACTAGCTATTATTAATGGCTGAGAAGGATGTTGAACAAATTCACCTTGAAGCTTTACTTCTAGTTTCTGTATCTGCCCACCTGAAAGCTGACTTATAAGCAGACCCATGGTTTCAGCTAACTGCAAATGAGGTTTCAGACTATCCATAATATCAGGGCTCAAACCTGGAATATTTACTGCAGTTCTAGCAGATAAACCAAGCAAGACATCCCTTATTTGTTCCGCAACATCAACAGCTACATTTTCTTGTGCCTCCCGAGTAGATGCTCCTAAGTGGGGGGTAAGAATAAGATTCTTTTCAACCTTCAAAAGTGGTGAATTAGATTCCAAAGGTTCTTTAGAAAAGACATCTATTGCTGCACCTGCAATCAATGATTGATTTAAAGCTTGTGCTAATGCCTCTTCATCAATCAAGCCTCCTCGAGCACAATTAATTAATTTTGCGCTACTTTTCATATTTTTAAGCACCTCCATATTGACTAAATTCTCTGTCTCTGGTGTGCGAGGTAAATGCAAAGTTACATAATCGGATTGTTGGAATAAATCTACTAGATCAGAAAGTTTAACTTGGATTTGTTGAGCTCTTTCAGTTGAAACAAAGGGATCATATCCGCAAACTTCCATTCCTAATGCATTAGCAACTTTTGCTACATGAGCACCAATTTTCCCTAAACCTACTACACCTAATTTTTTCTTATAAAGCTCATTTCCAACGAATTTCTTTCTCTCCCATTTACCTAACAAAGTACTAGTATTAGCAATTGGAATATGCCTAGATAAGGCCAACATCATAGCTATAGTATGTTCAGCCGCTGCTATTGTGTTACCCCCTGGAGAATTAACAACAAGGACTCCTTTTTGCGTAGCAGCCTTAACATCTACATTATCGACTCCAACTCCTGCTCTCCCAATGATTCTCAGTTTACTTGAAGAGTTAATAATTTCTTCGGTCACTTGAGTGCCAGAACGAATCATTAAAGCATCATAATCTTTAATAATGGAAGCTAACTCAGAGTCTGAGATCCCTATCTTCTGATCAACCTGAGCAACTTGTGAAAGAATATCGATTCCTTTTTGATCAATTGGATCTGTAATGAGAACTTTTGTCATTTAAGATTGGTTCTTTAATCTTTTACTTTAACTTAATCTATAGTGTATGTATCTTATTTTATTAATTTGAATAACACACAAACATTTGAGGATTGAAATTTGACTAAAAGTATTGTGATATTTGAAGACATTAATAAATGTATCCAGCTATTTGATGTTTTCAACGAAAAATCAGTAATGCTCTCTGAAGCTATTTTGATCCCACCAATAAGTGAGAAAATATCATCAGACGAAACAAAATTGCTAAATGCGAAAGCAAATATCTTATTCAAATCTCAAAATTTTGAAGATATAAGAATCTTAAATCCTAAACTTGATAGGAAGATCAGGCAAAAAGATATGAGTAGATGGCTAATGCCGTTTGGGTTTATAGCTGGAATAGCTTTTTCTAATATGACAAATTTATCTACCTTCAGCTTTCTTGGTTTAAATAACATCGGGGAATCTCTCATTGGAGGACTTTTAGGAATGGGTTCAGGATATTTAGGAAGCATTGTCTCTTCTGCAAGTATCAACATTAATAGAAATAAAGAGTTAAGATCAATCATTAATTTTAATAAAGAGGGTAAATGGCTTGTTCTACTTGAAAATCAAATTGGAACTGAATTACCTTGGGCTTTGATAAAACAATCAGAAGCAAAAGATATAATTTTTTTAGAAGGCTAAATGATTGACTTAAAAGAAATCTTAATAAATTCAAACTACAAAAAAGAAACTGAGGAATTAATAAATATTGCTAACTTAGCTTACAAACACTGGGAAACTTATTGGACTGGGTTTAATTCAACTTATGTTTGCGAAGAGATTTTAAAAGATTTTGAAAATTTAAATGATTTCAAATTTTTTATTTATGGAGGATTCTCCTCTTCTCAAAGATCTAGGATAGCTTGCTTTAGAGGGGATAATATTCCTGAAGAGGATGCGCTAAAAAGTAATTTTCCAGCTCAAGGAATAAAAATTAATGGAAATTTTTTATTTGATAATGCTACACAAGACGATTTTAGATCCCTCTTAATTGAAAATGGGGTGAATCAATTAAAAGTTGGAGATATATGGACTATTGGCGATAGGGGAGCACAAGGGATAATTGATAATTTAGATATTGAGCATCTAGACGAAAAGATTTTTTACTTGAGAGACGTAAAAGTAAAAATTAATGTAGTAGGTATAGATGAATTACAAATACCTTCTGGAAGATCAAAAAAACTTGTCAATACAGTAGAAGCTTCAACAAGATTAGATGCTATAGCTTCAGCGGGCTTTAGGTTATCACGAACCAAAATCATTGAAAGGATAGAAAATGGAATGCTCAGATTAAATGGAAGCAAAGTTAATAAACCAACAATTAATCTAAAAATTGGCGACAAACTAGAACTTGAAAATAAAGGATTTATTGAAATTTTAAATTTAGAAATAACCAAAAGAGAACGATGGAAAGTTAAATTACTTAGAAAATGAAACGCAACCTGCTATTTTCTTATAAGGGGAATAAAAATTTCTTCAATTTGGGCGATTAGCTCAGTGGTAGAGCACTACCTCGACACGGTAGTGGCCACTGGTTCGAATCCAGTATCGCCCATTAAAACTTTTGACAACTTAGGTTAGATCCACAGAAAATAATTTCATTTTTTAGATTATTAAAAAAGATGAAACTTAATCAAATAATTAATCTACATAAGGGGCTCACTGCATTTGTAGTGATAGGTCTTATGATTTTTTTTGATAATTTTACGATCGCTCCCTACGTTTATTTAGCTCTGCATGGTACTTATGGATTACTTTGGCTTTTAAAAGAAAAGATATTCCCAGATCCTTATTTTAAAGAAAAAATAAATTTTTTAACTTCAGTTACTGGTTTTATTTTCCTTGGAAGTTACTGGGTAGCTCCCTACATTCTTATCTCATCTGAGAAATCTGTTCCAAATATTGTAATAGCTGCTTCTGTATCTATAAATATAATTGGTGTGTTTCTACACTTTGCTAGTGATGCCCAAAAATATTTTTCTCTTAAATTAAAAAAAGATCTTATTAAAGAAGGATTTTTCGAAAATATAAGAAATACAAATTACTTAGGAGAAATACTAATTTATCTATCATTCGCCATCCTCTCAATGAGTTTCGTTCCATTAGTAATTCTTGCAATATTTTTCTCTATAGTTTTTCTACCAAGAATGATAAAAAAAGATAAATCGCTCTCAAAATATGCTTCATTCGAAGAATACAAAAAGAAAAGTGGTCTAATATTGCCTAAATTAAATGCCTGATAACAACTTACCCAGTTGGAGGCAAGATTTAAAATCTTCTAGAAAAAAAGAGGGCAAATCACCCTCTAATAGATGGATACAGCTTGCAACAGTCAGCGAAGAAAATGAGCCAAGATTAAGAACAGTTGTTTTCAGAGGATGGCATAAAGATAGTTCAATGATAATTTTCACAGATAGAAGAAGTGAAAAAATTGGGCATTTAAAATCCAACCCTAATGCAGAAATATTATGGTTCTTTTTGAAAACCAAATCACAATATAGATTTAAAGGGAAAATACGTGAATTAAGTGATAACAAAAATTATTGGGATTCATTATCAGAAAAATCAAAATCTTCTTGGTTTTGGGGGTCTCCTGGAGAGAAAATAAACCCAAAAGTCCAATCTACTTATGAAAGATTATCCAATCTACCCAAGTCAGAAAATTTTGTGGTTCTAAATTTTGAAATATATTCAGTAGATCTTCTTAAATTAGAACAGCCTGTTCATAAACGATATCTTTGGGAAAAGGTTAAAAAATGGGAAAAAGTTGAAATTAATCCTTAAATATTTCTAAATTGTATATTTAGGTTGAAATACATATAGTGATCAGTCAGTTTAAAAAAAGAAGTATTATTTATATGAATTTCTCAGAAATTCCAGAAAACCCTTTTATTTTTCTATCTTGGGTGACTGCTATAGGGCTTTTTATAAGTCTTTGTGAAGCAACGATTAAGATAAAACTTGAGAAGAGAAACAGTTATCGAAAAAGGTTAGAACTAATAAATAGTCTTTATCCTAAAAAGTTAGCTTGAAGTATCTGAGAGTATGTTTGCTTGCAGAAATTGAAATAAACCACCTTTGCTTGTTTCTTCTTTAACTTCAACTTGCTTGGAAGATTTTGCATTTGTTGAAGATATAAT
This sequence comes from Prochlorococcus sp. AG-402-K16, assembly GCA_003216795.1. Classification (GTDB taxonomy): domain Bacteria; phylum Cyanobacteriota; class Cyanobacteriia; order PCC-6307; family Cyanobiaceae; genus Prochlorococcus_A. Next base: position 45,497 of record QCIH01000004.1, read on the forward strand.
TTCCTCTTCATCTTCTGATTTCAGAATTCTGATGATGACTTCATCTAAGGAGAAATTACCGGGACCTGTTAGTGCAATTGAAGTTGCTGAAGCGAAATATAGAAGTAAAAGCTCTAGTAAGAAAATATTAAAACCTGAAGTAACAAGTGCATGATATATGGCGACAGAAATTGTTCCAACAATTGCCAAAGCTCCGAATCTTGTGGCTAAGCCGATAATTAATAACCAACTACCACCTATTTCTGAGAAAGCCGCTATGTAAGATAAAAATATTGGGAATGGGAGATGTAATGGTCTTACAAAAGCATCAGCGAAATTTTCAATGTTTGCTAATTTCTCATAACCGTGATGTATAAGAACAGTTCCTGTTATAACTCTAAGAATTAATAAAGCAGTATCTTTGCTAAACGACTTGGTAAGAATTGTTGAAAGCACTATTAAAAAATTATCCTTAAGTAAAAATAACTAGTCACAGTATCCATCGTGGATTAAAGAGCAAAAGTCGCACCTAAATAAGTATTTATACTTAGTTACCAAGTGGAGTATTTCTGATTAGGAATTCAACTAAGTTAAAAATTATTTTTTTGAAAAATTTTCTGATATTCTCTGATTTATTTTTGGAATATTTTCTTTAAATTTAAAAAACCCTCTTTTAGCAAATTTCCAAGCAAATAAATCTTCATCCCTCACAAGATTAAAAATTTTTTTATGGTGTAAATTTTTAAACTCAGTTATGAAATCATAATTTTCTCCCACTCCAGGATAAATAATGTCTATTTCGTTAGTATTTTTAAAAGTATTTTCCAATGAATAAGGATCAATCTGTTCAACATTATCAAATTGCTCTAAAAATTCAGAGACCAAATCTTGTTTAAATTTCAATACAGATTCAGACAATTTAATTTGTCTTTGTTCATTTTTTAAAAGGATAATAAATACTTTTTTATAGCTTGGAAGTAAATTTTTAAGGGTTGCAAGGTGTAGATCATTTTCAAACATAATCAGATTATCTGATTTAGGATCCATATCATTTTTATAAATCTCATCTTCAAATGGTATTTGATTAGATTCTTCAAGAAAAATTTGTTGATTACTTATTTTTTCTACATTAAATCTATTATTTGAAAACTTTCTGAGGTTTGATGATGAAAAAAGATATTGTTTTCCCTTCGTTTGCAATCCTCCGACCCATCTCCAGCTAAGGAGATTAGATGAAGCATCTCCATCAAAAAGATATTTAAAGAAAAACTTTGCTCCCAATTGCCATGGGAGGCCTAAATTAAATATCCAAGTACTCGCAAACCACATTCTTGTATGGTTATGCAAATAGTTGTACTGCATTAATTCATGTACCCAAGAATTAAAAAAATCTAATTCTGTATTGCCATTAATTGCACTTTCATATAACTCATAATCAAAATCGAGATTGTTTTCTGAAATAAAATTTCTCCAAACTTTAGGTCTATTTTCCATCCACCCTTTCCAGTAAACTCTCCAAAATATTTCTTCAACAAATTTAGTTGAATTTTTGATTTTGTACTTACTTTTAATATCATGGATCAGATCATATTCCGATAATATTCTATGAGTAATGAAAGGCGATAATTTTGAAACTGAACTTTCGTTATTTGGCCCAAAATCAAAATTTCTTAATTTTGCATAATCATTGATTTTGTATTTCGCAAAATTTTCCCAGGTATTTTGAGCTTTTAATAAAAATGACATTTTCTCATAACTTTAAAAAATTTTTTTTTGTATTGATAGGAATTTCAAAAATTTGCCTAAATTAATCCTTAAAATTTCTATTTCACTTTTAAGTAAATATGTTTGATTGAAGTATTTAATTTAAACGCCTTATAAGTACATTTTATACTCTTAAATCGCTCTCTGCGTAGGAGGATATTTAGTGATCAATTACTTTTTAGATCTAATTTTAATTTTCAAATCTTTATTTAAATGATTTTTTTTAAAAGATTTTTAAATATTTATCAAAATTATTATGAATAATTTATTAGTGAGAGATGTTAAGTATTTAGATGAACAATACAGAATAGGTGAAGGCATAATTTCGGATGATGCATTTAAGCAACTTGAAAAGCTCTTTATTCCTGTTGATCCAAAGCCTGACTACTTTAATCAAAAAAATAATAAACTTTTGCCAAAATTAGCCAAAGAAAACTATAAAGAATTTTTGGAAAGTTTATTAACAAAAACAAGATTAAGCATTCAACCAAAAATTGATGGCTGTGCTGTTGCAATTAGATATATTGATGGCAAGTTTAATAAAGCTATTACAAAAAAAGGATTTGATGTCTCAAGCAAAATTAAACAAATTAAAAATGTCCCCGATTGTATTCCTATCAAACGAGATTTTCAAATTAGAGGTGAACTATACGCTACAAACCAAGTTGCCGGCATTTCCCAAAGAATTACAAGAAAATACCTCAATGATAAGAAAGGGATTGGAGAAAGTCTCCGCTTTTGCTGTTTCCAAATACTTAATGGAAGACTTAATCAATACGAAACCCTTAACTATCTTAAAAAATGTGGCTTCAGCACCCCTGACAGTTACTTCACAAATCATACAAGCGAAATCCAAATATATATAAAAAATTGGTTAGAGAAGAAAATATTTTCGAAATATCCAACTAATGGAATAGTTATAAAAATAAATAGTAGGAAATTACAGTTACTTAGAGAAAAAAGTTTATCTCAAAATAACGAATGGCAATATGCAATTGAAAAATAATATTAAATAGTACCTTCAATAAGAGCTCACGATACTGACTTCCAGTATTTACAGTGGAGAGGTAATTAAATTTTGGTAAATTCCAAAGCAATTTGCAGGATTACTAAATGACTGCCACTATTTCAAGACCTAAAATCTCTAACTGGGAAACATCTAATATTCCAAACCTTACAAGCAAAACAGCGCTAATTACTGGTGCGAATAGTGGTCTTGGATACTACACTGCAAAGGCCTTAGCAGAAAAAAATGCTCATGTTGTTATAGCTTGTAGATCACTTGAAAAAGCTAATCAAACTATAAAAAAACTTAAAGATCTTAATCCTGAAGGATTATTTACACCCTTAGAATTAGATTTGTCAGATTTAAAAAATATTGTTGAAATTCAGTCCAAAATTTTTGATAATTTTGAAAATTTGGATTTACTAATCAATAATGCAGGCATTATGCATCCGCCTAAAACTCTTAGTGCCCAGGGATATGAAATACAATTTGCAGTTAATCATCTAGCTCACATGCTTTTGACTCTAAAGCTACTTCCAATTATTGAAAAAAGAGAAGAATCTAGAATAGTGACGGTTACTTCCGGAGCACAATTTTTTGGCAAAGTTGGTTGGGGAAATCTGAAAGCCGAGAACTATTACAACAAATGGGAATCTTACTCCAATAGCAAATTGGCAAATGTAATGTTTGCTTTGGAACTAAATGAGAACTTAAAGCACAAAAATATACTTTCTTTAGCTGCTCACCCAGGAATTGCAAAAACAAATCTCTTTACTGCTCAAAAACCTAACCCTGGTCCATTAGAAACATTCTCACTGGAATTATTTAGCCCTATTTTTCAAACTGCTGAGATGGGTGCTTTACCTCAACTTTTTGCAGCCACTTCACCAGATGCAAGAGGAGGTGATCATTATGGTCCTAGATTTAATTTCAGAGGTCATCCAAAACTATCCCCTACTTCTCCTTTCGCCATGAATAAAAAAGAAAGAAAAAATTTATGGGAAAAAAGCCTTGAAATACTTAATAACTTCTTATAAATTTTTCATTTTTACTAACTTTAGAAAATACTTCAAGATATGTAATTCACTCTCAGAGAGTTTCATAAATTCTGTTAAGGCATCATAATTTTTTTCATCAATTTTTTTTGACAATTGAATAAAACTATCATGGTTTTCATTAACAAAGCGCTCAGCAATTTGAGACGGAGTTAAACCTTGTTCAATTAATTCACCTGGAGCATTTTTCTCCCACTGTTCATAAAACCAAGAGAACCAATATTTTGCAGTATTATCTTCCATTAATTAACTTTTCTTGGGCGAATACTATAAATAATTAAGAGAGATCTCATGATTGAATTACCCCTTAAACACAATTAATATATATGCAATTATAAATTTAATGATAGATAATCATTCAAGTAAAAGAAATATTAATCTTGTAATTGGATTAGGTAAATCTGGATTTTGGGCTGCCAAGTATTTGAGAAGCATCAATAAGAGAGTAATTGTTTGGGAAAGTAAAGATGGGATAGAATTCTTAGAAAGAAAAACAGCATTAGAAGAGCTCAATATAATAGTTTCTCTAAATAGAGAATTTGTATTTGAAGAAATTCAACCTTTTGTGAAAGAGATCGAATCTGTTGTTGTAAGTCCATCAATACCTTATGACCATACAACTATTTTTGAATTAAAAAAAAAGGGAATTAAAGTAATTGGAGAAATTAATGTCGCATGGGAAATTTTGAAAGATACAAATTGGATAGGTATTACTGGCACTAATGGCAAGACTACTGTTACTCATCTACTAAGCCATATACTCTGCGATACTGGATTATATGCTCCTTTTGCTGGAAATATTGGTACACCTCTATGTAAATATGCGCACTCCAAAAAACATGAAAAAATTGATTGGATTGTTGCCGAATTAAGCAGTTATCAAATAGAAATATCTCCAGAAGTAAAACCTAATATTGGAATATGGACAACCTTCACAGAAGATCATCTTGAAAGACATAAAACACTTGAAAACTATTTCAACATAAAAAAAAGCCTGTTAGAAAAATCTGATTTTAGAATTTATAATTATGACGATAAAAATCTAAGAAATTACTACAGTTCGCTATCAAGAGGGGTTTGGATAACAACTAGTTTCGATAAATCAAATTTTATACATTGCGATTATTGGATAGATGATCAAGCATACATTGTTGAGAGAGGGAAGAAATTATTCAAACTTGAACATTTTTCTTTAAAAGGAAGGCATAATCTTCAAAATCTTTTATTGGTAATTGCAGCAGCAAGAAAAGTTGGGTTATCTGGCAAGAAGATTAAAGATTCTTTATCTAATTACAAACAATTACCCCATAGGATGGAAACAATTTATAAAAATAATGATCTGGAAATCATTAATGATAGTAAAGCTACAAATTTTGACTCATCTATTGCGGGAATAAGTTCAATTGAAGGTCAAATAATAATCATTGCTGGGGGTAGATTAAAAGGCAATGAATATAGTGAGTGGATAAAAGTTTTAAAGAAAAAAGTTAAATGTGTTTTCCTTTTTGGAGAAAGCTCAAAAGTCCTTAGAGTGGCGCTTATTAATGAAGGATTTAAAAAAAATATTTTTGAATTTTCAGAATTAAAAGAGCTTTTAAATTTTGTTTTTCATTATTTACAAAATAATAGGGTTGGAACATTATTATTCTCACCTTCATGCTCTAGTTTTGATCAATTTAAAAATTATGAAGAGCGTGGAGATTATTTCAAGAAACTCATAAGTGAAAAATTAAAGGTTAATAAATCCTTTTTTTGTTCAAGTATCATTTCGTGATTTTCAGGTCGGTCATCACAACCGTTTATCCTCTAGCAAATATTCACTTAATTAGTTAGATTTTGACTATAAATTAACTACTAAAAATGAGTGAATCTAACAATTTACCTCAAGCAATAAGTCATAAAAAATTAAGTTACTTAATGCTTAAGGCACAAAAGGATGCTCGTTTTTCTGATGAATTAGCAGAAATAGAAAGTCCCGAGAAAAGAGAATTTGAAGAGTTAATGAACAATTGGGAAGCTTCAACTAAGAAGGTAGTTAATGCGTTATCAAAAAGAAAAGAGAATTTACTAAAAGATAAATCACCAAATTCTTTAATTGCACTTGGTGCTATGGAAGTTCACCTTAATATGGCTTTGCAAGCCTTAAATGCATTTAATAAAGGAGTTGATGGGGAAAAGTAACAGATAAATTTATAATGAAGGCATCGAAAATAAGAGAAAATCTAAGTCTTTTTCGGTCTCTATAGAGACATCATCATAATAATTAACTTCAAAACCCAAGCCATCTCCAGATTCGAGAAATATATTTGAATTAGAGTCTTTACTTTTTAATAAAAGATTACCTTCTATTATCTGTATCCAATTATATTTATCGATTTTTAATGGCAATTTTTTTTCTTTAATTGGCTTATATTTACAACGCCATAAAGAAATACTTTGATTTAGAAAAAGCTTATTATTTTTACCATCTTTGTAATTAAAAATAAGATTGTCCCACAACTTTTCATTTAATGAAATTTGATCATATCGAGGTTTGATATTTTCTTTTTGAGGGTATATCCAAATCTGGAACAACTTACAGTTCTCATTTTCTTCATTCTTCTCACTATGAGAGATTCCAGTACCTGCAGACATAACTTGTACTTCATCTTTGTGAATTTTTCCAAGATTGTTTAAAGAGTCTCTATGAGTTATTGTTCCTTTTGTTACGACAGTAATTATTTCCATATTTGCATGAGAATGTGTATTAAATCCTGCATTAGGAGAAATAATATCTTCATTTATAACTCTAATTTTCCCAAAATTATCCCATTTTTGATCTCTATGCTCTGCGAAAGAAAATGAATGCATCGAATTTAGCCATTCTCTAGTCGATCTAAATCTTTCGTGAGATTTCCTAATTTTAATTATCTTCAAAGACATAGATACTGAGAAATAAATATGGTGTATTTGTGTAAATTAAATATTTTGGAAAATTATAAATTATGAATAAGTGAAATTAATTTTTATTTATTTGTTCATTTTACTTTGTGCTTTATTTGCTTTACTAATTATTTTTTTTGCTTCTTCTCTTGTAGAACATTTTTCTGCCTCAACATTTAAGTTTTTTAGTTTATTTAATTGCTTTGAAATTTTCATATTTGGTTCACTTAACAAATAAAAATTAACACATATTTAATGAAATAGCTAAAAATACTGGTTTGCATTTGAGCCTTACTACCTAAAAATAAGATTGGAGGATGGAATTATCAGAACAATATAGAGGGTGTATTGGATTATCTTTGATTGTTTTCTTAATTAAAAGCGGTCCAAGAGGATTATCAAAATTATTTTTCCTAATTGAGTTATATTGCATTATTTTTTTTGATATTCTTTTATTTCTATTTAGAAATTTACCTTTGTTACCCCAACCTAACCATAAATCACAATTTTTACTTTCAGACCAGTGTTTTAAGTTTTTATAAATATGATTATTGTTTAAATACCCCACAGGGTTTTTATGTGTAAAAAGTTTTTCTGGTTTGCTTGAAATAAGAGCAAATAGATTTATTAATTTTACTTTGCCGTAATTATTGTTTTTCGAAATTTTGATTATCTTTTTTGTTGTGTTGTCCAAGAAAACTTCATCCGAAAATGAGGGATTTAAACCAATAAAAATAATCTCTTTTTTAGATTTAGAAATCTTATAACTTAAACTCCATCTATATAGTTTGTTAACACTTATTAAACAATTTCTTTCTAGAAATAAATTTTTCAACCTAAACCTACACCTCTAGCCATGAGAGTGGCAAACAAAGGTATTGTTGCAAAGCCCACTAATTCAGTAGTAATGATTAGTCTGAACCTCTTAACTAGATTTTCAGATATTTCAGGTAATTTATTCTTACTTAATGGAATGGCCCATAAGATATAAGTTGTCGTTGGATATAAAGAAAGTAATCCCACCAGAATGTAAAGAGAAACTTTTATCCAAAAAACAGGATTACCTGTATAAAAATCACCTCCTTGACCAAAATACTTAACACGCAAAATCCCAGTAACCAATATTGCAACTCCTGCCAAACCATAAACCACATCTGCAACTATCATTGAAATCGTCTCATTTCTATTAAGACCTACTTTGAGAGTCAATCTTTCAAATAAAAGAGAACCGAAACACAATATAATTCCTAAGTAATGAACATATGCTACTAATGCACTTTTTGCAATTTCACCTGTTAATAAAGTTCCTAATAACATTTTCTAGTCAAAATTTATACAATACTAACCACCAAATAAAGAATTTGTTTAGAAAATAGATTAAACAATAAAAAGCAATTTCTTAATTCTAGGACTCCAAAAACCTTCTTTGACCGTCTTCAAAAAAATCCTTTTTATTCCACACTTCGATTACATCTGGGAAATGTTTTTCCATACAATTATCACAAACCCCATGACTGAATCTAATATCACTAATTTTCGAAAGATATTTTTCTAAATGCATCCAATCTCCCTCCTTATTTTTCACTTCTCTGCAATATGAACATACAGATAAAATCCCTTCCTGTTTATGCAAATTAGATAAAGCATCTAGCAAATTTAATGACTTTTTTCTAAGCTCTAAAAATGAAACTATTTGCTTGGATAATAATTCCATAATATTAAATTGTTTTGTAGTAAGGTTTCCTGGCTTTCTGTCTATTACACACAGAGTTCCAAGCTTATTACCATCACTATTTCTAAGGGGAAAACCTGCATAAAAACGAATCTTTGGATCTCCAGTTACCAATGGATTATTTATAAATCTTTCATCTTGGAAAGCATCATGAATAATTAATGGACTATTTTCTTTTATTGCATGTGTACAAAAAGACCAATCTCTTCTGGTTTCTGATATTTGAAGTCCTATTTTGGATTTAAACCATTGTTTATCTTTGTCTACCAAAGTCATTAAAGAAATAGGAACATTACAGGTTGTAGCAGCAATTTTTGTAATATCGTCATAACATGATTCTGGCTTGGTTCCCAAAATCCTATATTCTGCTAAAGCTTTTAATCTTCTTTCCTCTTCTTCTTTTTTTGATACAAGATTCTGCATTAATCTTCACCAATAATTAAAACTTTAAAATTAAAGTTTCTCCAAAAAACTTTTTCCGCCTAATACTTAATAAAAAAAAGATAAACTTATTGAATTGTTACTTACTGATTTATTACTTATTAATTTATTATTTATTGATTTAACTTTGAGACTGCCATCCCAGCGATCCATCCACTTGTCCAACAATGTTGAAAATTAAATCCACCAGTGATCCCATCAACATCCAAAACTTCTCCAGAAAAAAATAACCCTGGACAAATTAAGCTCTCCATACTTTTAAAATTAACCTCATTAATTTTTACACCCCCTGAAGTAACAAATTCCTCTCCAAATGGACCTTTGCTCGAAATTATATATTTATCCCTCATTAGAGTATTTATCATTTTCTCTCTTTCATCCGCCAGTAAATCAGCCCACTTTTTCTCTTTATCAATACCTATTTTCTTCAATAAAAAAATCCATAATCTTTTTGTCAATAGTGGAACAGGTCTACTATTAATAAGATTCACCTTACCTTTATTTAATCTTAAATAATTAACTTTTTCTTTTAGCTCCTCATAACTTAAAGAAGACCATTTAATGATTAGATTAAATTTATATTTTTGGCTATAAAGTTCCCTTGCTGCAATTGATGAAAGTTTTAATACTGCTGGCCCACTAAACCCCCAATGCGTTATTAATAAATCGCCTCTATTTTGGAAATTCTTATTGTTTAATTTAATTTCTAAATCTATGCCCTTTATCGATACCCCACTACATTCATCCAAATTTGATTCTTTTGTAGAAAAAGTAAAAAGCGATGGTACGGGTTTAACAATGGTGTGTCCAAGATTTTGAGCTAATTTATATCCGCTCGGATTACCTCCAGTTGAAAGAATAATATTTTTTGCAGTTACCTTTGCTTTTTTAAGACTAAAAATATTGAATATATTATGTGGAGTTTTTGAAATTTCTTTTACAAAAAATTTTGTTAATATCTCTACGTCTTTTGATAAAGCACTTTTTCTCAAACAATCAATAACATCTAAAGAAGAATTAGATACTGGGAAAACTCTTAGATCTTCCTCAATTTTTAATTTTAACCCTTTTTTCTCAAACCAATCATATATATCTCCAGCAGCAAATCGATTAAATGATTCCAAGAGCTGAATTCCACCTCTGGGGTAATTCTCAACTAGTTCATTAGGTATCCATGTTGCATTAGTGACGTTACATCTTCCCCCTCCACTAATCCTTACTTTCTCCATAAGTTTTGAAGTACCTTCAAGAATAATTATTCTTTTTACTCCATTTTCAGCAGCAGTTATTGCTGTCATAAAACCGGCTGCACCGCCTCCTACAACTGCTAAATCAAAAGGTTCCAAAAACTTATTATTTAATATGCTTCAATCTGATAATAGCAAGGAGTAAAAAAGAAAAATTACTCCAAAAACCATAAAAAAATTAATAAAAACTCTAAAACTACATAATAAATAGTTGCAATTTACTAATTTTTAAATTTCTAAAAAAATAAACGCAGTCGTTATTTTTATGCTTTAACTTAATTAAATGAGTCCAATATTTTCTTACGTTAAATATTCTGAGGCCAGTTTTCCTATGACTGGTCAATATACTGCTCTTCTTTTAATAACTTCTGTTATTTGGGTTCTACTTTGGTTTGGATATAGACAAAATAAGATAAATGATGAGATCAAGAAAAAAGAAAAAGAAGAAAGAATTAATGAGAAAGTTAAAAGAAGAAAGAAGTTAGAGAGTTTGTACCCTACTAATAAAAAAACTGTTTAAAATAATTCTAGACAAAATGAAAAAAAATAATTTAAAATCACTAATTCAGTACTTACCGGGGATTTTGATTCTTATTTATGTATTTTTTTTAGCATTTACTCAATTTATAATATAAAAATTTTTAAAAATTATTCGTTTTGATTGGAATCCTTTCTGCTTTTGGAGCTGCTACATCTTGGACTTACGCTTGCTTTATTTGGCGCGCGCAAACTCAAAAATATAAATCAATAGATATTAATTTAATAAAAAATATAATAGCTTTTTTAATTTTTATACCTGCTTTTATCAATCTAAGTTCTACAACTGCATTAAAAAACGTATTTATACTACTAATTAGTGGAATAATAGGTATAGGTTTAGGTGATACTTTCTATTTAAAGTCATTACAAACAATTGGCACAAGAAAAACTTTATCTATAGAAACTCTTTCTCCGTTAATGGCAGCTTTCTCAGGGGAATTTTTTATTAATGAAGATTTAACAACTAAATCATGGGTTGGAATAATTATAGTAACGATTTCGCTATTCATAATTCTCAGAAAAGGTAACGATTTTAAAGAAGAAAACTCCTCTTTCTCAGAAAAAAATAACTTTAAGATTTTTGCTTTTCCTTTTTTATCAGTTTTATGTGCAGTTCTTGGAGGTCTTTTATCAAGGATAGTTTTCCTACAAAGCAATTTATCTCCTTTCCTTACAACTGAAATAAGATTATTAGGTGCAATAATTTTTTTGATTAGTCTAAAAGGATTTAAGATTAATTTTTTCTTAAAAAACATAGACAAAAAACAACAAAAAAGATTTTTTATTTCAATACTTCTTGGTACAAATATAGGAATATTTCTACAACAAGTTGTGTTTAAAACCCTTCCCATAGGAGTAGGATGGGCTTTATTAAGCACATCTCCAGTAATTTCATTATTTTTTGCTAAGAATGAGGAAAGAGAAATTACAAAAAAAATAATATTTTTTACTTGTTTTTTATTTTTTGGCTTAACATTAATAATTCTTTAATCTCTTAGTTTATGTAAAAAATACTCATGTTAATAAAAAACAAATTAAATAAAATTACCCTATAAACACTCAAAACAATGAAAGCATTAAAGAAAAAAAGACTCGGCACATTGGAAGTTTATGTTATTTTTTTAAGCTGCATTTATGCAGGCTTTATAGGTTATAAATCTCTATTAAATGTTTTATTTACTTGGAATTAATTAATTCTTTCTAATGATTTAATCAACTTACCTCCATCTTGGTCATCATCATCATTTGAAGCGAAAAATAAAAAAAATATTCCTAGAGAAGCTATAGATAGCGAAATTGACAATACAGAAAGCTCATCCATAATTTAGAATTTTTTTTATGATAAACGAATAAAAATAAAAGACAGTAAAGAAATACACATTCTCGAAAATAAATATTTCTTTTATTTGTAAAATGAAAAAAAACATCCGAACTATTTCGTGAAAGTTCTAATATCTTCCCCCTGTAGTGCAAGCGTAATAATTCAGTATGGAATAAAAAGTTGGCCTATTTGGCAATGTGAGCCAAGCAAATTTCAATGGAATTACGATGATAAGGAAATTTGCTTTATTATTGAAGGCCAAGCGAAAATAAGTACCCAAAACGGTGACATTTACGTGATTAAAGCTGGAGATCTAGTTGAGTTTCCTGCTGGACTTAACTGCGAATGGGAAGTAACCAAAAGTATTAAAAAACATTATCGATTGGGTAGCTAAATTTAAGAAAAAAGATTTTTTCTTCTTTACTGTTAAGTCAATGAAGATAAAATATGGTTAATAAATAATTTTCAAGAAGGGAACTAATATTATGCCTTTTACTGATCAAGAATATTTTGAAGTAATTGAAAAAAACGAAATAGTAAAAAAGGCCTTTGAAAATATTAAGCAAATTTGCATTGATTTACAAAAACAAACAAATTGTCCTGAAGAGGATCTAAAAGATTTTCTTGAATTTATTTCTAACCAATGGAATAAGTAATAATTAACAAGCCTTTTAAATACTAAATTTAAAATTTCAATTTAGTTTTCTGACAGAGTAAGTTCTAATCTAATTCCTTTTTTGGTTTTGTATTGATACTTGAAGTTCCCTTAGCAGCAGAAACGAAGAAAAAGAAGCCTACAATTCCTGATATACCAAATATCGCAGCCAAAGGATCAAAAGTGAAAGAAAACATAGAATTTATAAAATCAAGATAAATAATAGTTTTTGAATCAAAATTGTACAATTATTGTTAAGTATAAAAAATAACAATTGCGCGATTCATTATGTCATTATTAGTTTTTCAGTAGGTTCAAGAAAATTATTATTCAAATTGATTTTAAAGAATAAATATATCAATAAATACCAAAGATCTATTCGTGCGAAAGAGAAAAGTTTTTAAAAAATATTTATAGAAATATTGAATAAAACACTACCCAGAGGATCCACAATTGTTGTTTCTTTAGATTAATATCGATTTATGACAGAATTTTACTCAGCTTCTTCCTCAGCAAGTCCTTTTACAGCGATATTATGGTGCCTTTATCCAGTAGCTGTACTTGTAATTATTGAATTACTTCTAGGGGGTGGGTTTGATGATGACAATAATGACGATCAAGATGGTGGAATGCTAATACCTGCTTATTCTAGATCAGACGTTTGAATTTTTTGAATTAAAGACTCATAAAGAACTTAATTAAATTGGCCAACAATATTGATACAACTCATATTTCCCTAATTACACTTATCGTCCTTATGATTTCCTCTCTAACTTGGCTCGTCTTAAAAACCCTTAAGGAAGGTAGAAAAGCTCTAACAGAAATAAATAAGGATTGATCGTGAAATACAATAAGCATTTAAAATGTAGAATTTGATTAGATTGAAAAAACTCTTAGATTTATAAGTTTTAATAACTAAACAGATATATTCCAAAAATTCAAAAACTTTTCCTTCTCAGAGTTTGGAAAAAGCATAAAAAACTAAAATAAATACTAGAATTTGTTTGATTGCTAAGTCAAAAAATCACCAATCTGTTGAAATCCCATTTTTATGAAAGGCCCTTCTTTGTTATTACTTTAATAAATAAAAATGCATCTAAATTCTTTACTTTATATTTGTTCTATATCTTTATTCATTTATATAATGGCGCTGTTTTGGAGAGACTTGCCTAATCAAAAAAAGTAAATAAATAATTAATATTAATTTTATTGCTTATCAAAATAAATTAGGTTATTAATTTAATATTGGATTTAATTTTTTATATAAATGCTAAAAGAATCTTCAAATAACAAAAACATATTCTCAAAAACCAACAGTATTGCAAAAGAAAAGATGATTTGCAAAGACGGATTCTGTTCATTACCAAATCAAGATGAGATTCCAAAACAAGATTCAAATGATATGAATTTATTTGATCCTATTCAGTAAATAAATAATATATTGATAAATTAAAGATTAAATTGATAATGTTAGATTCTTTGAATTTTTAATTTATGTTAAATGACTTTTTAAACGCATATAAAGAGTTTTGGATTAAAGCTACAGACTTCAAAGGATTCACATCTCGATCGGACTGGTGGTTAGTTCAACTAGCGAATCTTATAATTTCATTCCTAACTATCCCAATATTTTTAAAAACTTTTGGTTTCAATGCTTATGGAATAGTTTGTATTATTCCTCAAATAGCTATTGATATTAGAAGAATCAAAGATTTTGGAAAAGATTGGAAATGGATCTTTATTAATTTAATACCTATCTTCGGATGGATCTTATGGTTCATATGGTTAGGCTTTGGCAAGACAGGTAAAGGGGAAAATAAACTTATATAGAAATTAACTCTTTATTTTTTTTCTTTTTTTAAAATCTACAAATCTTATTTTATTCCTTAACTCTATTTGTTTTTCAAGAATCCTAAAAACATGCATCTCGCATTCGGTTAATTTAAGAAACTGATCGAGTGTATCTTTATCTTCTGCATCAAAATCTTCGAAAACTTCTGAAATAGCAATACTATTTCTAGAAATAAAATCCTCTGCAACATCTCTTGGATTCTTTCCTGATTCGAAATCCTTAAAAGCTTCATAAGAATTAAGTTCTCTCGTTAACCATTTAAACCATGGTTCATTTTTGTTCTGTTTTTTATTTATAATTTTCTTCATGAAAAATTTTTTACTATTTTAATAATTATCAGTAATTCTTTCATTGACAGCTGTACAATTACTTATTTTTAAAATTTTATTAAAGATAAACCTTATTTATGTATTACAAAATACCTAGCGTAATTACCCATCAAGCTTCGTAAGAAATTAAGTATTTATTACTCATTTTTTTGTTTATGAGATAGCTAGAATTTGTTTTTAATAAAGTCCATTGTCAATTCCATTTTATGACTTTCCTTCGTCTCCAATTTTAATAATTGGTGCTCTTGGTATTGCAGTTGCAATAGCTGTTTTTTTTGTCTCTTACCAAAAATATTTCAGTTCTCCTTTGAACAAAGAGCGTGCAGAAAAGAAAAAGTCCTTAATTAAGGAACAAAAAGAATTAAATGAAAGATTAGAAAAAATAGAACAAGATTTAAAAAATTTATAAAAAATACTCTTAATAGAGATGAGTTAATGATCTCGAATTCAAGACGTTAGTTTTTTTAAACAGGAATTTTCGTCTATAAAGAATTATGGATAAAGATCATCTTATTGAGTTAATTTCTAATAGTCTTCTTTACGAGAGCAAAAATTCTGACTCTACTAAAAATCTTAGTGACTTTAAAAATTACTTAGAAAGATTAAATCTAGATCAATTGAGAACTATGTCTAAAGAATTTATTCTTTAGTTTGATTTTTAAAATATTTAATTGTTTATTTAATAATCAATACTTTTTAAAAATTGTTAGTATCAAAAAAAAAAGAGAAATATGCTTAAGGTAAATAGAAGTGATTTTTTGATAAAGCCATTTTTAAAAAGAAATAATATGAGAGCTTCTTATCAAATTATTTCTACCATCTTCCCAATAATTTCTATTTGGTTAATCGTCCACCAAATAATAAATCAACCTTTTTCATTATTGATTAAAGGATTTCTATTGGTACCTTTTATAGCTCTTCTAACTCTCTTATCTTCTCGAACATTCTCATTAATGCATGATTGCGGTCATAATTCTCTTTTTACAAAACGAAAATTAAATCGTTTTTTTGGATTTTTACTTGGCTTGGTTAATGGTATACCCCAGAAGTCATGGTCAATTGATCACGCATTTCATCATAGAAACAATGGAAATTGGGAAATTTACAAAGGGCCTATAGATGTTTTAAGTCTTGAAGATTATGAATCCCTTTCAAAAAGAGAGCAAATATTTTATAAAGTAAGTCGAAACTGGATGATGCTTTTCCCTGGAGGTTTTTTTTACTTAGTTATAAAACCTAGATTGGGACTAGTTATTATTATTTTTAATTTTACTAGAGATATATTGGAAGAGGCTTTTAACAAAATAAAAAACAGAGAAATTTCTCAACTTCTAGCTATCAATTCTAGAGTCAAATCACCTTTTTCTGATTATGGAGATAATTTCAGTGAACTATGTGAATTAATAATCAATAATATAGTAGTAATAATAGGGTGGATTTTTATGTGTAAATGGTTGGGGTTAGTTTTTTTCTTATCATTTTATTCCATTGTATTAACATTATCAGCAGCAATTTTAATATGTGTTTTTTTCGTACAACATAACTATGAGAATGCATATGCTAAAAATACAAAGAATTGGGATCTCATAGATGGAGCGATTTTAGGTAGTAGCAATTTAGATATCCCTAATTGGCTAAATTGGTTTTTAGCAGACATATCCTTCCACAGCATTCATCATCTCTCTGAGAGAATACCAAATTACAACTTAAGAGCTTGTCATAAAGCAAACATTCATTTGCTCCAAAAATCAAAGTTCTTAAAATTAAGCGATTTTTCAAACTGCTTTAAATATATTATCTGGGATAATAAAAATGAAAAATTAATTCCAATAAGTTAATACCTAATTCAACCTTCTTCTCAATTTTCTTTTTAAAGGAATACTGCTATATGCATGAGTACCAATAGATGGAGGCAAGTCATTCTTTAAAGGATGCATAAAAGCATTTGCCATACTCTCTAACATTTTCGCAAGCCAATTAATTACTGATTTCATTTGAAAATCTAAAAGTGTACTTTGTTAATCATCTAACTAAATTACTGAAAAGTAAATCAGTCTTTATGCTGATTTTTTAAGAAGATTGCCTTGTAAATTTAATATTAAATAATCAAAATTAATGTTTAATTTGCTCTTTATAAATGAAAAATAATACTTCCTTTTCAGAAGGTAAACTAGGTCCAAAATGAATTTAGTAAATAATACTTATTTTTTCTAATTCACTTAATAAATTAATTTATTGAACATAAATTCGTGCTATATCTCTATTCCAAATAAATCTCCCGATATTATGAATCATTCATTTGTTACTACAAACCAAAATAAAGAAATAGATTCTATTAATTCATATTTCGAGTGTATTACTGAATGCAGTATTGTGGATGGTCATCAAGAATGTATTACTCGTTGTTTAGAAGTTCATTTAAAGGGAGGTGATCAAAATGAATAAAAAAAATTCACCTCAAAGGAAAACAACTTTAAAATGGAACCCGAATGGAGAGCTTTCCGAAATTGATATGTTAAGAATTTTAGAGAAGATATCATCACATGATCTTAATCAATGTGAATTAACATGCGATTCTGATACAAATTAAGTTGTGTTTTTAAATATATTTACCAATACTGCTGATAAAAACGCAGCTTATGGGATTTTTGTAAGATATCAATTTTAATTAACCAGATTTCAATCAATATTAAGAACATTTTTAAATATCTTAGGTTTATTTTTAAAAATTAATTTTAGAACTCCTAGTTTTTTTAAAAAATGTTTTACTAATTTCTTTTTTTGTTAGTTGAATTGGTTTTACAAAACCTAAATCACCATGGGTTGGACAATAATAAGTCATAAGCATCCACTTTTTTTCTTCATCCATAACTAATTTTTATAAATAATGTATTTAAGTAAATAGGATGAATTATGAAAAAATTGATTTTTTTTAATCTTTTTTTCTTTTTTACTTAATAATTTATAAAAATTTTGAATCTATTCTCACAAAATAGATATAAATACGCATGACTTTAAAAAAAAATCCTGCTATCTATAAATAAATTCAAAATTATTCATGTCTCTAGAATCTATATTGATGGTAGTTGCTCCAATCTGTCTTTTTACCGTAGGAGTTATTGTTTTACCTATTTTAGTAAAGCCACGTAAACAATCTAGTTTACCTAAGAGATATATACGCGGTCTTTAAATTAATTAAGCTTTAAAGAAGAGTAAAGACAATCAGCATAAAAAATAATCCAATAGATAGATTAATAAAAAATTTCAATAAAGAATAAAATAAAAATGTTTGGCACAAATAATTTTATTTAAGATGAAATTAAAATTGTAAAAACTTTATCGAAAAAAATTATAAATTATTATTATGAGATCCTGTGATGGATAATGGAATATATAAATTCACTTTTATTTAACAAAATTCTTAACAAAAAAAATTTGAGTAATATAAAATTTTCAGGTCTTAAAGGCCAAGCGCTTGTAATAGAGGATAAAGATATTCCAAGCATAAAAGAATTTCAGGATGTAATCCCAGATCACTACTTTAAGAGCAATACAAAAACTTCTTTGAGGTATCTTTTACAATCGGTTTTAATCCAATCATTAGTAGTTGCGATAGGGCTATCTATTCCATTTACTCCAAAAATGATCCCAATTTGGATTATTTACGCATTACTATCAGGTACCACTGCAATGGGATTCTGGGTAATTGCCCATGAATGTGGGCATGGAGCATTCTCTAAAAACAAAACATTGGAATCTGTAACTGGTTATTTACTACATTCATTACTTCTAGTTCCTTATTTTTCTTGGCAGCGTTCTCATGCAGTTCATCATCGATTCACAAATAACATAACCAATGGAGAAACTCACGTCCCTTTAGTCATTAAAGGGAACGGAGTTACAGAAAAAGTTGGCGGAGAAAAAGAATTACATTTTTCAAATTCCTTAGGTAAGAAAAATTATGGAATTCTTCAACTTGTTTTACATCTAATATTTGGCTGGCCTGCTTATTTACTTACGGGAAGTACAGGAGGTATTAGATATGGAACTTCAAATCATTTTTGGCCAATTAAACCATTTTCCAAAGCATTATGGCCATCAATATGGGCCAAGAAGGTTTGGATATCAGATATTGGTGTAGGTTTGACATTATTAGGCATTGTTTATTTAGTTCTCAAGTGTGGAATATTTCCAGTAATTGCTCTCTATTTTGGACCTTTATTAGTGGTTAATTGTTGGCTAGTAGTTTATACATGGCTTCATCATACAGATTCTGATGTACCCCATCTTTCAAATAAGGAATTTTCCTTTATGAGAGGGGCATTTCTATCTATTGACAGGCCTTACGGTAAAGTCCTTAATTTTCTTCACCATAATATAGGTTCTAGCCATGTCGTACATCATGTATGTCCAACTATCCCTCATTATCAAGCGAAAAAGGCAACTTTCTTAATTAAAAAAGCCTTTAAAAAAGCATATCTTTTTAATCCTGATCCAATACACAAAGCTCTATGGAATATTGCTTGCAATTGCGTTGCTGTTAAGTCAGATATCAAGAAAGGAAGATATATATGGCAATCTTCATACAAAATGGTGGATTAAAAATATAATAGGCATCAATTCTTTATCACATTAATTTACGCAAATCTGAAAAAAATATAAAAGAATAAGCAATAATAAATTTTTCATCTTAGAAAATACTCACGAACTAAGTAATTTTATGAGTGGCGACAACTTGCATGGTAGGCAGCCTATTAAATTTTATTCGGAAAAAATAACACTTACAAAAGTTGAATTACTAGAAAGGCAGTTAAGTCTAGGAGAAAAAATTTCAGATTTAGATCAAAAGCATAAAGAATGGAGCAAAAAGCTATCAGGTTGATCATCTAATAAGATGAATTTAATAACCTATTGATATTTGTATTTGCCTTATCAAGAAACTTTTCTGTAAATTATTGAAAAATTATTTGCAGGCATCCTAATAATATTCTCTTGAGAAAAACCATTTTTCTTACTTTCATCACAAACTTCCTCAAGATTTTTAATACCCCAAAGATCATTTTGCATTTTTAATGAATTATCGAAAAGATAATTACTTTCACTTGTATGTTTATTACAAATTTTAAATGGTCCATATAACAACAAAAATTGCCCCTTATTGAGTAATTTTCCTGATTCTCTAAAGAGTGCTACAGTGCAAGGCCATTGGGCTACGTGAATCATATTTATAGAGACTATTCCTTGCAAAGAATGAGTTAATCTCAATGGAATTTTCCAAGGAATTCTTTCTACATCAATCGCAAGAGGCTGGGGCATTTTCTTAGTTAGGTCTTCATACTCAATCCAAGAACTTATACTTTTTCTATGGACTAACTCTGGGTCACTTGTTTGCCAAATTATTCCAGGGAAGCGTTTTTGAAAAATCACTCCATGTTCACCGCTGCCACTCCCGATTTCCAATACTGAACCTTTTTTTATAATTCGGGATAGTACATCACCAATGGAGTCTCTATTTCTTTGAGTTGCTGAAAAAAAAAGTCTATTGTCCAAAATTAAAAAAAATGGGCACTTTTATAAAAAGAATAATTCTAAAATCCTTTATTATTTAACCTTTCTCAATTGAGGAGTTTTGAAAAACATTATTCTAAGGCTAAAGAATAATATTGAAATTGTTAGAGCAGGCAAGATATAAAGTATTAAATCAGAACTCATTAGAGAAGGAATCCTTCCAAAAATTAAGTGCATGTAATAGGTCGCTAATGACATAAATTCATATATATCTAATTTATTAATAGCAATTATTCCAATTCTAAAAACTACTTTTAGTCAAAAATCAAAAATTCTCAAAAAAGAGTCAGCCTGTATCCCTACTAGCTGACTCTTACGTTATATTAATTTAAATTACCTCTAAATGAGGATATACCTCTAAAAAAACAAGATGAAAAGCTTATATTTTTTCCCAAATTTAAAAATTCAGAACAAAAATAAAAACACCGATAAAGTACATTTCGACACATATATGTAGCATTTTTAAAATATTTCTAATTATTTAAGCGATAATTCTTTAATTTCTTTACATAACTAAATATATATGTTATATTAATTAACAATTACAAAAACAAAAATGACTCCAGAAGCAGAACGTTTTAATGGTTGGGCAGCTATGTTAGGTTTCGTTGCAGCAGTTGGTGCATACGTCACAACAGGTCAAATTATTCCAGGCTGGTTCTAATGAAAAATAGCGAACCAAAAATAATAGAAAAAGAAAAAATTGTTGCTGAAAAGCTCAACGGTAGATTCGCAATGATAGGTTTTATTGCTCTAGTTGGAGCATATTTAACAACAGGTCAAATTATTCCTGGATTTATCTAAATTAATCTTTTATCTTTTCAAGAAACCTAATTCAAACTAAGTTAGGTTTTTTTAGCGGAATTTTTTAGATAATAAATGGTCTTTTTTGTTGAGATTTGAATAATCCCATTGGCAACAAAAAGTATGCTTAAAATATTTATAAAAAAATCATCTAAATTGATATTTCTAAAGATATAGTAATTTTGATTCCTTTATCTTAAAATTTAAATTTTCTTTTTTAATTGATGCTATCTTTATCTAGATAACTCAAAGATTTAATGAGAGTAAAGCTTGAACCGGAAACAGCATTTATTGGTAAGAAGTTTGCTTATATTTTTCTAGGAATTATATTTAGCCTAAATGCCATAACTTTTATTTGGTTTTTCTTATTTTCAAATTTAAAATAAAATTTAAATTTTTCATTTATAAGAATTAAATAATTTTGTTTAAACAAAAAGTTTATAAAACAGTAGTTATTTAGGAATTAAAAAATTCCTGGAATGATCTGCCCAGTTGTTACATAAGCACCTAATAGCGCAACGAAACCAACCATAGCCCATCTTCCATTTACTTTTTCTGCATTTTGAGGATATCCATCGTAAGACACAGTTTCATCAATATAAGGCCTAGTTTCTGATGGGAACATATTCTGTCTTCCACCTGACTCTGTAGTTACTCCTGACTTTGACATTTGAAGAATTATAAATATTAATTAAAGTAACACAAATATTAACTTATGTAAACAAAAATCTTCAATGATTTTCTATCGGCTTTAGCGTTAGATGCCAATATGTAACATTTCTGTTTAAAGAAAGATTAAAAGGCCACATTTTTTAATCAAATCACTTTTTATGATCAAAGTGGCAGACCAATTATTAAAAATAAGCATTTATACTCACAGTAAGTAATTTTACTTAGTAAAGTATTTATAGCATTTAGGAAGTGCTTAGCTGGTTAAATCAGGAAATCTGAATTAACTAGGTCGTCATGAGCTTGCCGGTGGGATACTTGCAGGCTCTTTCAATTTTAAAAAACAAGAAAATATACGTTGAATATAGATATTTATTTGACCTATTGAATAAAATCTTCAAAATATGAACATAATGTCAAAGATTTATTTATTTGCTAAATAAAAAATAGACTGAAAAAATGTATGTCTTTAGATTTTATTCTTATTCCATCTTGTATTTTGATTATCCTTTTTCTTTTAAATCGAGAAAATATGATCTACAAAAACAATCAAAAGGTTAAGTAATTGCATTAGTTTAAAAGAGGTTTAATACTAAAGACTAAATACAAAAGATCAAAAATTTTTGTTTTTTATTTGAAAACAATAGATTTTAAAATTGTTTGAATCGTAGAGGATTTAGTAGGAAAAACCATACCAACTTTTTTCTTAAAATTAATTTATCCCAATATAATTTTGAATTATTAATTTGATTGATTTTTTGGTAGCAGTGAATGCAATTACATTCTTGTATGGAAGTTTTATTTTTCATGCTTTAACCATTTCTTTAAAGAAATAAAATTTCTTGATTTATTGCAAGTTTTAATAAATTATTTCCTGATTTATTATTGAAATTTAAAGAATAAAAATATTTTCTTGACTATTCATTTTATATTGGTTTCTAAATGATTGATATTTTATAATAAAAAAAAGACAGAAAAATTAAATAAACTTCTTTTGAAAATTTCAAATCAATCACCTATTAAAAAAACTATTAATAAAATAATTTCTCCTTGGTATTTACTACCTCTAATAGATAGATGGTTATTTGGGCAAATAATACCTCCTATGATATTCGCAATTTCTGCCTTTACTGTTATCTCATTATCTGTTGGAGTAATGTTTGATCTTATAAGGAAAATAGTTGAATTTGGCTTGCCTTTATTTTTAGCTTTAAAAGTTCTTGTATTTAGTTTACCCAGTTTTTTAGTCCTATCATTCCCGATGGCAGTATTGCTTTCAACATTATTAGCTTATGGAAAATTATCAAGCAATTCTGAATTGTTGGCGTTGAAATCTTTGGGTATAAAAACTTCAAGGATTATTTCTCCAGCTATTGCTCTTTCAATATTTATGACAGGATTGACTTTCTACTTTAATGATAATTTAGTCCCTGCTAGTAATAAATTAGCTGAAACGACATTAAGGGCAGGAATAGGAAGTTCATTTAATGGGGAACAAGGAAAAGATAATATTATGTTTTCAAGATATGGATCTAGAATAAAAGCATCAAATAAAAAACCAACAAAAATAAATACTTATCTTACTCATATATTTTATGCTTCATGGTATGAAAACAATATTATGGAGGGGGTTACAGTTTTAGATTTTTCCAGAGAAGATTTTCAACAAGTCTTAAAGGCAAAGAATGGAAGATTTGACAAAAAAAGTTCTTCTTGGATATTTTCTGAAGGAAATATTGTATCAATTGATCCAAGCGGACAAACTACAAATATTCAATTTAAAGAATATACATATCCATTTGTAGAAGGTCCTATGGAGCTAGCAAAAGTTCCTAAGGATGCAAATGAAATGACTTTAAAGCAGGCTATGCAAGCAGAAAAGATTTATGAAAAAACTGGAAACTTGAAGGAGGTAAGAAGAATTAAAGTCCGCATTCAAGAAAAATTTACTCTACCTTTTGCATGCTTGGTCTTTGGTTTAATAGGAAGCAGTCTGGGATCAAAATCTAATTTAAGATCTTCAAAAAGTCAGGGATTTGGATTGAGCGTAATTCTTATATTAATTTATTATGTTATGTCTTTTTTATTTAGTTCGTTCGGAGTAAAAGGTATTTTACCTCCAATTTTTGCTGCATGGTTACCTGTCTTAATTTCTCTTGGAGGTGGAATTTATTTATTAAGAAAATCAAGTTCCTTTTAATGTTTTAAGCACATATAAGAATATAAGTATAAACAAAATTCTTTTGCGAGTAAGAGATTCTTAGATCTTTATTTTCCGTCTATTTTTTGATAACCATACCAATCAGGATACTTGTTTTCTTGAATAAACTTATTATCTGGAGTTAATTCTATTTGCCAATTACCTATCTTTTTTATTTGTTCACAATCATCACAACTAATTATCATTTCTAGAGAAGCAAGATCATCTTTATGCTTTTTTTTACAGCCAATAAGCCATTTAAATTTAGCTATATTTTTTGCCTCTAACTTAGTTGAAGCTGTAACCAATCCAAACTCATGTTTTTCCTGCATAGAAGTTGGACTATAGCCTCCAATATTGACAAACCATAAATATTTTTTTGCCTTATTTTTTTTTTCTAATTGTTTTTTATCTATTTTATCTTTTTCAAAATTTATTAAATTAATCTTATAGCCATCTATATATCTTATTTTTTTATAGCTATCAATATGCAAACCTTTTGGAGATCCAAACCAATCCTTTCTTAAAGTATCGTATGTATCTTCAATTTTAGATCCAACAACCCATCTAACATCATGAAGTTCAATATTAGCTTTTTTTGCTCTTCCACCAAGCACTACCAAATACAGAAAAATATTTTCTAATTTTTTCACTTTTAATAAAGTTTATTATTTAGTATCTAATTTAAATTATAAAAATTTAGCTTGTAGATAATTTTACTAATTCAGAGATTCAGTTAATTAAACCAGCCTTTTTTCTTTTCTTTAACTTTTGGTGAAGTCTGAATATTAGGCTCTTCGTCTACTCTACCTTTAATAATCATTAAGGGCACTATTGCCCATAGAGCTAAAAATAATATCCAGAATAGGTAAATGTTCATAATATTAAAAATCAATAAAATAATAATAAAATTAATTAAATATGATTCGTGAGTTTCTTTTTAAAGTTCTAATTTAGATGTATAATCAAGTGTTTATTTTTAATGAAAGCTGTATAAAATGTCTAAAAAATTTTATATAAATAATGAGATTTCCTAATGAAATTTTAAAAGTAAAAGTTATAAATTTTTATCCGATAATTAAAATAATTGCACTCATCAATACCACTCCTTTGCTTCAGGATGTGTAAAGTGCCTTTTTATAATGACACGATAAAATTTTTTTCGTGAATATTTTAAATTAACCTAATTTTTATATAAAATTAAATCAGCAAAAATTAAAGATGATTGAAAAAATGTGATTTATGTCATAAGCCAGATAAAATTCATTACAGAGTTAAATCCATATTTCATAGAAACTGGATTTTTTGTTGTAAAGAATGTTGGAATGTAATTTCTAAACATAATAACTATTCCTACGGTGGCACAAGAAAGTCAAAATAATAAATTGCCCTGTAAACTAATATTTAAAAACAATCAAATAATTAGATCCTTATAAATCTATAAATTAATTTTGATAAGAACTTGACAATAAATGATGATTTTTAAACATTATTTATGAAATTTACCAACAAAAATAACTTTCTTTTTTTTCTTTGATTTATCTTTTTAATGTACTTTTTTGTGATAGAGTCTTGTCTTATTTTGCTAAACCAAACTTTATAGTTTATGACGAATGGTTTGATAATGATTTAAAAAAAACAAAATTAAATGTAAAAAATAAAAAAATAAAAAATATTTCAACAATACATGAATTTTTTTATGAGCAATCTAATTACAAAGTTGGGGCCTCTGAAAATAACTTACAGATAGACATAAATGAAAATAGGGAAGAACTATTTAATAATTATTATTTTGAAAACAATTCTGAAAAATATGATTCATTATCAAATAAAAAATTTCTTTTCTTTAAAAAAATTACCAAAAACAAACTTAACTTTAATATCAAAAATAAAATAATTTATACTTTATCAATTTTTGGATTTGTAATTATTTTGGGATTACTGCTATTTTTTATGTCGCAATCTAAAAAAAATGAACCGGCCATAACAAATAAATCAATTTTATTAGAAAAAAGATTTTGATTTTCTAAAAAAAATCATTAATTTCTTTTTTTATAGATTTATATTCTAAATTAATTTCTTTAATAAATTTATCTACTTCTTTTTTAGTATTCTTATATTCATTAATTTTTTGTTTGGTTTTCTCATATAAAATGGATTCAAATTTTCCTGGACTTAACTCCTCAATCCAATATCCTGCTAAACAATAAATTTGGTTTGGAATAAAAGTAATAATAAATAAATTTTTGGAATTTTTATATTGATCAATTATTTTATATGCGAAAGTACCTTTAGTTTTTTTAGTCCCAAATAGAGTAATATCTTTTGCTAAAGGCTTAAAATTCTTCGATAGATTTTTTCTTTTTTCTACTGTATTTCTAGAAATTATTTTTTCTAAAGAATAACAATAATCGAAAAAATTAGTATTTTCTTTTTTTGAAGGATATATAGTTATTAAAGAACTAAAAAGTAAAAAAGAAGTGAAAATAAATTTTTTAAACATTTTATTTTTATTAAATTTATCATTTCATAAATATAAAAAGACAATTCATAAATTACTATTAATTACCTTAAAAAGATTCACATTAATTAAAAAGATTTCTATTAATTTGGCTAAACCTCTTTGATAAAAATTTAAAAGTATTTCGTTCTAATAAAGTATTTATCAAGCGCATAAAATTAATTTCTTATAATAAGATTATGAAAAATTCTTTTTTGAAAAATAAAAGTATCAAATCTTTTTTAGATTTTTTTTCAAGATTATCAATTTCAGCAATATTTATCTCGGCAATACCAGGCAAAATAAATGATTTTGAAAGAACAGTTGAATATATTTCTTCAAAAGGTATTCCTGAACCAATTTCATCTATTCTTCTAGTGGGAGCAATTATATGTCTTATCTTGGGTTCTGGATTTTTTATATTTGGGGAAAATCAAAAAATCGGTTCAGTCTTTTTGTTACTATTTATTATTCCAACAACAATGATTTTTCATTTATTTCCTTTTCATCAAAGAGCAGTATTTATGAATCTCGCATTGATAGGTGGATTAATTATTACTGCAATAAGGGAACCAAAATAAATTACTTAATTAAAGAAACCTAAATATTTTTTTATTTTTTCTCTCTTAATTCTGGGAAGCAATTTGCAATATGAATTAATTCATAAACCTCTTTGCTATCGTATTTTTTATTCGGAATTCCACTTCCGACCTCTATGCCTCTCTCTTTCATCTTCTTTAATATCAGTTCTTGTCTTTGCATACTTGACATAGACTTAAATCTTTTAGTTCGTTCTTCTTTATTCACTAGATTTTTATTTAGTTAAACTTTATTGTTAAGGTTATATCAATTAGCGATTCATTAAATAAGTAAGAAAGCCAGTAAATGTAAGTAATTTAAATCCAATAAAGAAAGGCAAATATTTTTTGACCTTTTTGCCAACGGGCAATAATTTGTTTAATGAATTGATCATGATTTACATTAAAAAATCTAATTATTTCAAATATTCTAACGAATTTTTTTAAAATCATTCCATTTTGATTTGTACATTTTAAATAGTAGATCTAAACTAGAAGGGTTATCTCCCCTTTTTTTATGAATGATAAAGAAAAAATAATTTCATTATTAAATGATTTTGCCAATCCAAAAAAAATGGCCTCATTTTTTGTTGACAATGCGACTCCAGATTTTTTATTCATAAGACCGAGTGGTAATCCTATAGATGCAAAAGGGTTCAAACAAATGATTACTGGTGATATAGATCAAGAAAAGTCAGAAATAACCAAAATTCACCGATTCGAATTTTTAAGCGAAAATATAGTAATGTGCATTTTTACACTAGATTCAAAATTTACTTATAAAGGAACGCCTAATAATGACTTACCAACAGTTACGTCAATTTTTAAAAAAGTAAATAATGTTTGGGAAATTCACTGGATGCAAAGATCTACAGGAAATTCTGATTTATCTTTATGGGATTAGCAAAGTTAATAGCTCTTTTAATGGTGCTACTACTTGTAGGTAGTTCATTTATTGGTTTAATTTTTTATTTTATAAAATAAATACATCAAGAAAATATCTCGTTATATTCCTTTTTAGAAAACAATTGCTTCTTTTATTAAGTAATTTGATTTTTAGGTAAAAATAAAAACTTTAGACAGACTAACGCCTATGTCTAATGCTAATAAAGCAATTAGTAACTTTTTCATTTTTTAGAACTCTCAACAATTTTTTTGTAAAGTTCTTCAGAAATAGGTTGCATGACCTTTTAAAAATCTAATTACAAATTAGTTATTTTCAAATTAATTTCTCGTTACTAAATATACGAATATATGAATTTTTAAATAGTTAAAAGATATATCCACGATAAGTTTTTTTTATAACGCATTAATAAATAATGAGTTCCAAAAACTTAAATAAATGTCCTAACTTTTTAAAAAAGAAATTAGAAACCTTATTTCAAGTAAATAGATCCTCTGTAAGTGAGCCTTATAACCTTTTCTTCTTGTTTTCTACAATATACGAATGACTTTCCATTGAAATACATGTTCACCATGATGCAGCTCCTGAAATTGCTCAAGTCCCCGTCCTATGGCTTGAGTCGTACTGCGGTCTATCAGATGGTAGATCGGACGATTTTGTAGCATTCACTACAATCTATTTATAAAGTATTTATACTTAGATGTCAACAATTAATAGAAACTAAACTTCAATTTAAAATTAGATTCTGCTCTCAGAAACTCCCTAAAAAGAATATAGAACATATAACTACGAGTAACTCCCATAAAAACTGAAACAAATGCTAGTACCAAACAAATAGGGCAATGTGGGAATCCCATTATTTATTTTCCAATATAAATTTCAATTCAGCCTCTGCATTAAGAATATCGATTCTTCTCTTAAGTAATTTTAAAAATTTAATTATTTTTTTCAAAATTAAACGTTCTACAGGCATCAATAATAATATTATTCTAAAAATGAATATATCAATGAGCAAAAATACTGAATCCATTGCTATAACAAAAGTTTTGTAGCACATTTATACAATAAACAACACCAACATATGCTCAGATACTCTTAATAAATTAACCAATTAAGGCTTATTCATAATCAAATATAGTAATTGATGATCTAGTTACCTTGCAGTGATATTTTTCTTTTGCTAAAAAAATAGAGCGGACTAAAGTCCAATACTCCACGAGGATTTAGTCCGCTGCCTAAAGCCAGAAAGTGCAAATTTTTCTTAATTAATATGCAACTATGCTTTATAAGGAAAATATCTTGATTGCTTAATAAATTTATTTTGTATATTGCTATTACAAAAATAATGAGTTTATTTAAATTAGTTACTAAATCCTCGTGGAGAAAGCTTTAGTAAATTTCTTTTACTTTTTACTAATAAGATCAGCCGAATCTCATTATGGAGAATCATTTGTATCTGTAGAGGTTCCATCTAATTCAATCAAAAATTTTTCTTGATTTTAGAAAGTTTTTAATACTTAAATTCATAGCTTTCTAAAAATTGAATAGCTAATTTGAGTTAAGTTGGTTAATTATCTCTATTGCAAATAAAGATAAGGTTGTTAATCTTGCACTTAAAGGAGAAACTTAAGTTCCTAAACTGATGCAATTTGATCATTTAAATTTCAATGAAGATGATGGCCTCATGTCCATAGAAGATTTAAGGGCTTTACGTCTTCGAAAAAAGAAAATTGAAAGTGATAAGAAAGCTAGAAAGTATATCCTGGATATAAATCAAAGATATAGAAAAATGAGTACCAGCAAAAGTAATAACTTTTTAAGGAATATGAACCCTTTTAAAAAGGCCGCATAAATTATTAATCTTGATTTTCTTAATTTGTTTAACTTTGCAACTTTCAGAGTAAGATTTTAATGGTGTTTCTTTGGAAGAGTTTCACCAAGAGGGGTCAATTTTTGGCCCCTTCTTTGCGGAGATATTTTTTAATTGAAACTCCTTATAAAATTAAAGTAATACTTTCCTAGAAGGAGAAAGTGATGTAAATCTTTTGTTAAAAGTTTTTTATTACCACTTAATGAAAACTTTATATCTTCAACTAAATCCTCTTATTAAAAAACAAAAGTTTTAGCTTAAAATCATTTCCAATAATTTATTGAATTTTTTCATTTGCGATTTTTAATGGCTTCACCTACAAGTTGGGTATTCTACAAAGAAGTTGAAACTAAAACTCTATGGGTTAATATTTGTACCCAAGATTTAGAAGGAGTAGCTATTTCGATCAATAAATGGTGGAAAACAAGATATCCAGCATACAAAATCAGAATAGTTTCTAAAAAAGAATTTGAGCTATTAAAAATGC
The DNA here is from genome assembly GCA_003216795.1 of Prochlorococcus sp. AG-402-K16. Taxonomy (GTDB): domain Bacteria; phylum Cyanobacteriota; class Cyanobacteriia; order PCC-6307; family Cyanobiaceae; genus Prochlorococcus_A. The sequence goes on from QCIH01000004.1 coordinate 75,920, forward strand.
AAGCTGAGAAAAAAGAGCAATAAAATTATTTTTTGGTAAATATTGATGCTGAATATTTAATTTTTGCAGCTATTATAAGATCAATAATTTAATGAACAAATGAACTCTGCATTTGCAAAAGTTTCAAATTTGAAAGTTAACAAGGCTTCTAAAATAGCTATTACTCTCGCATCATCAACTTTCTTTTTATATGCCTTGGGTCAAGCACCAATTTTTAAAAATATTCTTGCAGGTGCCTTCTCTTGCTCTGGCTAAATAAAATACTGTTTTTTAAGAGAAGCTAAGAAGCTAAATATAGACTATGAATGACAGTCGATCTAAACTTAGAGGGATAAAACCCTCTTTTTTAATGATTAATAGATTTATTTATGAAAAGATAATGACTCTTCTTATTTCTCTTTTCAGCTGATGAATATTTCCCCGCACCTATTAATTGATGCTGTGATATTAAGCGCTGCCCTTACAATAACATTGGTATTAAGAGCAAAAGGTAATGCTGCCAGACAAGAAAAAGAAAATAAATGATTACTAAAGAAGAAGAAAAAGAATTTAAAAAACCTAAATTATATAGATTTTGGAAATTTCTTATTTATGGAAGTTTAATAGCTATTGGAGTTTTCTTAGTTTATTTATATTCTGCTTATGTCTTTATAAATAAATGACTTACATGTACGGCATAGCGATTACTTATGGGGTTGCAAGTCTTTTATTGCTTGGTGGGTTTGCATACTTTACTTTTAAAATGAAACGCTAATTTTTATGGCATCTTCAATGAAAGATTTCTTAGATAAATTTTTGATTTATGTAGAGAATATCAACAAGAAATTCCACCTCAGAAGATGGCTGAGATTTTAAGAGAATATTCAGATAGATTAGATGAATGATGGTTACTGGCAGGCCTGAGAAAGTATTGAGAGAATATAATTACTAAGAAAAATTTACACAAATTTTTTTAAAGTTAGAATAAATTTTTTGAAGATATTTTCCTTGCAATCATTTATATTTGAGATTTTTTGTGATTGAAACTTTAACTTTTAGGTATTCTTACGCTTGATTTTTACTTTATACCTGTACTAAAGAATAATCAGATAGAAAGGAGGCCAAGCAAATGACTAATTTAGGTATAGAAATTTTATTTTGGACAATTTTAATTTCTTATTTGGGATTAAGGTTTTCTCAAACTTGGAATGGATTCAAAAAACAGTATTAATTAGGAGAATAGAAAATGAAACTACAAACTCAGTTTACGGTTCCAAACAAAGAATTAAAATATCTTGATTATGTTAAGAAAGTAGATCTATTAGAAGAAACTTTTAATAAGGAATGTATAGATTACCCAAATCAAGAAGATTGCTTGGTTTGTTGCAATTAAAAATCAAAAAATAGATGTTTTTTAAAAGTAAATAGATTTTTATTATTATTTAAAAATTTTTCTAGAAGGGAGTTAGCACTATGGAATTAAGATTCTTCCCAATAAATGTTTTTAGAGAGACTCCAAAAGTAACATTCTTCGATGCAGGCATAGATAATTCTAATGGTTCTGATGTCGTTATCCATTCTGGGGAAGCTATATCTCCTCCAGATGATTTAAAAGATGAGCAATATTACGTTCACAATCATCAAATTGACCACAATTTAGTTATCACCGGGGAAAGGACATTTGTTTTAATAAATCCTTTCTGGGATGAACCTCATCATGTGATTTATTTAAATAGATCTATGGGAGCATTAGAAATTCCTACAGGAACTTATCACAGATCAATCTCAGGGAAAGAAGGTAGTATTGTTTTAAACCAACCCAAAAGAGATAAATTTTTTGATCCTGCTAAAGAATTTATCCCTCAAAAATTAGACAAAATTAATTTAATTAAGGCAAGAAAAAGACCCCCTGTTTATTGGATTTTCGAAAATAATAAAATCAAAAGACTTTATCTTAATCCCTTAGCAAGAAAAGTTAAAACTCTTATTTGAAATGAAAAAACATATATCACCTCATAATAATTTAAAAAACCTGAATTTAATTATTAATTCTGATACTTATAAATTGGCTCACGAAGATATTGGTCTACTTAGCCGAAATGAAATGCGTGGAGTAAGAATGCTTCTTGAAATTACTAAACCAGATTTAATCCTTGAAGAAAATAAAATTCTTTCAACCATAATTATTTTTGGAGGCGCAAGCATTACAGAAGAATCAAATACAAAAAAGAGAATTGAAAATATAGAAAAGTTAATTAAAAAAAATCATACATCGACACTTCTAAAACGAAATTTAAATAGATTAGAAAATTTGCTTCTAATGAGTCATTATTATCAATCCGCAAGGGAGTTTTCTAAACTTGCTTCAATTAGTAATCAAAATAAAAACTGTAATTCTCACGTGATTGTGACAGGTGGGGGGCCCGGAATTATGGAAGCGGCTAATAGAGGTGCATTTGAAGCAAATTGTAAATCTATAGGGTTAAATATCAGTCTTCCTAATGAGCAAATTCCTAATTCTTTTATAACACCAGGTCTTTGCTTTAAGTTTAATTATTTTGCATTAAGAAAGATCCATTTTGTAATGAGATCAGTAGCTGCTGTATTTTTTCCTGGAGGTTTTGGAACACTAGATGAATTATTTGAACTATTGACACTTTGTCAAACAGGAATGAAAACTAAAATCCCAATCATACTTTTTGGTAATGAGTATTGGAAGAAGATAATTAATTTTGAATATTTAGCTGATCTTGGATTAATTGAAGATGAACACCTAAATCTTTTCGAATATGCAGACACCGCATCAGAAGCATGGGAGATTATCAAATCGTCAAAAATCTCAGATTAAAAGTAAGCTAGTTATTTTTAAATAACTTTTAATTACTTAATTTATAATTTGTTTTAACAGTTTTTATTATTGAATCTTGTGGTTCTTCACTTGGAAAACAATTAATAATTCTATATTTTCCTCCCTTTTTATCAGTCTCAACAACTGTAAATTCAACGTATTTACCAATCCCATCTCTTAAATCCTTCACTTCAGTATTTATTATCTCTTCTTTATCATTTTCGATGATACGAGATTTACCTCCGCAACTCAACAAAGCGTTTCCCTCAGTGAGAAAAAAATCTTTGTCATTACTGCAAGAAGATAAGAAGGATAAAGAGACTATTATTAGTATAAAATTTTTCATAATCAATTTTTTGTACTTAACTACATTATCTATGAAAGCCAATTAGATATATAGTTAAATCCCTACCAAATTAAAAATTTAATTACATTAATAATATCAGTGCAATAAATAGAAATTATTTTAGAAAGAAATACCCGATGCATTTAGAAAATCTTTATAAATATTTTGCCAGTGTATAATCCTTTGTTCAAGTCTATTAGGCGGCCCAAGTTTAAAGTTTTCCAGATAAGACTTATGAACTGATTCGACAATAACTTTATCTTCCTCAAGAAATTCTAATATACTTTTTTTCCAATTTTCTAAATCATTTTCACATAAAGAAGGAGAGGCTAATTTAATTTCAATAATACACTGATCAATATTTTTAGGAAGATAATTTATTAAAATAATCCCTTTACAAGGCCAGATTATTAGATGGGTCCATGGGAGTAATCCAAAGGTATATAGGTTTCCTTCACTACTAAGAGGGGTAACAAGTACATTACAAAATTCACTGTAGAAATACCTGTAGTTTTTAATTGGACCTTGTTCTTTATGTAAGGTATCTTTATGAGCTATTGCTACATGATAATCATCCAGTGTATTATCATGGGCAATTTTCCAATTGCAATTTAAGGTATCAGTAAATTCAGAAAAAATGCTGTAATTCATATCCCATTCATCATTACATTTTCTCCCAACAAGCTCAATTTGATCATCTATAGATATCGGTTTTTTGCTGAAATTAATCCAAATTAAAGGTCCATTTATTAAGGAGTTAACTTTTTCTAAGAAATAATCGCCTGTTTCTATTTTTGTTTGAAAATCGTACTTTAATGGCAAGGTTTTAAGTTTGCCAAAACTATCAAAAGTCCAGCCGTGGTAGGGACAAAAAATACTTTTAGAAGGATTTGATTTTGATTTTGGCAAACACAATTTTGACCCACGGTGAGGGCATCTATTTTTAAAAACAGTTATTAAATTATTTTCTGAACGCGAGATTAATAATGATTGATTAAAGAATTTTTTTTCCAATATTTCGCCAGGTTTGATTTCTCCTATGAAAATCAATGGGTGCCAATAATTTTTTGAATAGTTGTCTAATTCAAGTTCAAAAATTTTTTGGTCGTTATAAAGCCAAGTAGGCAAAAAGCTAGTTGACATTATTTATTTTTTTTGGAGGCCTCTTAAAAAATCAGATAGCTCATATCTTAATTTTGCAAAATCCGAATCAAGTTTCAATTTATCTAAATCTCCTTTTTGTAGATCTACCCTAACTTCTTTTATGATTCTTCCAGGATTAGGTGCCAAAATACATATTTGCTGAGAGAGAGCTAATGCTTCTTCAATATCATGGGTTATAAGTAAAACTGTCAATGAAGTTTTTTTCCATAATTCATAGAGAAATTTCTGCATAGATTCTCTTATCTGTAAGTCCAAGGCTCCAAAAGGTTCATCTAAAAGTAGAATTTTAGGGTTTGTCGCTAGAGCTCTTGCAATTGCAATCCTTTGTTGCATTCCTCCAGATAATTCTTTTGGATACTTATTTCCAGAATCCTGAAGACCTACTACTTCTAATAAATAAGATGTCCTATATTTTATTTCTTTCAACTTGTAAGAATTTAAATTCATTCCAAATGCAATATTTTCAGATGCAGTGAGCCAAGGGAAAAGACTATATTTCTGAAAAACCATTCCTCTATCCAATCCCGGTCCACTAACTATTTTCCCATCGACTTTTACGTTCCCTTTAGATGGACTCTCAAGCCCAGCAATAATCCTCAATATAGTACTTTTACCTGATCCAGAGCTCCCAACAAGAGTTTTAAATTCGCCAGAACTTATTGAAAAGCTTATTCCCTCAATTGCCTTTTTTCTATTTGAACCTTCCCCAAAATATTTTGAAATATTATTAACATCTAATTTCATTTAAACAGCCCATTTACATGTACGTCTAAGTAGCAATCTAAAACTCATATCCAAAGCAAATCCTATTAATCCAAGAACTATTAATTCTGCAAATATTTGATCTGTACGAAAAAATCTTTGAGCCAGTTGAATCCTTTTACCTAAACCAACTTCTGCTGCAATTAACTCTGCAACAATAACTAAATTCCATGAAGTTGCAATATTAATTCTTAAAGTATCAATAATACTTGGCAATGAATATCTGGCTATTACTCTGATCAATAAATCTTTTGTATCACCTCCTAAAGTAAGCGTTGTTTCAATGAGTTCTTTAGGTACAAATTTTACTGAATCCATAACCATCAAAACATTAAAGTAAACGGTACCAATGAAAATTAAAGCGATTTTTGGAGCCTCTTCAATGCCTAAATAAATAATAAGCAAAGGAGAAAAAGCAGCGGCAGGCATATACCTAAGCATTGCAATTAATGGTTCACATAACGCACAAAAAGAAGGGAAAGAACCCATTAAAATTCCTAAAGGAATTGAAAAAATTGTTGCAATTATAAAACCAGCAAATACCCTACCAGTACTTGCAAAAATATCTTCAAATAATATTCCACTTTCAGCCATATCCAAAAGAGAATAAAAGACCGCTAACGGTGATGGTAAAAACATTTCACTTACAAGTTTTAATTGACAAACTAATGTCCAAATTAAAAGGGGAAGCAAAAGTGAGGAAATTTGAAGAAATATTTTACTAAATTTTTTCGGTTCACTACCAAATGAAAAGAGGGATAAAAAATATTTATCCCTCTTAATTAATTTCGAACTAACCATTTTAATTTTGTATTAATTAATTGATGTTTTTAACGAACGAAGAGTCAAATAATTTACTCATATCTGGTTTTTCAGGAATAAATCCTACCTTGACCATAAAGTCTGCCATTTGTTTCGCTGCATAAGGCATATGTTTCATACCGAACCCATCACTAAAAGCTTCTAAATTTTCTTCCAAAGAAAAGAATCTGGTGCCACCTTTATATTGTTTGTATTCGCGTGTTGGGATCCCAGCTCGCTTTGCCATGATCTTTTCAGATTTTCTTGGATTTTTTTCCATGAATTCTCTTACATCCCACCATGTTTTAATAATTTTTTGAACATCATCTGGTCTTTCAGAAATCAAATCTCCGCTTACAGCTAATAAATCAGGGATTGCACCGGGATAATCTTTTGAACTAGCAATAACTCTTGCTCCAGGCCTCTTCATTGCAGTTCCTGTAAATGGAGGGAATGCACCAACTGCATCAACTTTTCCTGCTGCGAATGCAGTTGCAGCCTGATCAGTTGGAAGACCTTTAATAATGACATCATCTCGAGTTAATCCAACATCATTCAGAGCTAAAACAAGTAAAAAATCATCCACAACACCTTCTTCTACTGCTACTGTTTTACCTTTTAAATCAGCAACACTTTTAATTGATTTATCTGCAATTATTTGGTCATTCCCTGCAGAATTATCATTAACTAAAACAACTACTTCCCCTCCATTCTCTCCTGGCAAGAATGAAATAGTATCATTAAGAGTCTGCGAATTTCCATCAATTTTACCAGCAGCAAAAGTTTCCATGGATTGAACATATCCATCAAACCATTTCATCTGAACATTAACTCCATTTTTTTCAAACATTTTTTGATCAACAGCTATCGCCCAGGGCCACCATCCTGCCCAGTTACTGTATCCCAAAGTGATTGGTTCACCTTTTGGAGCTGCAGGACTTGATAGTGTACTTAATGAAATCGCTAATATTAGAGCCAGCAAAGAGGTAACAAAAACTCTCAATTTTTTAAACATTTTGAAAAAAATATTACGTACTATCAATACTTAAGAAAAAGCAAATCTAAAGTTGTAATGTCTGATACTTTTAAGAGATTACTCTTACTTAATCAAAATTAAAATCAATATTAAATATTTTTAAATTTCAGAATCTTTTTACTAATCCAATCTTGCCATAAATCAAATCCAGACTTGGTTATCGAAGAAATTTCTATCACATCTGCCTTCGGATTAGTTGAAGCTATGTTCGATTTTAATTCGTTAATATCAAAATTTAAATGGGGTAACAAATCAACTTTAGTTATCAAAATTAAATCTGCTTCTCTAAACATTATTGGATATTTTAAAGGTTTATCCTCACCTTCGGTAATACTTAAAAGTGCAACTTTAAAATGTTCTCCAATCTCAAATTCTGCAGGACACACTAAATTTCCTACATTTTCTACTAACAAAATATCTAGTGAATCAGGATTTATTTTTTTTTCTAGTAATTTCAAACCTCCACTAACCATATTTGCATCGAGATGGCATGCTCTTCCAGTTGTAATTGGTACTACTGGAATATTTAATTTTTCTAATCTTGCCGCATCAAGATTAGTGGTCATATCACCCTCTAAAACAGCACTGTGAAATTTTTTTGAAAGATCTTCTAAAGTTATTTCAAGTAATCTCGTTTTCCCTGCACCTGGACTGCTCATTATGTTCAAGCAAAGTAAATTATAATTATTAAACTTAACTTTATTTTTCTCTGCTTGATGACTATTTTGATGAAGAATATTTAATTCAATTTTGTCTGAAATTGGTAAATGCATTTATGTTTGAAAATACGTTTTTATTCTAGATACTAAATTTCTACTTTTCTTTAAAATCAATAGATGCGATTTTTAATTCCCTCCCACTAATAATTTCCTCTAAATTAAAATTGCAACATGGAGATTTATATCCATTCTCTTTCTTTGGAAAATATAATCTATTGCATTTAGAACATTTCCCTTCAAAAGGTATTGTCTCAATATTAATCTTAGAGGACTCTAACCAAGAACCCAAGACTGCCGCGTTAAAAGTATTTATTAATGATATTGGTTCTACGCAAGTAAATTCCCCAATTTTAAGATGAATCTTTTCAACAACTATTTTTTTTTTATTTTTTTTCTCTGCCCACTCTTCCATGGAAAGAATAAGGCATTTTGTCATATCTACTTCATGCACGAAAATCTATCTCCATTTTTGATCAACTGACATATTACATTTATCTGAAATCCAATCTGGTTTAGATTGTCTTGGGAGCTGACCACTTAATACAAGATGTGCAATTGAATCACAAATAACTCTAGTAGCTAATAGAGCTGTCATATCGCTCACATCATATGGAGGCGAAACCTCAACAAGCTCAATTCCACATACATTAACTTTTCTGATAATGTACTCCAAAAGTTTTAATGCCTCTCGAGGTAATAAACCCCCTGGTTCAGGCCAACCAGTTCCAGGGACAAATCCAGCATCAATACAATCAATATCAAAAGAAATATATACACAGTCAGTTCCATCAGTAGCTTTTTCAATCGCAAAATCAGCGGCCTCTTTTAATCCCATTTCACAGATATCAGTAACTGTTAAAACATTTGTACTTCGTTCCCTGCAAATTTTCACTCCTTCTCTTGGTACTTGCCAACCTCCAATTCCTAATTGAACAAGATTTTTTGCAGGTGCGTTTTTCATATTAGTTGCATGAAACCATGGACAGGTATGCATTCTTTCATCTAAATCTGTTTCTTGAGTATCTACATGCCTATCAAAGTGAATGATCCCTACTTTTTTATCTCCTAAGTGGCGACAAACTCCTCTAACTGTGGGAAAACCTATTGAATGATCTCCACCTAAAATAATTGGGAATGCACCACTAGCAAAAATATGAGCTACCCCCTTTGAAATTTGATCAAAACTTTTTTCATTATTAGCTGGAATTGTAAAAATATCTCCTACATCACAAATAGATATCTGCTCTCTCAGATCCACTCCCATTTCGTAATTGTAAGGAGTATAGAGAGCAGAAATTTTTCTAATTCCTTGAGGTCCGAATCTTGTCCCTGGTCTATAAGTAGTTCCAGAATCATGAGGAACACCAACGATCGCAACATCATAATTTCCCACTTCATTTACATTTTCAACATATGGAGCTTTCATGAAAGTATTGATACCTGCAAAATGGGGTAATTCTCCTCTTGAAAATGTAGATATATTTCTATCGATAATACTTTTTGCTCCTTCTAAACCATATTCCTTTGCTCTGGCAACCTCAGTTTCCCATCCTTTAAGAGGTAATTTTGATTCTTTTTCTAAAGCATCCATTCCTTCACTGGGATGCTTCCTTATAAAGTCTTGATTTTTAGATGATTCAGTAGTCACAAATTAAAAATTCTTTTTACACTTATTTCAATATTGTCAATAAAAATAAAAATGAACCATAAACTTGCTTTAAAAGATTCTCATTTAAACATTGTTAAATAACTATTTGCAAAAATAAAATACATAACTTTATTAAAAAAGCCAGCAGGCTTAATTGCAAAAATATTTAAAATATTTAATAACGGAATAAATGATAGAAGAAGTAATTAGTTAAAAAGTATTAGATATTTTATTTTTCATATTTTCAATTTTATTGATTAATTCATCTAACCATTCTGTATTATTTTGCTCTTGTCTTTTATGGCTTTGACTTTTTTGAGTACTCATAAATTTCTTATATTAAAATTGTTCATTTAATATATCTTTTGAAATTACAGGAATCAATAAGCAATATTACCAAATCAATTGATAAGACAAGCTTTAGTAGCATTTCATACAAACCTAACCATCACAAATTAATTAAGAAAATCTAAATCTCTTCAATTAAGTATTTTCTACGATGTTTTTATCTGAAATTCTGATTTGAATTAGTAAAGGTATAGATGTTCCTATGGAAAAATCATTTATAAATTTCATTTATTGGATCTTGGTAAAGTCAGCTGAAAGTTACTACGGAGATTCATTAAAAACAGAAGTACCGTATACACCTTATTTTTAGTTTTGGTGGACCTTAACTTTTAATATTAGATTTCTATTTAAAAAGTTATTAGTTTGGAATTAATTTATCAAAAAACACAATATGGGTTATTTATAGATTCACTACAAAATAATCTCTTACGTTGAATTTCTTTTACTGATTGTGAATAAATTTTAGCGGTAAGGATCGCTCCAAAATTAACTAAAACTAAAATTAGAAGTAGTAGCTCAATTGCGAGGTTAGTCATAAGATTACCCTCCTTAAATCTATATAAAAAATCTATAAGGTCAAAATAGGTATTGAATAGAGTTTAAATTCCTATTTTTAGCCATCGAGATTCTCTTGTAATAATCTAGGTTCACAATTTTCGACGCATTCTTCTAGAGACTTTTCAGTATTACTCTTAATTTCGCAACTACGAAGACAATCATAAAAGGCATACTTTGGATCTAATTCATTTTTGAATTGTTTATTTCTAAATGTATTCATGATCAAACTCCCTTTGATTTTTTTTCAAGTTGATTTATTAATTTATCCAACCAAAGAGTGTTGTTGATCTTTTTTGTGTCTTTAAAGTAATTCTTTTTGAACGTACTCATGTAGTTATCCCTCAATCAGTGGGTCCAACATAGGGGTGCTTATTGAAATTTCCTAGAGCAAAAATACTGATTGTGAATATAGTGAAATATTTAAAACTGATTAATTTGTAATTTATATTTTAAGTATTACAACTCTTGATTCTTATATATAACTCATACTAAATAATTCCTAAAAAGAAGGTTAATTATGACTTACAGAAATCTAATTAAAAATAAAATTCAACATGTATTTGGTAGTTTGTTTAATTCGTTATCATTTGAGAGAAAACTAACTGATGCTCAAATGGAATGTATGCAATTCGGTATTTGTGATTATGCTCCAAGACAAGTTGAGGAAGTTCCCTTTTTTCATTATTAATTTGAATCCATTTTAAAGATAGGGTAATTAGCTCCTCCTCACCCAATCAGGAGATCCACTAAACCAATCAGCAAGATCATCATTTTTGGGATCAAAATGATTTTCAGTTTCTAAGCCATCAAGGCCTAGATTCTGGATGAGTCCATTTATTCCATCTGATTTTTGCTTACCATATCTCCTCAAGCTATTGGCTTTCTTAAGCCATGTCCATATAGTTGAATTATGTTTTGCAAGCTTTTCTACATAAATTCTTTCTTCCAATGCTACAGGTTCATCTAATGAAATCCTCTTTACAATATCCTTAATTTTTAAACGAGTCTTGTTGGTTAGAAACATATTCATAAAAGAAGTTAATGTTTTATAAAAGTTTTTTTTATGAATGTCTTGTCAATCTTTATTTCAAGAAAAAGTATTTTTTAGAGGCTTTTCAAGGACAAATATATGTATTTAGCAACAGGTACATTTATTTGGTAAAAAAGACTACTTAATTTGATTTATATAACTTATACATAAACAACTTCTATATAAGTTTCTCTACTTAATTTAAGATTTAATTTATAAAATTGAATAAGGAAATTTTACATTTACAATCAATCTAAACTAAGAGGAACATAACCCTCTTTTTTCTGAAAAAAACTTTTTATTTAATCACTAATGAAAGGTCAATGGACAAAAGTTTATAGTGGTGATTTACCTCTTAGATCTTGGTGGGTAGATTCAGGTATTGACTGTAAATATATATCTATAGTTTTACCAGAGGTGTTTGGGATAAATCACTGGATAAGAAGTTTTTCTGAAAAATTAGCCTCACAAAACGTATCTGTATTAGCATTACCTCTTTACGGAAGAACAGCTCCAAAATTAGATTTGAGGTATAGCGAAAAAGAATTGAAATTAGGAAGGCACCATAAAAATTTAACCACTTTAAAACATATTATTGAAGACGTTTCCGCAGCCATAAATTGGGTTCAAGAAAAATATCCAAAAAAGAAAATCTCAATTATTGGATTTTGTTTTGGGGGTCATGCAGCACTTATAGCTTCTTCGTTAAAAGGAATAGATAGTACATTTTGTTTTTATGGGGCAGGAGTAACTGCACCAAGAACCGATACTAATTTTGCACCTATAGACTTGCTTGAAAAAGTTTCTGGAAAATTAAACTTCATTTGTGGTTCTTCAGATGATTTAATTCCCTTACAAGATAGATTAGAAATTAAAAAAAGATTTAAAAAACTAGATCCTTTAGAAGAGAGATTTATTTATGTCGAAGTTAGAGGAGCTGATCATGGTTTTATGTGCGAGGAAAGAGAATCCTTCCATAAGGATGCATCATCAATTGGTTGGAATTTATTGATGAAAGAATTAAATTAATAAATTTCATGAGAATGATTTTGATTAGTGTCTGCACTAAATAATTTATAAAAATTCAATACCCTTATAAAAAACTTTTAAAAAATGGTTTTAGATTAAATCACTTGAAAAGTCAAATCAAGTACTGTCAAAAATGAAAAAAATAAATACTATAAGTCTAAATAATTTTCTAGAAATTCAAATTCATGATTAAAAATTTTTTAATAGCATTTGTTTTTGCATTAATGCTTATCAACCCTGATATTTCTATAGCTGCAGAATCTCCTGTTGATGTACAAGAAGTCTTTGTAGGTTCTGAAACTATGGATGGAGATGCTCTTAAATACCCAAAAGGAAAAGCAGAAATAAGATTACAAAGAGTCGAGTTGGCTGAAGGAGGGATAGTTCCGCTCCACTCTCATCCAATTCCATTATTAGGCAATGTTGAACAAGGTACGATAGTTGTCAAAAGAGAAGGGATGGAAGATCTTATCTATAAAGCAGGTGATACTTTTATAGTCGGTCCAAAGACACCAAAACATACAATGGGTAATGCAAAAACTGATAATGCAATAGTTTGGTTTGCAGCAATAGGAGCAAAAGATGTTCCAATTCTAATTCCCGCTGAGGGATAAATTTGAACCTTGAATCAATTATTTTTGATTTTCAGTCAACTTACAATAATAAGCAATTAGCTCCTTTTTTAATAGCAAAGTACGCTATCCGCTTTAATTGATTCTTCAACTAGAACATCTGGCATAACAAACTCTGCAGTATATCCATCTAGAAGCTTCTCATCGTAACCCCTAGATTTAGCAGACATTCCTGAGACATATATGGTAATTTTTGAATTCTTTAAATTTTGAAGATGTTCGTATAAATCTCCAGTACCTTGACCAACTATTTCACCAGCTTTTTTGCAATTTAATATTTGTACTCCGTCTCCTGCTAGAAAAAGTGTTACTTTATGATCGTTTTTTTCTGCAGTAAGGGCAACCAATAAACCTAAAGTTATTTTATTTTTGGATTCTAAACCGCTGTAAATATGAACTAAAACTGTATTGTCGGTAATGATAGACATTTAATCCTCCCTAAATTTTGTTGTTATATCCTAAATAAAATCTATTTTCATTAGCTGTTTTTTTATGAAACGCTTACTACTTGCATAGCAAAAAGCTATTAATTGATTGTGAATCTACATTTGAGAATAGACAATCCTCTTTTTTTAACTTTTTCTCAACGTTATTCTGCTTCTTCTTTAACTTCACTTTCGTTTAACACTTCCGCTTTTAGTTCCTCTTTCTCAACTTCAACTACATTAAATATCTTTGGAAATATTTTAAAAGCTAATTTATTTATATCTTTAATATTGATTAACACTCGATCTAACCTCGACACTAATTGTTTAGATAAAGTACCTATATTTTCTTATTGATTTAAAAGTTATTATTTTTGCAAATAAAAGGATTACAAAAATGATGAAACTTGCGATCATTTTCTTACCAATTGTCTTTGCACTGATATGGGCTCTGTTTATTGGGTTAAGAATAAATAGAGTAGAAACTAGAGATGGAAAGAGAAAATTAGTTAATTATTAATTGATTGACAGTAGATCTAACATAGAGGGATAAAACCCTCTTTTTTTATGACTGCTCAAAATTTTATGAATGTTGTTCGATTTAAATTAAAGTCTGATTGTGTAGATAAGTATTTCAAAGTAATAGATAAAACAAGTTTTGAGGGAATGACTCAAAGATATATCGCTAAAACTGGAGATTATGATTACTGTTTTGTTGGGATCTGGGAAAGTGCAGAAGCTATTTCAGCTCAAAGACCAGCTATGATTGCTCACCTTGATGAGGTTAGAGGATTTATGGAAGAGTTGTCTCCTGAACTTGGAGTTACTGACCCTGTTTCAGGAAATATTGTTTCTAAAGTTGGGTATCACGATTGACAGTCGATCTAAAATAAGTAGAAATTAGCTCCTTTATTTATGAAGTTAAAAAATATTTTAAAAACTACTGGGGCACTCCATATTTTATTGGGATTATTAATTATTTTCCTACTGATTTTTTCTGTGGAAACTATTACAGGCAAAGCTTCAACTGCAACATTGCTTCTTGTTAGAGGTACTGCAGATGTTGTAGCAGCTAGTAATTTAGGAATTGGTTGTTTATTGATTATTTGTAGTTCCATAAGAGATAAAGCCTCTTTAAGAAAAGTTTTATTAGGTGAATTAGCTGTGATGTTTTGTTTTTTAGCAGTAGCACTATTCAATACTTTTAACGCTGGGACAATTGTTGATGGAGGACCTCCTCCGCCTTTTTGGATTGTTTTAATAGTGAATCCTCTTTTATGTATTTTTGGATTAGTTAACAATAAAAATTGAAACTCCAACTCCTCCCACCACTTTTCAAACTATTCAATAAAAGGAATTTCTTTGCATCACTGAATCAAAATACCTGCCCTGTATTAGATGCTGAAGAGATAAAAAAACAAGAACAGAAAGAAGCTATTGATAAGTTATATTCATAAAATTTCAACAGAAATATCTTAGGTCATATTTAAAGATGTATAACGATCGTATGTCCCCTATACCACCCATTGCTTTCCTAAATAGGAACTTTGATGGATAATAAATTTATACAAAAAGTTTTGATAACACGTCCTCCAAGCTTCAAAAATCGCCAAGATCACCTGATATGACTGAACCTAACTAATGGCTAATGAAAAAGGAACGAGATGCATTTTGCTAGTCATAGCAAGAGTTTTATTTTTTACAAAAAATTCCATTCGAACTTCATTCGAACTTTTCATGGAAAACTTATCACTAAACCACATAAATTTCTTCAGAAAAAAGCCAGCCTGTATCACTACTAGCTGGCTCAAATAAAACATTCGTTAAAAAAATTAAATGATTCCGGGTACAATTTGACCAGTTGTTATGTATGCTCCAACAAGAGCAATTAGACCAACAAGAGCAAATTTTCCATTTAAATTCTCAGCTCTTATTTTTTGAGGATCAATATTTCTTGATTGATTTTTATTTTCCATTAATAAACACCAGGAATAAGTTGACCGGTTGTTAAATATGTTCCCACTAAGACCATGAAAGCCATCATTGCTGGTCTTCCTATGGCTCTGTTGAGAATATCTTTATTTGAGTCCATTAAGATTAAGAATTGGTATTAAAATATTACTTAATGTAAATAGATTTCGAGTAATGACTGTATAAAATGATTCAACCTATACAGAAATGTAGTAAAAATGTAGCAATGTTTAGTTCCTTAAAACTTCATATCGACGTTTTTCTAATTTTCAAAAGTAACTTTATTGCTTTTTAAAAATTGCATTTTGATTAGTCAACCAAAATATTAGAAAAATAAAGAATGATAATAATGCGCCAGAAAGGATTGCAATAAAGAAGAATTCTGTTGTTAATTCTGAATCAAAAAAATATAAATACATTTATATTGCTCAGTGAATATGTTCTGCTTCATTATGGTTGTGATGATTGTGACCATGCGCAATACCCAATTCGTGCATCCTTGCATGCTCTTTAATTGTGTCTCTTAACTTATATGAAGATGGTCCAACTGTTGTATAAATCCCATATCCTATTGAGCCAAATAGTAAAATTCCAACACTACTCAAAAGTAGAAATAAAGTTGGATCTTTGATTGTTCCTACCATGTTCTATAAATTTAATTACTAAATAACCATAAATATTTTTAAAGATTAATTCAAGTTCAAAATTTATAAAATAAAGAAGAAAAAAGCATCCTTAAATATAAAGATTAAATTAGTAGATTGTAATTAAAATGATGTATATCAAAACTAATTATCACAAAAATAATCCTTTAAAAAAGTTTCCAATAGTAAAATAAATAACACTTTTAGGTTATAAAATATTTAAATAGATTGACATTAAAGAATTATATATTTTTAATTTGATTGAACTAAATTTACCATGATTTGTATTATTTGATGTTGATTAAAATTAGACCTCTAAATTAATTTGGATTTAATTAAATGGTATTAACAAATGGAAGTTTTGCTTTTTGCACTTTTTTTTATTAGTGCACTTATTTTCTTTATTGCAGGCAAAGATGATTTTGGAAGAACCGAAAATAAATTAATCATTAAGGAAAAGGTTAAAGAAGAAGAAAACATTAAACCAGCTGTAGGAGTCAAAAAACAATCATAATAAAAAACAAATTAACTAAAGAACTTATGATTTATGGTTTTGCCTATCTAGGGATGGTTCTTGCTATTAGTGCAGGATGGATTTTTCTTGCAGTCTTAAAAAAACCTGATTTTATTGAAAAGCCACTTAGTGAACTAAAAAATAAAATAAGACCTTTCCTAAATCCAAAAGAAGATCAGTGAAATTTGTTCTAATTTCATTTTTAATTGGATTTACCATTAAAATTAATCTTATAAATGCTCTGCCTATATTTGGAGAAATATGTAATGAGGAAAAAATAGCCAATAATCATTTAGCCAAAAAATATTGTGATTCTTTAGAAAAAAATCTTTTTAAAGGTCTTGATAAAGAATCAACCTTAAAATACGAATATTTTTTCTCATCTATTCCTGATAATTACATAAAAGACGAGAAAAAATTTTTAGAAATTTTCAAATCTGATGTTAAATCAATCTGTTCATATGATTTCTCGAAATCTAATGAAAAAGAATTTAAATCTTTTTTAAACAATTATTTTAAAACCAGAAGTAATACTCCAAAAACTAAAGTTGAAGCGATAAAACCTACCCCAATTAATCCTGCAATAATTCCAGTATTAAGATAAACCTTTACCGTAGCTAATTCTTTTCCTTCTTTTTTAGTCATAATTTTTTTACCTGAATAAGCACATCCAAGCTACCAATGAGAACATCAATAGAGCAAGGCTAAGAATACTTTTACTATTAGCTTTACCTTGTTTTTCAGTTGATTTAAAAGGAATTAGTGCCATAAGACTCAATAAAACAGAATTATTTCATGTTATTTTTGATTTATCAAGAAATTTTTATACGCAAATAAGTTATACAACAATTTTATTTAAAGAATTAATTACCCCATACCACCCATCTCTTTCCTAAATTGATTATTTAATAGATAATAAATTTATATCTAGATAGATATTCTAACTTCATTCGAACTACATAATTTCACTGAGATCCCATGCCACAACAGGAACCAAGCTACTGGCTAATGAAAAGTGAGCGCGTCTAGCTATTACTGGGATTTCAGGGAATCGTAATTTTTTACTCAAACTTTACTCAAACTTTTAAAGACTAAAAAACTAACCGATATTGAGTTCGGTTCGAAGTAAGAAAACCCTGAAACTATTAATCTCTTTTGATGAATAGTCTTCAAATGACAAAGACACAAAGCACAAAAACTACATTAAGTAGCAAGCTAAGTGTCTTGGAAGTAATCTGCATTAATTAAAAAGGTTTTTGTACTCGTGTGTAGGAGTGCGGGGTTAACCTTGAAACCGCTAGGCTCAAGTCCTTACGAAAAGGACAAGTCCTTAGACCACTTATACCTAAGAAACACACTCATCACAAGTAAAAATAACTTGATTGACAGTCGATCTAAACTTAGAGGGATAAAACCCTCTTTTTTTGATGAGAAACAAATTTAAAAGATCAGCTTTTTTTGATATGTCTGATGACCTTTTCTATCGAATATCATTAATAGGATTTTTAGTTGTTTTTAGCTCAATGGTATTTTTCCTAACGAAATATAGAGAAAAAAAAGTTAATAATATAAGCCAGATTTCCATAACTGAACAAATTAAATTTTTAAAGCAGTAATGCAAAGATTTATAATTTCACCGTTATTTGCTTTATCTAGGTTTTTTATAAATATTTACGGAATATTTTTAAAGTTTTTTCTTCAATTAAATGGTGGTTATTGGTCAAGAATTGGTTTAGCCGAAAATATTACAGAGGAAAGAATAAAAAAAAGAAGATTTTATATCCTGCCTTTTTATATTCTTCTAGCTTTATTGTTTGGATTACTATCTGTTCTATATTGGTATTTTGTTATTCTCCATGTGCCACTTTCAATAGAAAGATATTTAAGTCCATTGAATAACAATATTGCTTTAATAATTGCTTTTGCTACTTTCTTTGGTTGGCTTTATATTCTTTGTAAAACAAAATAAATAAAATGCTTACTAAGATATGATGTGGTGTGATGATTAAAGATTTAATTAATCATGATTAAATCAATCTTTAGGATTCATGCAAAATATTTGAGACCGATTACTTTACCTATAAGACAGTTCTGGTGATCGACTCGACCAAGGTTGACCAACTAGATCTTCACTAGCCAATGGTCTGCAATACCAAGGTAAATTAACTTTTCTAACCTTTACGGAAAGTAAGTTAAGTGATCATAAATTAAACTTTCGGGATTAATTCTGAGCTATCTTAAAAATTGAGACGTTTGTAAAGCATGAAGAAGTGAGTAATCACTTTTACTTCCAAAACTAATTTCTAAGAAAATTCTTAATCTGATTATTAAACAGATCTCCTTTCTGTCGTCACCATTAAAAAAAGACCTATAACAGGGTCTTTTTTTATGTCTTAAATTTTATTGATTTACTGTTAATCCACAAATAACTAAATATTTTTATCTCACTCTTTCACAATTAGTAAATGCTTTTTCAAAAGTAGAAAAGAAAGTACAAATGCTATTCAATGCAACCAACAAAAGAACTACTGATCTCCCATGTTGATTTAATTGAAGTGTTCTTTGAGTCATACTTTTAATAATCTTCATTGTAATCGGATGGACTACCAGTTAAAGAACAAACAACTGATTCCTCTTTTTTCATTTCTTTTATTTCCATTATTGGTCTGCCCATTTTCTTAAGAACATTTATATCTTCTTTAGTCTGACAGCGAGCAATTATGTTTCCTTTTTGATCAAAGCAACTGTAGTAAGTCATTTTATTAAATGCAATTTAAAGTTTATGGTTGATTTCAGTTGGAGCAACGCAACCGACTCATGACAACCATGTTTTTAATCTAAGTCAGCAATAGATTTAAATGGCTAAAAAAAAGATACCTCTTTCCGTACCAATATGTTCATCAAACCGCACACATTAGATACGCAGTATTTTGTTCAAATCAATTAGAACAAAGAGGTAGTTAAACGAATATACAAGGGAGAATTTATGAGTGGAGATTTTTCGACTCTTGAAATTAATCAACCAAAAATTAAATATCTAAAACCAAAAGATAATACAGAATGGTTAGACAAATTAATTAATAATATTGAGAACATGAAGAACAAGATATCAAAAGAGTCTTAGAAATTTAAGAAAGAAACTTTTTATTTGATTTTTAGTTTGAATGAAAAGCAATTCAAAAAAGAATTTAAATTTTGTATTTAAGGTAACCGCTTTTTTGTGAGCATTATTCAAAATAAAAGTCCGACTATTTTTTTATGCAAAAAAATTTAGATGAAAATTCTTATGAAAAAAGAATTGAAAATATAGAAAAAGGAAAATCTTATTTAAAAAGTAATGGATTTTTTAAATCAAAAACTAATCTATTCGAAGACATACAAAGATTTATCTATAAAAGGTAATTTAAAAAATATTTTTTACTTTTGATTAATTAAATCTCTCCATAAGCAAGCCATCACATAAAAGAAAGAAAGACTTGAAAAGGTTAGGAGAAAAAAAGAATGGGTCAATTTTCTATAACTAAATTAATCCCAATAATCCTGAAGTAAAACCAACAGCCGAAAAGAATGTGAACTCAATCAAATCTCTTGGAGCAGAGTTCATAAAAAAACCGATTTGAGTCATGATTTTATGACTTGAGAGAATCTCTTAAATCAAACTTTTCAGCTTTTTCAATTTGACACTCAGTATCATCTTCAGCACATTTGATTTCAGCTTTTTTGTTTATGTGGCTACTACAACCGCCTGCTATGACTGGTAAACCGGTCGTAGCCGTAAAACCAGTTAAACATGCAAAAGCTATATAAGGAAAAAGTCTTTTCATTTAATTGTTACTTTATGTAAACTTATTATGTTACATAAAAAGCTCAAGTGTGAGTAGCTGATAATTCGCGTGCACCCCATACCAATCATCTAAAGTGATTTAGCGAACCTATGGGTTTTATAATTATCTGAGTATTTTTACTTATATGTTGAGTTGAAGACTTTAAATAATTAATGTTTGTTTTGGGTTTATATATAAGTCATGGATAAAGAACATTTAATTGATTTAATATCTAATAGCATTATTTCTGAGATTAAAGATCTCGAAATTAATGAGGAAAAATTGATTGCAAATAATTATTTAAATAATCTCAATTTAAATCAGCTTAGAATAATTTCTAAAGAATTTATTTTGTAATTTTTATTGAATATTTATTTAAATAAATGAGATTTTCTTTACTATCATTTGAATTTTAATAAGTTAATACCTTTTAATATGAATGATTCAGAACAATTTAAACCTAGCCTTAAACAAATAAATGAGGATATCAGACCTACATGGGAAGATATCAAAAAACAATCAGAAGTTTTAGTTAACAAACTTGGTTGCCCTAGATCATTTGTAGGAGGGATGCTTCATGCAATAGCAAGCGACTTCTCTGATATGAAAACTTGGGAATAAATGAAAAACTTATTACTTACACCACTTTTCAAACTATTCAAAAAAAGCACTTTCCTCTTATCACTAAATCAAAACTCGTGCCCTGTTTTAGATGCTGAAGACATAAAAAAGCAAGAACAGAAAGAAGCTATTGAAAGGTTGTACCCGTAAACTTTTAACAGAAATGTATCAGATCATATATACGATGCAGCACGGTCCTATGCACCCCCATGCCACCCATTACTTTCCTAAATTGTGACTTTGATGGATAATAAACATATTAAAAAAAATCTGATTCTAGCAAAATTCTAGCAGATAAATTCCTCCAATTCCCTTGATATGACTGAAGAAAAGTTTTGGCTAATGAAAAGTGAGCCTGATGCTTACAGCATAGATACTTTAAAAAATGACGGTGTAACTTTATGGGATGGAATAAGAAATTATCAGGCTCGAAATTTCATGAGAAAAATGAATAAAGGAGATAAAGTTTTTTTCTATCATTCGAACTGTAAACCCCCAGGTATTGTCGGACTTATGGAGGTAATAGATCTAAATATTGTGGATCCTACTCAATTTGATCAAGATTCAAAATATTTTGATCCAAAATCGAAACCTGATAATCCGAGATGGGATTGTGTAAAAGTAAAATATAAAAGTAAGTCAAATAAGATTTTAAGTTTACCTGAATTGAAGATTTTATTTAATGAAGAGGAGTTATTAGTTGTAAAAAAAGGAAATAGGTTATCTATATTACCCGTTAGAAATGATATAGCAAAAATACTGCTTGAAAAAATATAAAAATTTTTAATCCTCAAAACTCATTGAAAACATATTGCCAATATAGAGTCTTGTTAAATCCCTATTTTGAAATCCTTTCTGCATCAAAAATCCTGCAATAGCTGCTTGTAGTATCCGGTATTGATCCCAGTTTGGATGCTGCTCAACGAATTCTTTCATAGCCTTTTGAAGATTTTCTTGAAGTTCACATTTGAAACTTATTACTTCATCTTTATGACTTAATACTTTTGAATTTTTTTCGTAATTTAACTCTTGCATATTAAAAAAACTTTATTGGAAATTTAAATCTACAAGATGTAGTTTTCTCCAAAATTACTGAATCGTCAACAAGCATCATTAAGAGACAGTCTCAGGTTATAGAATAATGAGAATTCAGTCATAAATAAGGGAGTCATGGAAATCAATTTTGTAAATTTAAATCTTGCTTAAATATAAAGATTTATATAAAATCAGAAGTTTTCCACATGCTTTAGATCATCAGATATTTTTTTTAAAAAAACTGTGGAAAAGTTGTGAAAAATTTTTTTTTGGAGGGGGAAATATTTTCTAAAATTTCCAATTTTATTTATCTTTTAATCCATTGATTCCCACATGTTTTTTATTTCATAAAATAAATTTTGTGCTATTGGTATCGGCCAATACATCTCGAAGGATCTAGTTTGATCTTGACTTTCAAAAACAAATCTTAAACTCCACTCATACTTTTTACC
>QCIH01000005.1 GCA_003216795.1 Prochlorococcus sp. AG-402-K16
ACCTTTGCCTTGATGATTTTGATCTATAACAATATCCCAAAGTACTCCGCGGTAAATCCCATCGGTTAAAGCTCTACCAAAACCAACTATTTCCTTACCAACCCAAAGACTTATTACGACATCACTGTTAGCGAGACATTTTTTGAGATCATTAATTGTTCTATTTTTTGCCCAGAAAGCATTGGTATCTAGTAATTTTTGTAGCTTAATTAATCCATTTGTTGGTTTAAGGTTAGGACCTAATCCAAAAATCCTTAACCCTAAAGCTCCTTTGGCATGTTTAATTAGAGATATTTCTTTCATTTATTAAAAAGATTTTTGAAAAGTGATGTCGGCTAGGTAATTTTTGTGACTTCAATCTAAATACATTAATCGATCGCTTATATAAAATAAAGAGATAATAGTTTTCTTCATTCTGTTGTAACGCACTAATTTATAATGTTTGTAATAAGATAAATTTTTTAAGGACTTTGACTTATGCTAAAACTTTTGTTGGGAGATCCGAATACACGAAAGTTAAAGCGCTATCAACCAATAGTTGAAGAGATAAATTTTTTAGAAGAAGAAATTTCTCAATTGACTGATGATGAGCTGAGAAAAGAAACTCAAAATCTTAAATCAAATATTTCAGCAGAATTAGATTTTAAAAAACAAAAAGAACTCCTAGAAGAATTTCTTCCAAAAGGCTTTGCAATCGTGAGAGAAGCAAGTAAACGTGTTCTTGATATGAGACATTTTGATGTTCAGTTAATAGGCGGGATGGTTTTAAATGAGTGTCAAATTGCTGAGATGAAGACTGGAGAGGGTAAAACTCTTGTCGCAACATTACCTTGTTACTTAAATGCTCTTACGGGGAAAGGCGTTCATGTTGTTACTGTAAATGATTATTTAGCTAGAAGGGATGCAGAGTGGATGGGACAAGTTCATCGTTTTTTAGGTTTATCTGTTGGTTTGATTCAGCAAGATATGAATCCAGTTGAGAGAAAGAAAAATTATGATTGCGATATAACTTATGCAACAAATTCGGAATTAGGATTTGATTATTTAAGAGATAATATGGCTACTGATATTAGTGAGGTAGTTCAAAGAAAATTTAATTACTGCGTAATTGATGAGGTTGATTCAATTTTAATTGATGAAGCAAGAACGCCTCTAATCATTTCTGGCCAAGTTGAAAGACCACAAGAAAAATATCAAAAAGCTGCAGAATTATCTCTGGCATTAGTCAAAGCAAAAGAATTGAGTAAAGATGGAATTGATCCAGAAGGCGATTATGAAGTTGATGAAAAACAGAGAAGTTGTATATTAACTGATCAGGGTTTTGCAAAATGTGAAGAGTATTTGGGAGTAAATGATTTATATAATCCTCAAGATCCTTGGGCGCATTATATAACTAACGCTTTAAAAGCCAAAGAATTATTTATTAAAGATGTGAATTATATTATTAAGAATGATGAGGCTGTCATAGTGGATGAATTTACTGGTAGGGTAATGCCTGGAAGACGTTGGAGTGATGGACAACATCAGGCAATAGAGGCGAAAGAGAGTCTTAAAATTCAGCCTGAGACTCAAACATTAGCATCCATAACTTATCAGAATTTTTTCCTTTTATATCCTGGTTTAGCTGGAATGACCGGAACTGCAAAAACTGAGGAGGTTGAATTTGAAAAAACTTATAAATTAGAATCAACAGTTATACCGACAAATCAAATAAGAAAGAGACAAGATTGGTCTGATCAAGTATTTAAGACAGAGATTGGTAAATGGAAAGCCGTTGCTAAAGAAACTGCACAAATTCATAGAGATGGTAGACCTGTTTTAGTTGGTACAACAAGTGTTGAAAAAAGTGAATTATTAAGTTCACTTTTAACTGCCGAAAAAATCCCGCATAATTTGTTAAATGCTAAGCCAGAAAACGTTGAGCGTGAGGCAGAAATTGTTGCTCAGGCAGGAAGAGCAGGGGCTGTTACTATTGCGACTAATATGGCTGGAAGGGGAACAGATATAATTCTTGGCGGCAATAGTGACTATATGGCAAGGCTTAAATTAAAAGAAATTTTAATTCCTTTATTAGTCAAGCCTGATAATGAGCATAAGCCACCCATACCTAAACAAAAAAATTCAAAATCTAAGAGTGGTTTTTCTACAAAAGCTGGTTCAAATTTGAAAAAGAACATTGCAAATTCTTCAACTAGTCTTTTCCCCTGCAAACTAGATGAAGTTATTGAAAAGAAACTCTCTCTTTTATCCGATGAGCTTGTTAAAAATTGGGGAGATAGACAACTTTCTGACTTGGAGCTTGATGACAGGATTGCTACAGCTGCAGAAAAAGCACCAACTGATGATGACTTGATAAAGCTTTTGAGAGAATCTTTGTCTGATGTAAAAAAAGAATATGAAAAAGTTTTGATTCATGAAGAAGAAAAAGTAAGAGAAGCTGGCGGTTTACATGTCATTGGTACTGAGAGACATGAATCAAGAAGAGTGGATAATCAACTTAGAGGAAGAGCAGGAAGACAAGGTGATCTTGGCAGTACAAGATTCTTTTTATCTTTAGATGATAATTTATTAAGGATTTTTGGAGGTGATAGAGTAGCAAATCTAATGAATGCTTTTAGAGTTGATGAAGATATGCCTATTGAGTCAGGAATGCTTACTAGGTCTTTAGAAAGTGCTCAAAAGAAAGTTGAAACCTACTATTACGATATTAGAAAACAAGTTTTTGAATACGACGAGGTAATGAACAATCAAAGAAAAGCAGTTTATGGCGAAAGACTAAGAGTATTGAAAGGAATTGATTTGAAAAACCAAGTAATAGGATATGGAGAAAGGACAATGATTGAAATTGTAGATGCTTATATTAATCCTGATCTTCCTCCTGAAGAATGGAATATTGATCAATTAATTTCTAAAGTCAAAGAATTTGTATATTTATTAGATGATCTTAAATCTGATGATATTAATTTACTGTCAATAGAAGAATTAAAAAACTATTTTCAAGAGCAGTTGCGAATAGCTTATGATTTAAAGGAATCACAAATAGAAAAGATTCGTCCAGGATTAATGAGAGAAGCTGAAAGATTTTTCATTTTGCAGCAAATCGATAATTTATGGCGAGAACATCTGCAATCCATGGATTCCTTGAGGGAATCAGTCGGATTGAGAGGTTATGGTCAAAAAGATCCATTAATCGAATATAAAAACGAAGGATATGACATGTTCCTCGAAATGATGACTAATATGAGACGAAATGTTATTTATTCAATGTTTATGTTTCAACCTAAAACTGACGTTAATGAAAAAAATTAAATCAATATTTAATCATCTCCAAGAAATTCAAAAATTTCTTTATCTTTAAGATTTTGAGATTCACCGAGTTTAGAAATATCAACAGATTCTGAGCTGGCTATACATTGTAGAGTTTTTTGTAATTTAAGAATTTCATTTTCAAGCGCGTCTATCCTATCCATTAAATTTTTTATCACATTAGCTTCTGCATCTGGTAAGGCAGAGTGAGCTAACGGATTTACTTTGACACCACTTTGATGCACTACTCTGCCAGGAACTCCTACCACAGTACTGTTCCCCTCTACATTTCGAACAACTACTGAGCCAGCACCTATACGGGTATTAGATCCTACCGTAATGGATCCAAGAACTTTTGCGCCGGCTCCGACTACAACATTTTCCATTAAGGTTGGGTGTCTTTTGCCATGGCTTTTACCAGTACCTCCTAATGTCACTCCCTGATAAAGCAAACAGTTATTTCCTATCTCAGCAGTTTCACCAATTACAACGCCCATTCCATGGTCTATGAAAACCCTTCTACCAATTTTTGCCCCAGGATGGATTTCAATACCTGTTGCTAATCTATTAAGATGACTGAGTAAGCGAGGAATCAAAGGAATCTTTAGTTGCCATAATTTATGCGTAAATCTATGTATAACTATTGATTGAAAGCCCGGGTAGCAAAGAAATATCTCTACTAATCCTCTTGCGGCAGGATCTCTCTCTCTGATAATTTCTATATCTGATTTAAAAGTTTTCAACACCATTGTTTAATTAAGAACTCCTATTTCTTTTTTTAATTGATTTATTGTTTCGATACTTAAATAATTTTTAGCACATATTATTTGAGGTAATCTCATCAACTGAGAGCGATTTTTTAATAATGTGTTTTCTACAACTGATAAACTCGGTCCATCACACACTATATGGTTTGAAGCCTTTAAAAGTGAGAGTAATCTACTGTTATTGTCTGAGATTGCCGTCATAAGCATTAATTCACTACCACGCATGCTATGAATAATGACTTCTGCTGCTCTCAATAAACCAGGACTTATGCTAACAATACCTACACAACTTCCAGCATTTAATTCCTTGAGAATTTTTAATTCCTTTTGAAAGTCGCTCAAGTCAACTGCTATAGCGCGAATTCCATGTTGCTTAGCAACTTTTTCTAGAGGCTGTAAAAAATATCTGCTTGTGACAATCGTACCATTATTTGAATTACTCAAAACTTTTTCTAATTCTTCCATAGGAACAACTTCTACTGGTACATTTACTGTCGTAGAAAGGTCTTCTGCTATTAACATAGAAGCTCCAATATCTTCTCTAGGAGTACTGACTATGATTCTTGATCCGCACTTAATACGCCAATCAATTTCATTGTTCAATATCTCTCTCGTCTCTTGTAAAGTGAATCCAAGACTTATTAAGTTGTCAATAACTTTTTTTGCTTCTTGATCAGGTGCTTTACTTATTTTATCTTTTGAGTAAAGTGATTTTGTAAATTCTTTTTTAGTAAAATTATCTCTTACATAGATACCTGATCCAGCTATTGCTTCAACAACTCCATCTAATTCCAGTTGTCTGTAAACTTTGCTTATAGTATTCCGATGGAGTCCAGTCTGCATTGCAAGTTGCCTCGTACTGGGAAGTCTGTGTCCTGGAGGATAATGTCTTGCTGCAATTGCGAAACAAATTTGATTATTTAGTTGAGTAGATGCTGGGATATCACTTTCTTGTTGAATATGGAATCTCACTTTAGAAAAATCCTGACTAATTTAATTTTTGATATAGTGACACTTTAACATTCGTCATATTTTTTGATAGCAATTAATCACCCATCATCTTTTTTAATAAGAGGAGTTTTGCGAGGGCTTAAAAACATAATCATGTTTCTCCCTTCTCTTTTTGGTTTTTGTTGAACTTCTGATTGCTCTTCTAAATCATTAGCCATTTTCAAAAGAAGTGTCTCGGCTAAATTTGAGTGTTGAATTTCTCTTCCCCTAAAAATTACAGTACATTTTACCTTGTCTCCTGATTTTAGAAATTTAGTAGCTTGACCAATTCGAACATCATAATCATGCTTGTCAATTTTATACCTCATTTTTACTTCTTTAACTTCTGTTTGATGAGATTTTTTCCTTGCTTCTTTAGCTTTCTTTTCTTGTTCAAATTTATATTTACCATAGTCCATAATTCTACAAACAGGAGGACTTGCTTTTTCGCTCACCAAAACTAAATCAAGTTCTCTTTGAGATGCTATTTCTAATGCTTTTAATCTATCTATGACGCCTAATTGTTTACCATCTGAATCAACGACTCTCAATTGAGGGTATTTTATTCTTTCATTTATATTTGGTAGCTCTCTATCTGGAGCTCGTCGGTCAAAGCGTGGGCGTGGGGGCATTCAGTTAATTAAATAAATTGATTGGATGATGAACAAAATCTATTTTTATAAAGTTAGCTTAAAAAAGACTCTATTTTAATTATTGCATCTTTTAGCAGGTTTTTGTCATTAAGCCAAAGAGGATTATTTTTATTACGAAACCAAGTTTTCTGTCTTTTGGCAAATTGGATTGTTTTTGTCGCAGTCATCTCAATCGCTTTGTCAATTGTTGAACGATTATTTAAAACATCCCTAGCTTCTCGATAACCAATGGTTTCTAATAT
Organism: Prochlorococcus sp. AG-402-K16; assembly: GCA_003216795.1. Taxonomy (GTDB): domain Bacteria; phylum Cyanobacteriota; class Cyanobacteriia; order PCC-6307; family Cyanobiaceae; genus Prochlorococcus_A. The sequence continues at coordinate 5,959 of QCIH01000005.1, forward strand.
TGGCAAATCAAATCCGTATTTAGAGATAAGTTGGTTAGTCTCCTCAATAATTCCAGATAAAAACATATTTTTTGTTCTTTGAAAAATTCTTTCTTTTAAATTATCTCTATCTAATCCAAGCTCTAGGATTTTCCAGTTAGGCGGTTTTTGAACTTTCAGAGTTGACAAAGGTTTACCTGTTACATAGAAGACTTCTAAAGCTCTTATTGTTCTAATGTGGTCAGCAAAATTAATTTTTTTTGTTGATAGTGGATCACAATTTTTTAATAGGTCCCAACATTTTTCCTGACCAAGTTCTTCTAATTGTCTTCTGAAATTATTTTGAGGAGGGACATCTGGTACAAAAAATCCTTTTGTTATTGAGTTCATATATAAACCACTTCCTCCAACAAGAAAAGGTAGATTATCTCGTTTAATTTCTCCTTCAATAGATTTTTGAGCAATTTCTTGAAATTGTTTTACATTGATTAGATTAATTGGCTCTTCAATATCTATTAAAAAATGCTTTATTTTTTTTTGTTGTATTTTAGATGGCTTGGCTGTTCCAATATCCATGGACTTATAAATTTGCCTTGAATCGATATTGTGTATATGAGTTTTAAAATATTCTGCAATTTCAATAGCTAATTCTGTTTTGCCACTTGCAGTAGGCCCAATTAAAATTATTACATGAGGTAGATACGAAGACATATGAATTTCTGAAGAAAAAAATTTTACCTATATAATTAAAGTGATTAATTTTTTCATTGACTTCGAGCCTTTATCTTATGGCAGTGGTAAGTTTAATGAAAGATCTTTTAAAATTAATTTTTTAAAAGTCTAATATTTTTTATATTAAATGAGTGAGGACAAAAGATCTAATATAATCTCAAATGATTATGGCGCCGAGCAGATACAGGTTTTAGAGGGGTTAGAACCAGTTCGTAAACGCCCTGGGATGTATATAGGTTCAACAGGACCTAGGGGATTACACCATTTAGTATATGAGGTAGTTGATAACTCGGTTGATGAAGCACTTGCAGGACATTGTGATCACATAGAAATAATTCTTCGAGCAGATGGTTCTGCTGTAATTTCTGATAATGGTCGAGGTATCCCAACAGACATTCATCCAAGAACAGGTAAAAGTGCCTTAGAAACTGTACTAACTGTTCTTCATGCAGGAGGTAAATTTGGCAGTGGTGGTTATAAAGTTTCAGGGGGTTTGCATGGAGTAGGAATATCTGTAGTTAATGCTCTAAGCGAATGGGTTAATGTGACTGTTTACAGGGATGGAAGCGAATTTAATCAAAGATTTGAAAAAGGTGTGTCAAAGGGTGAATTAGAAACTAAAAAGCAGACTGGCAAACCTTCTAAGAAAGGAACAACTATTTGCTTTAAACCCGATACAACGATTTTTACTGGAGGAATTGAATTTGAATATGCTCTTCTTTCATCTAGATTAAGGGAGCTAGCTTATCTTAATGGCGGAGTAAAAATTGTTTTTAGAGATGAAAGAAATCGATTATCAGATGGTTCTTTTAAAGAAGAAATTTACTTGTATCAAGGAGGTATTAAAGAATATGTCGAATATATGAATGCTGAAAAAGATTCTATTCATTCTGAAATAATTTATGTTGACTCAGAGAAAGAAAATGTATATGTAGAAGCAGCTTTGCAATGGTGTTCAGATGTATATTCAGATAATATTTTAGGATTTGCAAATAATATTAGAACTATTGATGGGGGAACTCATATTGAAGGGCTAAAAACAGTTTTGACAAGAACTTTCAATAATCTTGCAAAAAAGAGAGGCAAAAGAAAAGATATTGAAAAAAATTTAGCTGGTGAAAATATTAGAGAGGGTTTGACTGTTGTTTTATCAGTAAAAGTTCCAGATCCCGAATTTGAAGGTCAAACAAAAACAAAATTGGGAAATACTGAAGTACGGGGAATTGTTGATTCTCTCATTGGGGAGGCTCTCACAAAATATATGGAATTCAATCCTGGAATTTTTGACTTGATTCTTGAAAAAGCAATTCAATCATTTAATGCAGCGGAAGCTGCGAGAAGGGCTAGAGAATTAGTAAGAAGAAAAAGTGTTCTAGAAAGTTCTACATTACCGGGCAAATTAGCAGATTGTAGTTCTAGAGATCCCTCAGAATCAGAAATTTATATAGTTGAAGGAGATTCAGCTGGTGGCTCTGCAAAACAAGGACGAGATAGAAATTTTCAGGCTATTTTGCCTCTCAGGGGTAAAATTCTTAATATTGAAAAAACTGACGATACTAAAATTTATAAAAACACAGAAATACAGTCATTAATAACAGCTCTAGGATTAGGAATAAAAGGTGAGGAATTTAACGAGAGCTCTTTGAGATATCACAGAGTTGTAATTATGACGGATGCTGATGTTGACGGTGCTCATATAAGAACTTTATTACTGACATTTTTTTACAGATACCAAAGAGAACTTGTTGAGAAAGGTTTTATATACATTGCTTGTCCCCCTCTTTATAAAGTTGAAAGAGGTAAGAATCATAATTACTGTTATAACGAGAATCAATTAAAGGATACAATTCAAGGCTTTGGAGAAAATGCAAATTATAATATCCAAAGATTTAAGGGATTAGGTGAGATGATGCCAAAACAATTATGGGATACAACTATGAATCCTCAAACGAGGATGATGAAAAGGGTTGAAATCGAAGATGCGCTCGAAGCTGACAGAATATTTAATATATTAATGGGAGATAAAGTTGCACCAAGAAGAGAATTTATTGAAACTCATAGTAGCAATTTAGATATGGCAACTTTGGACATATGATTAATAATGTTCTCAAGAATTTTTGTTTAATCACTTTTGCATTAGTTGCTCCAATAACATTACCTGCTGGTGGGATCCAAAAAAGTTTAAATCAAAATAAGTTCTCTAATAATATCAAGGAAATTATATTGAGTTCCAATACTTCTCTTTATTCTTGTCCTGCAATTTATTCTAAGGAATTATTAGTTCTTGATATAGGTACAACTTTATCAGTATTACGTAATTGGAAAGTCAGCAAAAATGAAACTTGGGTTAGGGTTGAATTAGCTTCTAATAAATTTTTAGATGATCCTAATAAGATTTTAAAAGGCTGGATAAAAATGTAAATTTTGGATTTTAGTGCAATAAGTATAATTTTACTCGGAAGTACTTTTGGATTAATACTTAGAATATTTATACAAAATAATTTAAAAAAAAGTATAGGTTGTGATATTCAAAATACTTCAATAGTGAATTTTTTATCATCTTTTTTATTAGGAATTTTAGTAGCTTTAAATTTTATTAATAATGAAATATTAGTTTTATTTTATGGTGGTTTTTTAGGATGTTTTAGTACATTTTCCTCGTTTATATATCAATTATTTGAATTATTTAAAAATAGAAAATTCCTAAGATTATTTTCCCACTATTTTATGGTGATAATTTTTTCATTCCTGTTTTTTTATTTAGGTTATTTTCTTATTCAGTTTTTTTAAAGTGAAAATAAATAATTTTATTTATATGCTTTTAGCTGCTTACCTAGCTACTTTTTTAAGATTAACAATAAATAATAATTTTTTTATTTCAATAATTGGATCATTTTTTGTGGGTTTTTTTGTTAGTAGAAGATTAAGTTATTCAGCTGAAAAAATTTTATTGAGTGGTTTTTTTTCCTGCTTTACATCCTTCAGTGGATTTATATATTTTTTGTACAGAATTTTAAATCAAGGAGATTGGATAAAATTTATAATATTTTTTAATTTAATCATTATCGTAAATCTATTCACAATGCTTTTCGGGTTCTGGATAAGTAGAAAAATTACTTAGATTTCATATAATGGTGTTGTTACTTTGATAAGGGATTATATTTATGAATGAAAATAATCTTGAAACAGTTACATCGTTATCTTCAGATTTAAGTACAAGAGAAAATATTACTATTCAACTTGAGGAATTGCTCATCGCGGGAAATTACGATGAGGCGAAGTTACTTTTAGAGCCCTCCCAACCTGTTGATATTGCAGATGCTATTGGAAGCCTTCCACTAATATTGCAGGCATTAGCATTTCGATTATTAAAGAAAAATGAAGCAATTGAGGTTTATGAATATTTAGATCCAGTAGTTCAGCAAACTTTATTAGAAAGACTTCGTTCAGGAGAAGTTTTAGAAATCGTTGAAAAAATGTCTCCTGATGATAGGGTTCAACTCTTTGATGAATTACCTGCAAAAGTTGTACGAAAATTTTTATCTGCTCTTAGTCCTGGTGAAAGGAAAGTAACAGCTGAATTACTTGGATATGAGCCTGAAACTGCTGGAAGATTAATGACAACTGAATTTATAGATCTTAAAGAGATGCAAACAGCAGCAGAGGCTCTTTCTTTAGTTAGAAAAAGAGCCCCATTCACTGAAACTATCTATAGCTTATATGTTACTGATAAAGAAAGACATTTGACTGGTATTCTATCTTTAAGAGATCTTGTAACTGCTGATCCTTCTAAGCCAATTGGAGACGTTATGACAAGAGATGTAGTTAATATCGCTACTAATACGAATCAAGAAGAGGTTGCTAGAGCAATACAACGATATGATTTTTTAGCTCTCCCAGTCGTTGATAAGGAAAAAAGACTTGTTGGCATAGTAACCGTCGATGATTTAATTGATGTTATAGAACAAGAAGCAACAAGAGATATTTATGCGGCGGGGGCAGTACAATCTGGCGATGAAGATGATTATTTTCAAAGTAGTCTGTTTACGATTGCTCGAAGACGAATTTTATGGTTATTAATTTTGGTTTTAGCAAATGGTTTAACGACAAAAGTTATAGCTATGAATGATCAAATATTAAAAGAAATAGTTTTATTAGCTGCATTTATACCACTACTCATAGGTACTGGGGGAAATGTTGGTGCTCAAAGTTCAACAGTTGTTATTAGAGGTTTAAGTACTCAAAAACTGAAGTCTCTTGGTGCATTTAAGGTAGTATTTAAGGAGGCAATAACAGGTGCTATTTTAGGAGTTTTTATGATGCTTGTAGTATTTCCCTTTGCTTGGTGGCAAGGAGAAGGACCTTTAATTGCCTCTGCTGTGGGAATAAGTTTGATATCCATAACAACTTTAGCTGCTACAACAGGAGCGATTCTTCCTTTGTTGTTTGCCAGAATGAAATTGGATCCGGCCTTAATGTCCTCCCCTTTCATTACAACCGTAACTGATATTGCAGGTGTATTTATTTATCTCAGTACAGCAAAATGGTTATTAGGCTCTTCATTAGTCTAATTTGAGTAGGTATTTATTCTCATTTTTGTAAAATTGTGGATTTTTTTGTTTAACTTTACATTTCTTAATGGTATTGTTTACAAAACATCATTCAATATTCATGTCTTCTGAAACAATAAGTGAAAATAAACTAGCGATAATCGCAAGTATGAAAGCTAGTAATGATGTAGATCTAGTTCGATCATACTTGAGAGATATAGGAAGAGTTCCATTACTATCGCATGAACAAGAAATTACTCTAGGTCGCCAAGTTCAAGAATACATGGAAGTTGAAAGAGCGGAATTAGAAATTATTGAATTAACAGGAGATAAGCCTAGTATTGATGAATTATCGACTAAATTAAACTTATCTACTTCCATAATTAAAAAAAGATTAAGAGCTGGACAGAGAGCCAAAGAAAGGATGGTTGCAGCAAATTTAAGACTGGTAGTCAGCGTTGCAAAAAAATATACTAAAAGAAACATGGAACTTTTAGATTTGATTCAGGAGGGAACTATAGGACTAGTTAGAGGAGTTGAAAAATTTGATCCAGCAAGAGGATATAAATTTTCAACATATGCATACTGGTGGATTAGACAAGGTATTACAAGAGCAATAGCTGAAAAAAGTCGGGCGATAAGGCTACCAATCCACATAACTGAAATGTTGAATAAATTAAAAAAAGGTCAAAGAGAGCTCAGTCAAGAAATGTCTAGAACTCCAACTGTAACTGAACTTGCTAAATACGTAGAGCTTCCTGAAGATGATGTCAAAGATTTGATGTGCAAAGCTGGGCAGCCAGTTAGTCTTGAAACCAAAGTTGGCGATGGCGAAGATACTGTTTTATTAGATTTACTGGCAGGGGCCGAGGATTTACCAGACGAACAAATAGAGATGGATTGTATGAGAGGTGATCTGCATTCTCTATTACATCAATTGCCTGATCTGCAATGTAGAGTTTTAAGAATGAGATACGGAATGGATGGTGATGAGCCAATGTCGCTTACAGGTATAGGAAGAGTATTAGGGATAAGTAGAGATCGAGTAAGAAATCTTGAACGAGATGGATTAAGAGGCTTGAGAAGACTTAGTGATAATGTCGAAGCTTACTTTGTTTCTTGAATAAATTCATTCATTAACTTATTTGTTTTTTCAGGTTCTTCATCATGAGGACAATGACCAGCTTCATTAATAATATCTAATCTTTTAATATTCCTGAATTGTTTTTTCCACTCTCTTGCTTCATTTAAAGATTCCCAAGGATCTTTTTCTCCCCAAATCAATTGGATTGGAGCATCAACCTTATCGAAAAGGTCAGTAGCGAGATAGTCATCAAATAAGTTAATAAAACCACGAAATGCTTCTTTAGAGTTTTCCCTTTGAGAGGGTTGATAAAGAATTTCAATTAATTCTTTATTTATATTTTTTCCTGTAGGGTAAGCTTGTTCAAGTATTTTCTTAATAACTTTTGGATTAGCAGCTCTTGTAAAAAGTGTATTGCTAATTATTCTTTGTCTGACTATCGTTTTAAGAAGGGGTCTCAGTAAATTCATTAAGACATCACTTTTCTTTAAACGTTTATCATCCATAGTTCTCTGTGCACAATCAATCAAAATAACACCTTTGCAATAATCTTTAAGGATTTCAGCAGCTTTCAATGCAATAACGCCACCAATTGAATTTCCCACTAAGTAAACAGGAGATTTAATTACCTCTGCGCAAAATGTTGATATTTGATTACCCCATAAGTCAAATGAATATTTAATTGAATTTTTTTTATCAGGTTCGTAATCTAGTAAAGCACTAGGTTGACTGCTTTTCCCAAATCCTAATAAGTCAATTGCGTAGCAGTTAGAAAATTTCCCAAGAAAATCTTGATTATATCTCCAGTGGTTTTTTGATGCCCCAAATCCATGAACTAATAAAATTTTAATATTTTTTTCAGAAGTAGATTCTTTTGATAAAGACCAAGAAATTTCCCAATTTTTCCATTTCCAAGTTTCAGATTTATTTAAAGACACTATGATTAATTTTTTAATTAAACTTTAATTCAAAAAAAAATTTTTCGTTTTTAATAAATTATTCTTAAGTTAAGAAAAAGCTTTCATTTTATGAAAAAGAAAAGGGTCATATGTATTGGAGAGGCTTTAATTGACAGAATCAGAAATAAGTCAAATCAAGGATATACAGATTTTTTGGGTGGCGCGCCGGCTAATGTTTCTTGTGCTTTAAGAAAATTAAAAATAGATTCAATATTTATAGGAAGTTTGGGCAGTGATGATTATGGAACAAAATTCATAACACAATTTAATGAATTAGACGTTAATTTAGATTTTTTGCAATTAAATAATGATTCATCTACTCGCGTGGTTAACGTAGATAGAGATCAATTTGGAGATCGTTTTTTTTCAGGCTTTGAGGAAAGTTCTCATTCATGCTTTGCAGATGAAGTTCTTAGTAAGAAATTACTTGAAAAAGAAATTTTAAATTTGGAGGAATCTTTTCAAGAAACAAAATATTTGGTTACAGGAACAAACTTATTATCATCTCCAATATCAGCAGAGAGTATTTTTTTCATTATTGAACAGGCTAAAAAATTTGAAGTCAAAATAGTTATTGATTTGAATTGGAGAGAGGTCTTTTGGGATCATTCAAGTTTTTCATCAGAAATTACTAAAGCCGCAAGAGTTAATTTGATCAAAAAATTTTTAAATCATGCAAATGTTTTAAAACTTGCCAAGGAAGAAGCAACTTTGTTTTTTGAGCATGAGAATCCCTCGCTAGTATCTCGACAATTGGCTAATAGACCAGATGTAATAATAACTGATGGGGAAAAACCTGTTTTATGGAGCATCAACGGATTGCAGGGAATTACCGAAACTCCTACTTCACAAAAAATTGTTGATACAACTGGAGCAGGTGATGCTTTTCTAGCTGGCTTTATTTCAAAATTAATTTCTTCTGGCTATCCTTCAAATGAATTAGAGATAGAAGATTGCATTAAGTTCGCAGGTGTTTGTGGATTATTAACTTGTCTTGGTGAAGGCGCCATCGAGCAACAGCCATATTATGACAAGGTTAATGAATTTTTGGGATCTCTTATTTCGTAGTGTCTTCCATAATTTTTTGCGTAACTAATTTCTATTTTCCAGAAATTATTAATAACTGTTTCAATTAATTCTGGCCATTCAATAACTAAAATGGCTTGTCTTTGTATTGCCTCTTCTTCTTCTGAAAAAAAAACTTCTTTTGCTGAAGAAATATTTTCTAACCTGTATAAATCAAGGTGAATTAGCGGAATTCTTCCTGAGTTATAGTGATGCGATAAAGCAAATGTAGGGCTTGTAATGTCCTCAGAGATTGACAAGCCTTTAGCAATCCCTTGGACAAATGAAGTTTTCCCAGACCCAATTGGACCCTGTAACAAAACAATTGATTGTGGATTTAATTTGTGTGAGAGTTTTTTCCCTAAATTTAAAGTCTCTTTTAAATTTTCAACAAACACTAAATTACTCAAAAATCATTTATAGTTTAATAGAAAAGATATTCACAAGATATGGTTATCGCAAATTCAGTTAAAACCTCTACACCAAATTACGTAATTTCTGATATCTCCCTTTCAGATTTTGGCCGTAAAGAAATTAAAATTGCCGAAACAGAAATGCCTGGACTAATGGCACTTAGAGATAAACATCAATCTGAAAAACCACTAAAAGGTGCAAAAATAGCTGGAAGCCTTCATATGACTATTCAGACAGCAGTATTGATAGAAACTCTTGTTGATCTAGGTGCAGAAGTGAAATGGGCTTCATGTAATATCTTTTCAACTCAAGATCATGCGGCTGCAGCTATCGCAGATCAAGGAATTTCCGTATACGCAAAAAAAGGTGAGACCCTTGATGAATATTGGCAATATACCCACTATATCCTTGATTGGGGTTCAGACTCTCCAAATATGATTCTTGATGATGGGGGGGATGCTACTGGCTTATTGATACTCGGAAGTAAAGCAGAAAAAGATTTATCTGTTTTAGATAACCCTAGTAATGAAGAAGAAATTGCTTTATTCAATTCTATTAAGTCTAAGTTGGAAAATGACAGTGACTTCTATTCTAGAATTAAGAGTAATATCATTGGTGTTACTGAAGAAACTACGACGGGAGTTGCAAGACTTTATCAACTGCAAAAGCAAAATGCTTTACCTTTCCCTGCTATCAACGTTAATGATTCAGTAACTAAGAGCAAATTTGATAATTTATATGGCTGCCGCGAGTCTTTAGTAGATAGCATAAAGCGTGCAACTGACGTGATGATTGCTGGGAAGGTTGCTTTAGTAATGGGTTTTGGAGATGTAGGTAAGGGCTCAGCCCAGTCATTACGTGGACTTGGTGCAATCGTAAAAGTTGCTGAAGTTGATCCAATTTGTGCTCTTCAAGCGGCAATGGAAGGTTTCAGCGTTGTTACCCTAGATGATGTTGTACAAGATATAGATATCTTTGTTACGGCTACTGGTAACTATCAGGTAATAACACATGAAAATCTTCTCAAGATGAAGGATGAGGCTATAGTTTGTAATATTGGACATTTCGATAATGAAATCGATGTAGCTTCATTAAAAAATTATCAATGGGACAATATTAAGCCGCAAGTTGATCACATAACTCTACCTAGTGGAAATAAAATTATTCTTTTAGCTGAAGGTAGATTAGTCAATTTAGGCTGTGCCACTGGCCACCCAAGCTTTGTTATGAGTAATTCTTTTACTAATCAAGTATTAGCTCAAATCGAACTTTTCAATAAGTCAGAGCAATATGCGAAAGAGGTTTATGTTTTACCAAAACACCTAGATGAAATGGTAGCTAGATTACATTTAGATAAAATTGGTGCAAAATTAACAAAATTAACTAAAGAGCAGGCTGATTATATTAATGTCTCTGTTGATGGACCTTATAAACCAGAACTTTATAGATACTAAGATTGAGTTTAATTTTTGTAAATTTTTTTACTTCAATTCCTGATTACATCAGTTTGGCTGTTGAAAAAAATTCAACTATTGCATACCTTACTATTTGTCTGGCTATGTTTTTAGAAAACATAATTCCCCCAATCCCTTCGGAAATAATAATGCCATTGGGTGGTTTTTTTGTTTATCAACATAAATTAAATTTCTATATATTAGTTTTTTGGGGATTACTTGGAACTATTTTAGGATCATTGCCTTGGTATTATTTAGGTAAATTAGTAAATCAAAAAAGACTTTCAAATTTTCTAGATAAAAACGGAAAATATCTGGGTATTTCTTCTAATGATCTAAATAAAAGTAAAAGGTGGTTTGATAAATATGGAGTTTCTTTAGTTTTTTGGGGCCGATTAGTACCAGGCATAAGAACTTTAATTTCAGTTCCTGCTGGCATAGAACTTATGCCATTAAGAAAATTTTTGCTTTGGACTACATTTGGCAGCTTGATATGGGTAGCACTTCTCACTTATTCAGGGTATTTATTTGGTGAAAACTATCTGATCATTGAAACTTACTTAGATCAAATCAAATATGTCATAAAGCCAATTTTAATTTTAATTTTCTTATATTTTTTTATAAAAATACTTATTAGATTTTTAAAAAAAAATAGAGCTTAGAAAGGAATTTCACTTGAGTTACTGCTATTGGAATATTGATTATTATCAGAGTCTTTTCGTGAGCCTAGTAAGTTTAATCTATCTACTCTAACAACTGGTTTATATCTGTCTTCTCCAGTATTTTTATCTTTCCAACTATCAATTTTAAAGCTTCCTGTAATTCCAATTAATGAACCTTTTTTCACATAATCTGCGGCTATTTGTGCTTGCTTGCCCCATATTTCTAAATTAAACCAATCTGGCTCTTCATCTCTGCTTCTTCTGTTAACTGCAATTGTGAAATTTGCTACGATACTGCCAGATTCAAAATATCTGACGTCTGGTTCTCGTCCTGCTCTGCCAACAAGATTAATAGTGTTAATTTGCATAAATTTTTTTTTTTAATACTACTCATATTTTCAGGTTCTGCTCAAAGTTTTACGTGCTATTCATAACTAAACGTCAGAATTGCAAGAGCTTATCAAAAAATAGATATATTATTTATAAAAAGAAATTCTTATTGTGATTTTTAACAGATTTAAATTTTCTCGAGATATTGGCATAGATTTGGGAACGGCCAATACTCTTATACATGTATCAGGAAAAGGCGTTGTTTTACAGGAGCCTTCTGTGGTAGCTATGGATTTAGAAGAAGGGATTCCATTAGCTGTTGGTGAAGAGGCAAAATTAATGCTTGGAAGGACCCCTGGCAATATAAGAGCTGTAAGACCACTAAGAGATGGGGTTATTGCAGATTTTGATGCTGCAGAACAAATGATAAAAACATTTATTCAAAAATGTAATGAAGGTAAGGGGATTGTAGCTCCAAGGATTGTTATTGGAATTCCAAGTGGAGTTACTAGTGTTGAGCGAAGAGCAGTAAGAGAAGCTGGATTAGCGGGAGCTAGAGAAGTTCATTTAATTGATGAACCTGTTGCAGCAGCAATAGGAGCATCATTACCAGTAACTGAGCCAATTGGAACAATGATTGTTGATATTGGTGGAGGTACTACTGAGGTTGCAGTATTAAGTTTAGGCGGAACTGTTTTGAGTGAATCTGTTCGAATAGCAGGCGATGAAATAAATGAGTCAATTGCGCTCTATCTTAAAAAAGTTCACAATTTGGTTGTTGGAGAGAGAACTGCAGAAGATATCAAGATTAAAATTGGATCTGCATTTCCAGATGATGATTTTGATAAAACTACTTTAGAGGTTAGAGGTTTACATCTTTTATCTGGTCTACCTAGGTCAGTCACTTTGACATCTGGAGAAATCAGAGAAGCCATGGCTGAAACCCTTAGCAAAATAGTCGAAGCTGTAAAAAGAACTTTAGAGCGAACCCCCCCTGAACTTGCTGCCGACATAGTTGATAGGGGGATTATGCTTGCAGGTGGTGGAGCTTTAGTGAGAGGTATTAATGATTTATTGAGCGATGAAACAGGAATTTTTACTCACATAGCAGAAAACCCACTGCTTTGCGTAGTGAATGGTTGTGGAGAGGTGTTGGATGATTTTAAAAAACTTAAAAGAGTTGTTGATACTCCAGAATTCATCAGAAATGCCATAAGAGATTAATGTTATGTTAGGTATCCGACGAATTTCTACTAGTCGTTGGTGGCATAAAAAGAAGAATTGGCTATTTTTTGCAATTTTTTTATTTTTGATTTTTGTAAGAATATCAAAAGGAGCTTTCTATAAAGATTTTTATTATTTTATTTCAAGACCTTTTTGGCCTGGTCAATTTCAAAAAGAAATTGTTCTGGAGAGTATTGACCAAGAATATTTAATAAAGTTAAATCTTCTGAAAAAAGATAATATAAGATTAAGACAAATCTTATCTCTTCAAGAATCTTCTAATGATGAACATATTTCAGCTGCAGTTATTTCGAGAAAAACAGGTAGTTGGTGGAGGCAAATAATTTTAAACAAGGGTTCAAAGGATGGAGTAGAAATTGGTAATATTGTGATTGGTCCGGGTGGATTATTAGGAAGAGTTAAGAATACTTCTTTATTTACTTCGTCGGTAACGTTAATAACTTCTCCAGAAAGTAAGTTAGGCGTTTGGGTGGATAGAATGCAAATAAATGGATTACTGGTCGGTTTAGGCGATGATTATCCCAGCCTAATACTTTATTCAAAAGATGCTGATATTAAAGTCGGAGATTTTGTATCATCATCTCCCGCTAGTACGTTATTACCTCCAAATATTCCTATTGGTATTGTTCAATCTATAGATGAGACATTGAAATCAAAAAAAACTGCAAAAATTTCACTTTTAGCAAAACCTCATGTAATTGATTGGGTGCAAATTTTGAAAGTAAATATTTAATGAATAAATTTTTTACAAAAAAATTATCCATAATAAGCTTTCTTTTTATCCCAATTATTTTTTTGTGGCATCCTAATTGGCTTGGATTTTTAGGGGTTCAGCCTTATTGGCCATTATTTTGGTTATTGCCTTGGTCAATGATTAATGGATCAATTAGCGGATTAATATTTGGCTTGTTTATAGGTTTAATTTTAGATTCTCTAACTTTAAATGAAAGTTTTACTCAAATACCAGGCTTAATTTTTTGCGGGCTTTTGTTTGGGAGAATTAAATTACATAGTGATATTTTGTTAGGACATTTTAGGTATGGTTTAATTTGTTCTTTTGGAAGTTTTTTATGTGGTACTTTTTATTTTTTACAAATTTTGTTTAGAAATTTTTCAGATAGTAATTCTTTAATGTTGCTTCCCAGCTTTAAAAATATCTTAGCGGAAGTTTTTTTGACAGGTTTATTTGCTCCCTTTATTTGCTCCAAACTTTTAAAAATGTTTAAATTTTCAAAAAGGAAAATACAGTTATAAATTTTGCTAAGATGTAAAAATTTTTGATTAAATTTATATATTTTTTCAAATCATTAGAAATGTTTGTAATCTTAGGAATATCTCTTTGAGGGTTCGTAATGTTATATTTTTAATTGTTAGAATAAATATTCAATGCAATAGTTCTTTGCTTTGAAATATCGAGAAATCTTTTTTAACTATGTCAAAAGCAAGAATTTTAGTTGTTGATGATGAGCCAGCAGTTTTGAAGGTATTAGTTACTAGGCTTCAACTAGCAGGATATCAAGTGTATTCAGCTACTAACGGTGAAGAAGCTCTTGAGTCATTTCACAGGGATTCCCCAGATTTGATAGTTCTTGATGTTATGCTTCCAAAAATGGATGGATTTGCTGTTTGTAGAAGAATTAGAGCTGAATCAGTAGTTCCAATCATATTCTTAACTGCTCTAGAAGCTATTTCAGAGAGAGTTGCAGGTCTGGATTTAGGGGCTGATGATTATTTATCTAAACCATTTAGCCCAAAAGAGTTAGAGGCTAGAATAGCTACCATTTTGAGAAGAATGGGTCCAACTGTATCGGTTACTGAAACTAAAGAAGTTCCTTCAGGTAAAGGAATTATGAAATTTGGAAGTTTAGTTGTTGATACTAATCGCAGACAAGTTTCAAGAGCAGGAGATAGGATTAGCCTAACTTATACTGAATTTAGCCTTCTAGAACTATTGTTTGACGAGCCTGGAAAGGTCGTCCCGAGAGCAGAAATTTTAGAACAGTTATGGGGTTATCCTCCTCGTAGAGCAGCAGATTTAAGAGTTGTAGATGTATATGTAGCTAGATTAAGAGGTAAATTAGAACCAGATCCCAGAAATCCAGAACTAATATTAACTGTTAGAGGAATTGGTTATGCATCTCAGAGAGTTGGTGAAACAGCAACATCTTTGGCAAGTTAAGCCATAGTTTGATAATTTTATTAAATAAAACAAATATATTAAAATAAATTTTGTCTGAAATAAAAGAAGCACGTTTACAAAAAGCTAATTCACTAGTTAGTAGAGGATTTGCTCCTTATGCACAAAATTTTAGGGTTTCACATAATACAGAATTTCTGATTCAAAAATTTGATTATCTAGAAAATGGCCAAGAGGAAGACTTCAATATTTCTCTTGCAGGTAGAGTGATGGCAAAAAGGGTGATGGGCAAAATTGCCTTTTTCACAATAAGTGATCAAGCGGGTCAGATTCAGCTTTATCTCGATAAAAAGATTATTAACTTAAATTTAGAAAAAAAACAATCCCTTACCTTTGAAGATATCAAGGAAATAGTAGATATTGGTGATTGGATAGGCGTCTACGGAATTATAAAAAAAACTAATAAAGGTGAACTTTCAATTAAAGTAGAAAAATGGGAAATGCTATCCAAATCATTACAACCTTTACCAGATAAATGGCATGGATTGACTGATATTGAAAAAAGATATAGACAACGTTATCTTGATTTAATAGTCAATCCTAATTCAAAAAATGTATTTAAAACAAGAGCAAAATGTATAAGTTTTATAAGAAAATGGCTAGATAATAGAAATTTTTTAGAAATAGAGACTCCAATCCTACAATCTGAGGCCGGCGGTGCAGAAGCAAGACCATTTATAACTCATCACAATACATTAGATATTCCGCTGTATCTAAGAATAGCTACAGAACTACATTTAAAGAGAATGGTTGTTGGAGGATTTGAGAAAGTTTATGAATTGGGAAGAATCTTCCGTAATGAGGGGATAAGTACAAGGCATAATCCAGAATTCACCTCAGTTGAAGTTTATCAAGCGTTTTCTGACTATGTCGATATGATGAATTTAACCGAAGAATTAATTAAAGATATCGTAGCTGATTCATGTGGCTCGTTAGTTATAAATTATCAAAATAAAGAAATTGATTTTTCTAAACCTTGGTCAAGAATATCCATGAAAGATGTTGTCAAAAAATATACAGGGATTGATTTTGATTCTTTCAGTGGAGACTTTCAAGCAGCAAAAAAAACCGTTAAAAGTATGAATATTGATTTCTCTAATAAAGTCAATACTATGGGAAGACTTTTAAATGAGGTCTTCGAGCAAAAAGTAGAATCAAAACTTGTAGAACCCACTTTTGTTATCGATTATCCTGTTGAAATTTCTCCTTTAGCGAGGCCTCATCTTGATAATAGAGAAATGGTTCAGAGGTTTGAATTATTTATTGTTGGTCGAGAGCTGGCAAATGCGTTTAGCGAGTTGATAGATCCAGTAGATCAAAGAGAGAGAATGCAACTACAGCAATCTCTTAGAGATGAAGGAGATCTTGAGGCTCACTGTATAGATGAAGATTTCTTGAATGCTTTAGAGATTGGCATGCCGCCTACAGGAGGATTAGGTATAGGTATTGATAGGCTTATTATGTTAATTACTGATAGCGCATCAATTAGAGATGTAATCCCTTTCCCATTGTTAAAACCAGAAATAACTTCTAAAAAAAATGAAAAATTACCCTTGAATGAAGTAAAATAGATTAATTATTCCAATACGAAATTTTTAAATGAGTGGTGAACGTGTTGGTTTCCGTTTCAAACACGCGGATGCAGTAGTAAAAAGAAATCCTCAAGGCCGATCAAGAAGAGGGTGGGTTATCGAACCAGTAGAGCAGACTACAAGTAGAGGTACAAAAATGCCTGCATACAAAATTCGCTGGAGAGATAGTGAGAGGCCTGAAACTGTATTACAGCACATGTTAATAGCAGATCCAGATCCTTCTCCACCTCCAAGCTCAGTCAGTTTAGATTAATAGTTGCAATAATTCTGCTTAATAATTTCATCTCTTTAGTGCAGAGTTTATTTCTTTTTGAATACTTTTTTGTTTTTCATCTTGGCGTTTGTCATGTAATTTTTTCCCTTTGCCGACTCCAATAGTTAGTTTTATCCATGAGCCTTTTAAATAAAGAGATAACGGAACAATAGTCATTCCTTTTTTTTCAGTATTGGATTTCATTTTTATTATTTCTTTTTTATGTAGTAGCAACTTTCTATTTCTTAATGGATCATGATTAAAGAAAGACCCCACATTTTTATGTGGTGAAATGTGAACATTTAATAATAAGATCTCACCATCTCTAAATGAACAGTAACCATCTCTTAAATTTGCTTTTCCGTTTCTAATGGACTTGACTTCAGTCCCTAAAAGCTCAATTCCAGCTTCGATTGTTTCAGATATTGCATATTGAAATTTTGCATATCTATTCTCTGCTAAAAGTTTAAAATTATTTTCTTTATTAGTATTTTGTTTAACTTTGTTTGAATTTTTTGTCATTTTAGTTATGAAAAATCTTTCTACTCAGAACAATTGCAATTAGTCTTTCATTATGGCAATAATTTCTTCCAATATAGGCGATAATGAATTTTCTCTTCGTAAAAAAGAGCTTAGACTAGTTGATTCAAAAATAATTCCAGAAGAAAAGAGAAATAAAAATCTGAACATAGCGAGGCCTCTTACTTTAAACGAATTTATTGGCCAAGAACAACTTAAATCTTCTTTAAGAATAGCTATAGATGCTTCAATTTTCAGAAAAGAACCGATGGAGCATACTCTTTTATATGGACAGCCTGGTTTAGGTAAGACTACTCTTGCTTTTTTGATAGCCCATGAATTGAATACAAAATGTAGGATAGCGACTGCGCCAGCAATTGAAAGACCTAGAGATATTGTAGGTTTACTTCTTGGATTAAAAGATGGTGAAGTTCTATTTATCGATGAGATACATCGCTTAAATAGGTTAACTGAAGAATTGTTATATTCTGCAATGGAAGATTTTAGACTCGACTTAACTATCGGTGCTAATAGAGGAGCACGTTGCCGAACAATTAATCTTCCTAGGTTTACTCTGATTGGCGCGACAACTAAATTAGCCTCAATAAGTGCACCTTTAAGAGATAGATTTGGTATATCTCAGAAAATTGAATTTTATACATATGATGAATTAAAACAAATAATTATGAATTTTTCCCGATTAATAAATCTCAATTTAGATGATGAAGCATCTTATGATTTAGCAAAGATATCTCGAGGGACTCCTAGAATTGCTTTAAGATTATTAAGACGAGTTAGAGATTATGCTCAAGTTGTAAATAAATCTAATAAGATCTCCGCGAATTTAATAAAAAAAGCTTTAAATTCTTATCAAATAGACGAAAAAGGATTGGATGCTTTAGATATAAACTATTTATCGTTTCTTAACCAAAACAATAATATTCCAACTGGTCTTGATTCAATTGCAGCTGGCTTGGGTGATGATTCTTCAATGTTAGAATTTGTAGTTGAGCCATATCTAATCAAAATTGGTTTCCTCACGAGAACTCCTAGAGGAAGATTGCTGACTGGTTTAGGGAAAAAGTACATTGATTCAAAAAATGATAACTTTTAAAAAAGTTAAGGTTTGTTTTTTATTAATTTTTGTTTTTTTGAATATTTTGTATATTGCACCATCCTATTCATTATCTTTGAGAGAGGATTTGTTTCAAAATGCATTAGATTTAAGTTCAGGCGGAAAATTTAATCTAGCTTTACAAAAATGGAATCAATATATCGATTCTTATCCTGATGATGCTGCAGGTTTGAGTAATAGAGGAAATGTAAGACTCGTATTGGGAGATGTAAAGGGATCAATAGATGATCAAAATAAGGCAATAAGTTTGAATCCTAGTGAAATAGATCCTTACATCAACAGGGGAATAGCAGAGGAAGCATTGGGTCTATGGTCTCAAGCGAAAAAAGATTATAGGTTCGTTATTTCGTTAGATAGTAAAAATTTCTCTGCATTATATAATTTGGCTAATGTTGAAGGATCTACATCAAATTGGGAAAAAGCGAGAGATCTATTTTCAAAAGCTGCCTTATATAATCCTGGATTTGCCATGGCTAGGTCAAGTATGGCATTAGCAGATTTTCAGTTGGGGAATATTGATGAATCTGAAAAAGAATTGAAAAAATTAATTAGACGTTATCCAACTTTTGCAGATGCTAGGGCAGCTTTAACAGCGTTGAGTTGGTCAAAGGGTGAATCTGGTAAAGCAGAGAGTAATTGGATAGCGGTAACTGAATTAGATCCTAGATATAGTGATGAAGAATGGTTAAAACAAATAAGAAGATGGCCTCCACAACCAATTAAAGATTTAATGAACTTTATCGATTTAAAATAAATAATGAATAGAGATCAGTTTTATAAAAAAATTGATTCGTTTAATGATGAATTAATTAATTTAAGAAGACATATCCATGCACATCCGGAATTAAGTGGACTTGAAAATCAAACAGCGATCTTGATAACTGGTTTCTTAAAAAATATTGGTTGGAATGTTAGAGAATCTATAGGCAGGACAGGAGTTATAGCTGATTTTGGGCCCTTAGATGAAGGCATTATAGGTTTAAGAGTGGATATGGATGCTTTGCCAATATTTGAGGAAACTAAATTAAGTTTTTCTTCAAAAGTTGATGGCGTGATGCATGCCTGTGGCCACGATTTGCATATATCGATTGGATTGGGAGTGGCAAAAATTATTAAGGATTTAAAACTAAATTTTGGGACTCGGATAATTTTTCAGCCCGCTGAAGAAATTGCCAGTGGAGCTAGATGGATGATTAAGGATGGTGCAACTAATGGTTTAACTTATATTTTGGGAGTTCATGTCTACCCTGATTTATCTGTAGGGACTATTGGCATTAAAGAGGGAAATTTAACTGCAGCTGCAGGAGAACTGAACGTAGAGATTAAAGGAAAATCAGGACATGGTGCTCGACCTCATGAAGGAGTTGATGCTATTTGGGTGGCCTCTAAAGTTATCTCAGGAATTCAAGAATCAATAACGCGGAAGCTAGACCCTTTAGATCCTGTAGTAATAACTTTTGGGAAAATAAATGGTGGCAATGCATTCAATGTTCTTGCAGAAAAGGTTAATTTAATTGGTACTGTTAGATGCACTAATCGTAAGGTATTTAAGAATATTGGTAATTGGCTCAATGAAAATATCTCATCTTTAGCTAATAG
Organism: Prochlorococcus sp. AG-402-K16; assembly: GCA_003216795.1. Classification (GTDB taxonomy): domain Bacteria; phylum Cyanobacteriota; class Cyanobacteriia; order PCC-6307; family Cyanobiaceae; genus Prochlorococcus_A. The sequence goes on from QCIH01000005.1 coordinate 25,728, forward strand.
TTGCGGAGCTGAAGCAAAAGTAATATTTAGAGAAATCACTCCGGCAGTTAATAATAATTATGAAATTAATAGGGTTCTCAGAGATTCGGGAATTAAGGTTTTGGGTCAAGAAAATGTTATTGAATTACAAAAACCATCATTAGGAGCCGAGGATTTCGCTGAATTTTTAAATGAGATTCCAGGAGCTATGTTTAGGCTTGGTGTTGCTAGTGCAAATGGATGCGCTCCTCTTCATAGTTCTAAATTTGATCCAGATGAAAGAGCTATTGCTGTTGGAATTAAAGTCATAACAGAATCCATAGTAAAATTAAACAATGAAAAAATTAATACAATTGGTAAATGAAAATCAATAAAAGATTAATTTTATCTTTTGTGGCTCCTTTCATGATCCTAATATCTGCTACAGGATTGATATTTAGGGATAACTCTAGGAAGATTTTTTATTTACCTATTGGCTTAATGGGGATTGTAATTATTCTGGAGAGGGGTATGAGTAGACAATTGGATAGGAAAAATATTTTAAAAAAGATAAAGTCTTATCAAAAAGTTAAATAAAATTATTTTGTTTATTTTTACGCAACATGAGATGACTATTTTTTAGAAAAGAGCTATTAATAAGATTAATACTAGGGGTGCTAGGGATTTAACTTAGCTGAGATCATACCCTTTGAACCTGAATCATTAACCTTGATGCAGGGAAGTGAAGATTTGATCAAACTTTAGTAATAAACTTTTAAAAAATTTATCAATTATGAGAAGTTCGTGGATTAAGCCTCGCCTTGGAAAAGAAAATGTGACTCAGATGAACTTTGCGAGAAACGGATATATCACTGAAGAAATGGATTTTGTTGCTAAAAAAGAAAATCTTCCTTCTTCTTTAATTATGGAAGAAGTGGCAAGAGGAAGATTAATTATTCCAGCTAATATTAATCATTTGAATCTTGAGCCAATGTCTATAGGTATTGCTTCTAGATGCAAAGTTAATGCCAATATTGGTGCTTCCCCTAATGCAAGTGATATCAATGAAGAAGTAGAGAAGCTAAAACTGGCAGTTAAATATGGGGCTGATACTGTTATGGATCTTTCCACTGGAGGAGTAAATTTAGATGAAGTGCGGCAAGCAATAATTCATGAGTCTCCTGTTCCCATTGGAACAGTTCCTGTGTATCAAGCCTTAGAAAGTGTACATGGTTCAATAGATAGACTCACTGAAGACGATTTTCTTCATATTATTGAAAAACATTGTCAGCAGGGCGTAGATTATCAAACTATTCATGCTGGATTATTAATAGAACATTTGCCGAAAGTCAAAGGCAGAATTACTGGAATTGTCAGTAGGGGGGGAGGGATTTTAGCCCAATGGATGTTACATCATTTTAAACAAAACCCCCTCTATACAAGGTTTGATGACATTTGTGAGATTTTTAAGAAATATGATTGTACTTTTTCTCTAGGAGACTCATTAAGGCCTGGATGTTTGCATGATGCTTCTGATGATGCTCAGCTTGCTGAATTGAAGACCTTAGGCGAGCTTACTCGAAGAGCATGGAAACATAATATTCAAGTTATGGTTGAGGGACCTGGTCATGTACCTATGGACCAAATTGAGTTTAATGTTAGAAAGCAAATGGAAGAATGTTCAGAAGCCCCATTTTATGTGCTTGGTCCATTAGTGACAGATATATCCCCTGGTTATGACCATATATCAAGTGCTATTGGGGCGGCGATGGCAGGGTGGTATGGAACTTCTATGTTATGTTATGTTACGCCAAAAGAACATCTAGGTCTACCAAATGCAGAAGATGTAAGAGAAGGCTTAATTGCTTATAAAATAGCAGCTCACGCTGCTGATATAGCAAGACATAGAGCTGGAGCCCGTGATCGAGATGATGAACTTAGTCATGCAAGGTATAACTTTGATTGGAATAAACAATTCGAACTTTCATTAGATCCGGAAAGGGCAAAACAGTACCATGATGAGACACTGCCTGAAGAAATCTTTAAAAAGGCTGAGTTTTGCTCAATGTGTGGCCCTAAACATTGTCCAATGAATTCAAAGATTTCTGATGAATCTCTTGATCAGCTAAAAGATAAGCTTGAAGAATGCAATACTTCAGTGTAGTTATCAATTAGTAGTTATAGAATTTCCTTCGTCTTATTAACTACGTTTTCGACAGTAAATCCAAAATTTTTCATACATTCTCCACCTGGTGCTGATGCACCAAATCTGTCCATAGTAATACAAATTCCCTCAAAACCTGTATATTTATGCCATCCAAATGAATGGGCAGCTTCTACTACAACTCTCTTTTTTACACTACTAGGTAAAACACTTTCTTTATAAGATTCTTCTTGCTCTTCAAAAAGTTCTACACAAGGCATAGAAACAACTCTAATTTTTTTACCTAAGTTTGAAATTTCTTTACTTGCTTCAATGCAAAGATTCAGTTCGCTTCCAGTACCAATAAATATTAGATCTGGTGTTCCTTCACAATCGGAAACTACATATCCTCCTAGAGCAACTTTGTCGATCGAAGTATTTTCTTGATTTGGCATACCTTGTCTACTTAAACAAAGGGCAGAAGGTCTTTTTCGATTTTGAATAGCAAGCTTATAAGCTCCACTCGTCTCATTGCCATCTCCAGGTCTGAAAACAAGCATATTAGGCATGGCACGAAGAGAAGGGATAGTTTCAATAGGTTGATGTGTTGGGCCATCTTCTCCTACACCAATTGAATCGTGTGTTAAGACATAGATTACTCCTAATTCGCTGAGTGCTGAAAGCCTCATTGAGCCCCTCATATAATCTGCGAAAACAAGGAAGGTTCCTCCATAAGGGATAAGACCACTGTTGTGATAAGCAATACCATTAAGTACAGCTGCCATTGCATGCTCTCGTACACCAAAATGTAAATATCTTTTTTCAGGGCTATGTGGCTGGAATGATCCAGTTTCGCCTTTTATATCTGTGTAATTAGAGTGAGTTAAATCTGCAGATCCGCCAATTAATTCTGGTAGGTTAGGACCTAGAGCACCCAAACATATTTGTGAATGCTTTCTAGTTGCTAAACCTTTATCATCAGGCGAATAAGAGGGAAGATCTGAGTCCCAATTATCAGGTAATTGGCCCTCTAACATTCTTTTTAACTCTGCTCCTTCAGAGGGATACTTTTTTTGATATTCTTCAAATTTAGAATCCCATTCTTTCTCTAAATTTTCACCTTTGTTTATTGATTTCCTGAAATGTGCATATACTTCATCGGGTATTTCAAATGGATCATATTCCCAATTTAGGAACTCTCTAGTTAATCCAGCTTCTTCTTCTCCAACAGCTGCTCCATGAATTCCAGCAGTATCTGATTTATTGGGAGAACCATAACCTATGGTTGTAGAAATTTTTATAATTGAAGGCTTGTCTGTAATTAATTTTGCTTTTTCGATAGCTTCAGTGATTCCTTTAACATCATGATTCCCATCTTCAACATGTTGTACATGCCATCCGTAAGCTTCGTATCTTTTTAAGACATCTTCGGTAAAAGATACGTCGGTTCGCCCATCGATGGTAATTTGATTATCATCATAAAGTGCAATTAATTTTCCAAGCTTAAGATGACCAGCTAAGGAGCAGGCCTCTGATGCAATACCTTCTTGATTACAGCCATCACCCATTATTACGTAAGTATAGTGATCAACGATATTGCAATCAGGCTTATTAAATTTAGCAGCTAAGTGTGTTTCAGCTATTGCTAAACCAACTGCATTTGAAATTCCGGCTCCAAGAGGCCCAGCTGTAACTTCAACACCTTCAGTTTCGAATGTTTCTGGATGTCCAGGAGTTTTTGATCCCCATTGCCTAAATTCTTTGATATCTTCTATGGAAACCGATTTATATCCTGTCAAATGAAGCAAAGAATATAACAACATACAGCCATGACCAGCTGATAATACAAAACGGTCTCTATTGAACCATTTTGGGTTATTAGGGTTGTGATTAAGAATGTTTTGCCATAATGCATAACCCATAGGAGCACATCCCATTGGCAATCCAGGATGTCCACTATTAGATTTATTTACTGCATCTACAGCAAGCATTCTTATACTATTTACACAAAGTGATTCTAATGAAACAGATGCAGCGACCATTGTTTTAAAATAAGTTAAGTTGGAAATAAAGAATTGGTTGTCTTCAATTCATTTTGCTGAAAGCAAGGCAAACATTGTGACCACCAAAGCCGAAAGAATTAGAAAGAGCAACTCCTACTTGAGCTTCTCTTGCATTATTTGGTACATAATCAAGATCACATTCAGGATCTCGATTAACGTAGTTAATTGTAGGAGGGATAAAATTTTGTGTCAAAGAAAGTATACAAGCTACAGCTTCTATACCTCCAGAGCCTCCTAGTAGATGACCTGTCATCGACTTAGTAGAGCTTACAGGAATGAGGTATGATCTGTCTCTAAAAATAGATTTAATTGCAGAAGTTTCATTTTTATCATTAGCTGATGTACTAGTTCCATGAGCATTTATGTAATCAACTTTTTCAAGACTAAGGCAAGCATCTTCTATTGCTAAATTGATAGCTTTGGCGCCTCCAACCCCGCCTGGAGATGGCGCAGTAATATGATGTGCATCACATGTTGTTCCATATCCAACTATTTCTGCATAAATTCTCGCATCCCTTTTTTGAGCATTTTCTAAAGTTTCTAAAACAAGAATCCCTGATCCCTCTCCAATTACAAATCCATCTCTTTCTGCATCGAAAGGTCTGCTAGCAGTTTGAGGGCTTTCATTTCTCGAAGAAAGAGCCTTGGCACTGGCAAAACCAGCTACTCCCAGAGGTGTAATACTTGCTTCTGCTCCCCCACAGATCATTGCATCTGCTTTGCCAAGTTGGAGTAATCTAAAAGAATCACCAATTGCATTTGAACCGGCAGCGCAAGCGGTGGAAACAGAGGAACTTGGTCCTTTTGCACCCAAAGCGATTGCAGCTAATCCAGTAGCCATGTTGGGAATCATCATTGGGACTGTAAATGGACTTACTCTTTTAGGACCTTTGTGACTCAATATTTGAGCTTGACTTTCCATAGTTAGTAAGCCTCCAACACCAGAACCAATAATTACTCCAATTCTTGATGCATTAGCTTCAGTAATTTCAAGTCCAGAATCATTAAAGGCTTGCTTCGCAGCAATAACTCCAAACTGGGAAAAACGATCCCATCTTTTGGATTCTTTAGCTTCAATAAAATTTTCCGATTGAAGATTTTTTACTTCTGCTGCAAATTTGCAGGGATGTTGTTCAGGATCAAAGAGAGTAATGTCTGATACCCCATTAGTACCTGTTTGAAGACTGACTAAATATTCATCAATGTTATTACCAATTGGAGTAACTGCTCCGATACCAGTAATAACTACTCGATGGAAATTTGGCATTCTATACTAACCTTTTTTTTCTTCGATGAATTTTACAGCATCGCCAACAGTTGCTATTCCTTCAGCTGCCTCATCAGGAATTTCAATATCAAATGCTTCTTCTAAAGCCATCACGAGTTCAACAGTATCTAGAGAATCTGCACCTAAATCATTTTGGAAATTTGAATCTGATTTGACTTCTCCTGCTTCAACGCTTAATTGTTCTGAAACAATAGAACAGACTTTTTCGAGGATTTCTTGTGACATAGTTTATGTAAATTACTAATTATCTATATGATTTTATGCCCTAGAGTTAACAAGAGTGAAGCATATCTTAATTTTTTTAATTTCTTTGTAAGACAATAGTATTATAAAACGAGGTTCAAAAGACAATTTTTACATGTCACACGCAGTTAAAATTTATGACACATGCATTGGATGTACCCAATGTGTAAGGGCTTGCCCACTTGATGTTTTAGAGATGGTTCCTTGGGACGGCTGTAAAGCTGGCCAAATAGCTTCATCCCCCAGAACAGAAGATTGTGTAGGCTGCAAAAGATGTGAAACGGCATGTCCCACAGATTTCTTAAGTATTCGTGTTTATTTAGGAGATGAGACTTCTAGGAGTATGGGATTAGCATATTAATTTTCATAGTGCAGTTTTAAGAGAGTCCATGTTTTAGTAAATACGCATTTTATTTCAATATAATTGAAAAAAAGTTTCGTATGTGTGGAATAGTTGCTGTAACTGGATATAAAAAAGCTTTACCATTATTGATTAATGGTTTAGAAAAACTTGAATATAGAGGTTATGATTCTGCAGGTATTGCAATAATAAATTCCAAAACAAATTCTATTACTTGTAACAAAGCAGAGGGAAAACTTAAGAACTTAATAAATAATCTTGATGATGACAATTTTCCTGGAACTGTGGGTATAGGTCATACCAGATGGGCAACTCATGGAAAGCCTGAGGTTAAAAATGCACATCCTCATATCGATGGTTCAGGAAATATAGCGGTTGTTCAAAATGGCATTATTGAAAATTTCCAAGACTTAAAAAATAAATTAGAAAAAGAGGGTATTATTTTCAATTCTGATACAGATACCGAGGTAATTCCTCATCTAATTCAAAGAGAGTTAAATACACTAAGTAAACTTAATCTTGAGAATAATGGTTCAACATTATTAGTAGCTGTGAGAAATGTAATATCGGATTTAGAAGGATCTTATGCTTTAGCAGTTTTATGGTCTGGCGCTCCAACCTCTTTGGTAGTTGCAAGAAGACAAGCTCCCTTGATTATTGGTTTGGGCGAAGGTGAATTTATTTGTGCTAGTGATACTCCAGCCATCGCAAACTTTACGAACATTATTTTGCCTTTGGAGGATGAAGAAATAGCTTTATTAACTCCGCTTGGAATTGAAATATATGACTCAAGCAATGAGAGACAATATCGAAATCCAGTTTCTTTAAAAGTCTCAGAGCAAATAATGGATAAGATGAATTTCAAACATTTCATGTTGAAAGAGATATATGATCAGCCACAGACTACAAAAAACTGGTTGGAAAATTATTTAATTAAGAACTTAGATAATGGTCAATATCAAATCAACTATCCCTTTGATACAGAGTTTTTTGAATCAATAGAAAGAATTGAAATTATTGCTTGTGGTACAAGTAAACATGCTGCAATGGTGGGCAGCTTTTTGTTAGAACAATTTTCAGGGATCCCTACAAATGTCTTTTATGCAAGCGAATTTAGATATTCACCACCTCCACTATTGCCAAATACATTAACTATTGGAGTCACTCAATCTGGAGAGACTGCCGATACAATTGCGGCTATCGATATGGAAATTAAAAGACGTTCTTCAATTGAAAATAAACAATTTAAACCCAATCTTATTGCAATAACAAATAGAAAAGAGAGTTCAATAGGAAGGCAGGTCTCAAATATAATTGATATCTGTGCAGGAATAGAAGTTGGAGTTGCAGCAACAAAAACTTTTTTTGGTCAATTACTTTCTTTTTATGGACTAGCCATAAAATTTGCTCAAATTAAAGGCAATCAAAGTCCTGATGAAATAGGTGAATTAATAAACGAACTTATAAAACTTCCGCCATTACTAGAAGATCTTCTAGAGAAACATAATAAATCTTCAGAACAATTAGCACATGACTTTTTTAATATTAAAGATGTTATTTTCTTAGGAAGAGGAATAAATTATCCTATTGCTCTTGAAGGCGCTTTAAAACTTAAAGAAATTAGTTACATTCATGCAGCTGGATATCCTGCTGGTGAAATGAAACATGGTCCAATAGCTTTATTAGATAAAAAAGTACCTGTAATTTCTATTGCCTCTCCTGGTGAGGTTTTTGATAAAGTGATTAGTAATGCTCAAGAAGCAAAAGCTAGAGATTCATATTTGATTGGGATTGCTCCTGAATGTAATGGAACTGAAATCTTTGATTATTTAATGAAAGTTCCTTCCTCTAATGAATGGATTTCACCTCTACTTAATATATTGCCTTTACAATTATTGAGTTACCATATTGCAGCTCATAGGGGACTTGACGTGGATCAACCAAGAAATTTAGCTAAAAGTGTCACCGTTGAATAGGTCTACAGATGAGGTTTAGTTTTTAAAAAAAATCTCAATACTCAAGACAATACAAATATCAAACTTTAACAGGGACAAACGATCCTCCAAATTTTGAAATGGGTCAAACAGGATATGGAAGGCTTGATAACAACCTTTTTATCTTCATGAACATAGGTATAACTGGAATTGATGGTATGGATTATAAGAATCATTATGATCCAAGAACCGAGTTTGTTAGTTGGTGTGCAAAAAATAAAATACATTCTGGTCAAGAACAGATGCAAAAGATAATAAATGGGGATCTAGATCTTTATTTATTTGCAAGATGGGAACGAAATGAAGATTGGAATTATTTAGGGGATACACATGTTCTTTCGTATGAAGATAATGTGTTAGTGGCAGACCTTGAAGGTAATGAAACCTTTTGCATGGAATATCAGTTAACTTGTAAAGGCATTGAAGAAGACCTCTGTGAAGAAGAAATAGAATCAGGGATACTCACTCTCATAGATAGTCGACCAAAAGGAAAAGTTAGGAAGAGAACAAAAAGAAAATTTAAGGTTAGAGGGCAAAAGAACTATCTTTTGGGATCAAAAAGAGACAAAAAAAATTGCAGACCTTGGAGAAGAACTCGTTATGAGATATGAAAAAAAAGGTTGGTTGATATAGGGAAGAAAGACTTGGCAGATTCCCTAGAGCACGTATCTATCACAAAGGGAAATGGAACTGGTTACGATGTTAAGTCTTTTAATGCAGATGGAACAGTTAGGTTTATTGAGGTTAAAACTACACAACAAGGTATCGAAAGTGAATTTTTTATGTCTCCCAATGAAATTGAGTTTTCATAATTAAATCAAAAGAGTTATTACTTGTATGGGGTCTACGATCTAAAACTAAAACCATTAAATTGATACATATAAGGAAAAATAGCAGTCTTGGAACCACCACATAAAATCAAGGAAGTAGTATGCGGAATTATCTGTGACGAAAACGGTCGAATTTTGCTTGCAAGAAGGTTGAAAGGGGAATTTGAATGAAAGTGGGAATTTCCTGGAGGGAAATAGAGGCAGGAGAGAGTTACGAGGAATGTTTATCTTGAGAATTGAGAGATTTATAGCTCTAACAGTCCTTTTGGGGGATTAATGACAAGAAAATTATTATCTAAATCGATTAATGGTACGATTTCCTTAACAAATGGTATTAGAACTTTTTTTTTATTTTCTAAAAGTTCTACAACAAGTAAATTATTCTTTTCATTTTCTAAATTAATAACTTTCCCAATTAGCTTGAATTCATTATTTTCTAAAGTCTTGACTTGTAAATTTACAAGTTCCAACAAGTGAAATTCTTCTTTTTTTAATTTAGGAAGTTGATTGGTTTTTACAAGAATTTTATGGTTTTTTAATTTTTCTGCATTATTTCTAGTTTTTATTCCTTCCAATTTAATAATGAAGATTTCTTTCCCAGGTTGTTTGTAACCAGAGGTAAGTTCTATTTTTAAAGGAGGTTCATTTTCTTTTTGCAACCATCTCATTCCCGGTTTTAAAAATCTTTCTTCAAAATCACTTAAAGATTTAACCTTTACCTGTCCATTAATTCCATGACATGATGTTATTAATCCAACAGTCAACCATTCATTTTTATTTATCATATATTGTATTAGAAAGATTGTTTTATGGAATTACCTACTAAACCCATACTCCCTGGTTCTTTTGTTGTTGTAAAAGACACTAACTCTATATACAGAGGATATAAAGGTTTTGTACAAAGAGTTACAAAAAAAAGAGCAGCGGTTCTTTTTGAAGGAGGTAATTGGGATAAACTCATAACATTTCAGCTAACCAATTTAGAAATAATTTAAAATTTAGATTTTACCAACCGTAATAAATTTTTCTATCAAAACTCTAGCTGCATTTGTTTCTGCTTGTTTATGTGACTTGCCGAATGCAGATGATTCTTTTAATCCTTCAATAAATATATCGCAAGAAAATCTTTTAGGGTCCCCATTTTTCTTTGAGACTTCAATTATTTTATAGACTGGTAAATCAAAACCTTTGCTTTGACACCACTCTTGCAATACTGTTTTAGATTTGAATTTATATGGAGCTTTTAAAAATATTTCTGAATCTTCTTCCCAAATATCATCTAACCAAAGATTTACTTCATGAATGGAATTAAAGCACTTGTAAACAGCACCGATTAAAGCTTCTGTAGCTTCACCAATAATAGTATTTTTTGAATTTTCATCACCAAGAGCTTTAGGACCCTTAATTATTAATTTTTCTATATCAATTTTTTCCCCTAATTTAGTTAACCATTCATCACTGACAATTTGTGATCTTAGCTCTGATCTTTCTCCTACACTCATTTGAGGATATTTTTTTTCAATAAAATTAGAAGCTGCTAATCTGAGGACTGCATCACCGAAAAATTCTAGTTTTTCATAATTTAATATTTTGTCCTCCGATGAGTGGATAAATGCTTGATTAAAATCTTGAATAATTGAAATATTTTGAGTTCTAATTATTTCAGAAAATCTTTTTGATTTAATATTTAAAGACTTTAAAAAAGTAGTTATTTGATTAATCCTCTTTGCGTTAATTATATTTGTCATCTGATTTAAATAATCACAACAATTAGAAAGCAGGTCATAAGCCGGGTTCTGTTCATCTTAATTAATAAAGATGGGCAATCATCTATCTAGGACTGGAATTACTTCACAGTCTCAAGCGGCGCTTAAAAGTAGATTGTCTAATGGTCATAAATCTACTAAGCCTTGCTCCCAGCCGGGGTTTACCTAGCCAACACTTCTCAATGTTGCTGGTGCGCTCTTACCACACCCTTGCACCCTTGCCATACAAAAAGTATTCGGCGGTATGTTTCTGTGGCACTATCCTCACGGTTGCCCGCACTGGGAATTACCCAGCAAGCCTGACCATGTGGGAGCCCGGACTTTCCTCAAGAAAGTTTTATTTTGTTTCCAAAATAAAACTTTCTTGCAATTGCCTCTCCTGCTTTCATTTAGCATAATGCTTAATACTCCAAAAATCATCTATTGGGGCTGTAGCTCAGCAGGATAGAGCAACGGTTTCCTAAACCGTAGGCCGTGGGTTCGACTCCCGCCAGTCCCGTAAAAATAAAAAACTATATGTAGTATGTGTGCAAACTTGCTACTCTCTAGCTAGCGTATAGTTAGTACTAAATATCTTATGGCTAAGTTGCATGATATGCGTTTAAAGCTCTTAATTCAACAAGAGCATGAACGCATTTCTAAATCCCAACCTAATGATTTAGATCTTTCAATAGTTCAAGCAAGATGCTTGTGTTGGCTTGCTCTTCTGGCTGAAGCTCACGAAGATCAAGCAAATGATGCTGAAAAAAGAGGTGATGCCGAGCAAGCAATGGGATGGTTTGCTGATTCTATGAGACTAAGAGATGTTATTAATTTGGTTACTAGTATTGAGATACCTTTGCCAGATAGTCCAGATTCACTCGATGAAAATGACGAATTATTGGATGGCCCTACAATTGTACCCAAATAGTGAGATGATATAAGAAGAATTATATTTTCTTTTGGCTGAAGAACCATGTCAATGCTCTGACTGTCAGAGATTTTATAAAGAGCATGATCGTCTGATTAGAGAATTTCCTACTTTTAAGCAGCAAAAAGAATTGAATTGGGCATCTCTACAATCTTTCAGAACTCTTTGTACTAAGATTACCGCTGACTTGCAGAGAGAATTATCTGAAAGAGAATCAAATGAAGATATAAGTCTAGAAGATAAACATATCTCTGATACAGAAATTACTGAAGCTTTAGATGAACTTGAGAGTGTCAATGCTTATTTATATTCAATTGAGGCACTAATGGAAAAAATATTTGATACAAAAATTTCAAACAATATTGAATCAAAATTTAAAGAAATTGCAAATGAATTAGCTCCAGACCCATTAAATATGGATCGATTGATTTTGAATAGATTATTTCATCAAACCCCGGATTCACCAGATATAAATATTAATTAGTTAATTCTTCGACATCGCAAGTAATTTCTACAGGCATTGGCGATACCTTCCAAATAGATTTACAGTACTCTCTAATAGATCTATCTGAAGAAAAGTACCCTGATCTAGCAGTATTTAATAATGCCATTTTATTCCAAGATTTTTTATTATTCCAGCATTCACTGACAACATCCTGCTTATTTAAGTACTCTTCAAAGTCAGCCATAACAAAAAATGGGTCATGTCCAGTCAAGCTATTTAATAAAGGTTTAAATAATTCTTTATCCCCATTACTAAAGTGCCCAATTTCAATTAAGCGTATTACCTCTTGAAGCTCTGGACATTGATCAATAAAAGTTTTGGGTGAGTAATTATTATTTTTTAAATCCATAATTTCGCTTTCAGTTTTACCAAAAAGAAAGAAATTCTCTTTTTTTACAAGATCTCTTAATTCCACATTAGCTCCATCTAAGGTTCCAATCGTTAAAGCTCCATTCATGGCAAACTTCATATTTCCAGTTCCAGATGCTTCTTTTCCAGCAGTTGAAATTTGTTCTGAAAGATCCGTTGCGGGATAAACTATTTCACCAAGTTTAACGTTATAGTCTGGTAGAAAAACAACCCTTAACAGACCATCCATATCTGGATCAGAATTAACTACATCAGCAATACCATTAATAAATCGAATCATAAGCTTTGCCATAAAGTAACCTGGCGCAGCTTTACCACCGAATATTATTGTTCTAGGGACTTCATACTTGTTCGTACCATTTTTAATTCTTAAATATTGAGCAATAATTTGTAGGGCGTTTAAATGCTGTCGTTTGTATTGATGAATTCTTTTTACTTGAACATCAAATAAACTTGATGGATCTACAAGTATTCCAGTTTTCGAATGAATAAAATTAGCTAATTTTCTTTTGCCATTTAGTTTAGTTTCTTCAAATTTTTTTAAAAAATTGTTGTCATCTTTTTTTTCTTCTAACTTCTTAAGAAGTTCCATATTTGTTATCCAATTTGGACCAACTTCTTCTTCTAGGAGGTTAGATAATGATGGATTAGATAGTGCAACCCATCTCCTTGGAGTTACTCCATTAGTTACATTTGTAAATTTTTCAGGCCATAAAGCTGCGAATTCAGGGAGTAATTGTCTTTTTATTAGATCTGAGTGAAGAGCTGCAACTCCATTTATATGATGTGCTCCAATCGTAGCCAAATGTGCCATCCTGACTGATTTTGAGCCTTCTTCATCAATTATTGATAGTTTTTGAAGAATCTTGTCGTCACCAGGATAACGTAGTCTTAATTGTTGTAGAAATCTCCAATTAATTTCATAAATAATTTCTAGATGACGAGGAAGAAGATCATTAAATAAACCTAAATCCCATTTCTCTAAGGCTTCTGGTAGTAATGTGTGGTTGGTGTAAGCAACTGAGGAAGTTGTTATGTTCCAAGCTTTATCCCAGCCTATTTGATATTGGTCTATTAGAAGTCGCATTAATTCTGCAACTGCAATAGCAGGATGGGTATCATTCAATTGGACTGTCCAATGTTTAGGGAATTCTGTTATTGGTATTGATCTTCTTTCAAGGCTTCTTAACATATCCTGAAGGGAACAGCTTACAAAAAAGTGTTGTTGTTTGAGTCTTAATCTTCTACCTTCGTCAGTTCCATCGTTTGGATATAGAACTTTTGAAAGAGTTTCAGATGCAACTTTTTCTTCTACTGCTCCGTAGTAATCGCCAATATTAAATGCATAAAAGTCAAAACTTTCTGTTGCATCAGCTCTCCACAATCTCAATCTGTCACATGTATTTACTCTGTATCCTAAAACTGGAACATCATGAGGTACTCCAATTGCATGTTCTGAAGGGATCCATCTTGATCTGTAGTTACCTTTATCATCTCTATAACTTTCAGTTCTACCTCCAAAACCTACGAAACATGATTCGTCCGGTTGTGGAAGTTCCCATGGCCATCCTCCTTTTAACCATTTGTCAGTTACCTCAACTTGCCAACCATCTCTAATTAACTGATTGAATATTCCAAACTCATATCGAATACCATAACCAACTGCTGGAACTTGAAGAGATGCTAATGATTCCATGTAGCAGGCTGCAAGTCTGCCAAGTCCCCCATTACCTAATCCAGGTTCCTCTTCAACTTCAAGAATTGTTGACAATGATTCAATGCCAAATCTTTTTAAAGCATCTTCTGCCTCTTGAGTTATTCCAAGATTGAGAAGGTTATTACTTAATTGAGGACCTATTAAAAATTCTGCTGATAAGTAGGCGACTGTTTTTTGTGGTTTTTTTCTTATAACTTCTTGACTAGCTAAATATCTTGTCATTAGCCTATCTTTAACCGCGTAACTTAAGGCCATGTACAAATCGTGGGGACTTGCAGAAGTAGCTAACTTTCCAAGAGTATAAAAGAGATGGGCTGTCATGCCTTGGAAAACAGCATCAGAATCCATACCAGCTTTCTCAGGATCTAGATAGCAGCCTGGGGTAGGCAAACGTAGATCGAAGGGTTCGTTGGGATTCATTGTATTAGCCATATAACAGACAATAGCCATTTTTTTAAAAATTTCTTTGTTGTAACTTCAGATCCACACTTGTTGAGTATTTTTGCTTTTTTCTTACATATTTCTTAAAGTGGGCCCTCAATAAACTATCTTCCAATTAGATAGTTTATTTTTTACACTTAAATGTACTCTTTACTTGCTGAATTAAGTGCACATGATTTAGAAGTTGCTGAAACGTTGATAGGAGTTATAAGGTTTCTATTGATATTTTTAGCTGCGAGAGCATTAGCAGAAGTATTAGTAAGACTTAGTTTGCCAACAATAGTAGGTGAGCTTCTTGCAGGGGTTGTAATAGGGGCATCAGGATTCCATTTGTTGATACCGCCTTCGGCTGGAACTGAATTAAATGAAGGACTTGTAAATGTTATTAGTTCTTTAGCGTCAATCCCTCCAGAAGCTGTACCTGATGTTTATTTCGAAAGTTTTCCATCCCTGCAAGCAGTAGCCACTCTGGGATTATATGCTCTTTTATTTTTAACAGGACTAGAAAGTGAGTTAGAGGAATTAGTAGCTGTCGGAGCTCAGGCTTTCACTGTTGCTATGGCTGGTGTAATTTTACCGTTTGCCTTTGGAACTTTTGGATTAATGTTTATTTTCCAAGTAGATCTAATTCCAGCAGTTTTTGCTGGAGCGTCTATGACGGCAACAAGTATAGGAATTACTGCAAGTGTATTTGGTGAATTGGGTTATTTAAAAACTAGGGAAGGACAGATTGTTATTGGTGCAGCAGTGTTAGACGATATCTTAGGAATTGTTATTTTGGCAGTTGTAGTCGCCCTTGCTGCTGGAGGTACTTTAGAAATTGCTCCTATCGTTAAATTAGTTGCAGCAGCTGTAGTATTCGTTATTGCTGCTATTGCATTAAGTAGAACAGCTGCTCCAGGTTTTGATTGGTTATTAGATAGATTAAAGGCTCCTGGAGCAGTTGTGGTAGCTTCTTTTGTCATACTTGTATTGTGTTGTTTCGTGGCAACAGCCATTGGATTGGAAGCAGCTTTAGGTGCTTTTGCAGCTGGATTAATTCTAAGTAGTTCTAAAAATAATCACGCAATTCAACAATCCGTTTTACCTTTAGTATCCTTATTCGCAACTATTTTCTTTGTATTAGTTGGAGCGGGAATGGATTTATCAGTTATCAATCCACTTGATCCAACAAGTAGGTCAGCTCTTGTAGTTGCAGGATTTTTATTAGTTGTAGCAATTATTGGAAAAATTGCAGCAGGATGGGTATTTTCAAGTGATAAGCCTACAAATAGATTAGTAGTAGGTTTGGGAATGATGCCTAGAGGAGAGGTTGGTTTGATTTTCCTTGGATTAGGAACAAGCGCTAAGTTATTAACTCCTTCTCTTGAAGCAGCTATTTTATTAATGGTTATTGGAACAACATTTCTTGCACCTGTTCTATTGAGAATCGTCCTAAAAGATAAGCCCCCAAATGATGGCAATAAAATTTCAGATGATGTTGCAGCTGATCCTGTTGGTCTTCTTTAGGAAATAAGTTTATTAGAATCAAAAAAAATAAAAAGATTTTCAATAAATGGAACAATCAGCTCTGATAGATGGTGATGTAAATTATGACTGGAATTTTTTAAATTACCCAATACATACTGTTTCAGCTAACCCTGAACAAACATCAAAAGAATACGTAATTTTATTAATTCATGGTTTCGGTGCTTCTACTGATCATTGGAGATTTAATATCCCTGTTTTGAGTACAAAATACGAAGTCCATGCGATGGATTTACTCGGTTTTGGAAAAAGTCCTAAGCCTCAGGACGTTGAATACTCAGGATCTTTATGGAAAGATCAGGTCGTTGCTTATGTAAAAGAGAAAATAAAAAAACCTACAATTGTTGTTGGAAATTCACTAGGTGGTTATGCCGCATTGGCAGCTGGTGCAGAATTAAATGAGTTAAACGCAGGAGTGATTTTACTTAATGCTGCTGGATATTTTAGTGAAGAAAAAACTATCAAAAAGAATATGTTGCAAACTTCAATTGAAACAGTTGCCGGCATATTTTTGAAAAATATTGTTCTTCAACGTTTGATTTTTGAGAATATGAGAAATCCAAAAAATATTAAAAAAACTTTGAATCAAGTTTATGTTGATAAAAAAAATGTTGATGATTTTTTAGTTGAGTCAATAAGGAAGCCTTCTCTAGATTTCGGAGCTTTTAATGTTTTTAGAAGTGTATTTAACCCATCAGGTCCTCAAGGATTGCCATTGGATAAGCTATTCGCAAAATTAAACGCACCATTATTACTTCTTTGGGGTGGAAAAGATCCATGGATGAACACTCCAAAAAAAAGAAATCTATATAAAAAATTTACACCAAAGAATACAAAAGAAATTATTCTTGATGCCGGACATTGTCCTCATGACGAGATACCTGAATTAGTTAATCAGCATATTTTGGATTGGGTTGATTCTCTCTAAGTAATAATCGTGAAACTTGAATTATCTTATGCGGACCGGGGAATTTTTGCCTTTCAATTAGATAAAAATAATTACATTAAATTTTGTCCTGAAAGAGGAGGCGTTATTACAAATTGGGTTTCGGATGGTAATGAAATACTTTATTTCGATGAAAAAAGATTTATGGACAAGACAAAAAGTATTAGGGGAGGCATTCCAATCTTGTTTCCAATTTGTGGAAATCTCAATACCTCTAGATCAGTATTTGGAAATGGTTATTTGCAATTACCACAACATGGTTTCGCTAGGGATTTGCAATGGCAATACTCTTTCAATGAAAATGAAAAATTTTTATGCTTATTCTTAAATGCATCTAAAAAAACCAAAAAATATTATCCTTTCAATTTCGAACTAAAAATAGAAGTTACCTTAAAAATTAACTGTTTAGAATTTGAAATTACAATCGATAACAAAACAGACTTCGCTATGCCTATAAACTTTGGTTTGCATCCTTATTTTAATGTTTCAGATTTCAAAAATTTAGAATTTGTTGACAATCCACTGAGTTGTCAGGATCAAGAAAGAAATACTATAAGTAATACTTTGGATGAATTAAACAAAATTAGTTTAGGAGTTGATCTACTCATGTATACTTCCGGTAGAAGCTCTTTTCGAGATAAAATTTTTAAAAGAGAGGTAACTTTAAATCATCCATATCCTTTTGATTTAGGAGTTATCTGGAGTGATCCTCCACGCAGAATGATATGTCTCGAACCTTGGACAAGTCCCCGAAATTCTTTTGTAGATGGATTTAGAAACATTATGATTCCTTCACATGATAGTAAAAAGTTAAATGCCTCAATACAAATAAAATCTCTTAAGTGATTTTGCAATACTTATGAAATTTGTCGTTATAGATGATGATCCCACAGGCTCTCAAACTGTTCACGATTGCTTATTACTGCTTAAGTGGGACTGCTCAACTTTAGTCAAAGGTTTTGAATCTAAATCTAATTTATTTTTTATTTTGGCTAACACGAGGTCACTATCGGAAAATGATGCGAAATTGACAATAGAGGAAATTTGCAAAAATCTTAAGACTGTAATTACTTCTCAAGCCTATGAAGAAGAAATTATTTTTATAAGTAGAGGAGACTCTACTCTTAGAGGACATAACTTTTTAGAGCCAATTGCTCTAAATAGTTGCTTAGGTCCTTTTGATGCTACTTTTCATATTCCAGCTTTCATAGAGGGTAAAAGATTAACAATTAATGGATCTCATTTTGTTGATAAAACTCCTATTAGTCAAACAATTTTTGCAAAAGATAAAGTTTTTGGATACGAGACAAGTAATGTCAAGAATCTTTTATTTCAGCAGAGTAAATCGCAAATAAATTTTGAAGATATTCAAAATCTTTTATTGTCAGATATCAAAATGCTAAATTATGAAGAAAATAATGTTGTTTTTAAAACACTTAAGAACTTGAAGAATAATAAACATGTAGTTGTAGATATAGAAAATTATTCTCAACTAAAAAAATTTTCTTTAATAATTAAAAAATTAATTAAACAAAAAAAATTCCTTTTTCGAACTGCAGCAAGTTTTATAAGTTCAATTTCTGAGAAAAAAAGTGTCTCCCAGAGTGAAATATTTTTCTCTAATTTAAGAATAAGAAATAAAGAAAAGAGTTTTCTTCCAGGACTGATAATTGTTGGATCTTATGTAGAACTTTCAACAATACAGTTGAATAATTTATTAGAGATAAGTAATTGCAATCCAGTTGAATTAGATGTTTTTGAATTCTTTAAAATTGCTTCATCAGATAACAATCAGATGCGAAGGAATTTGTTTAAAAATAAATTTTTGAAAGAAATTAGATTTTCTTTTGAGAAAGGAAAAACTCCTGTTTTGTTTACTTCAAGAAAATTTATGTTTTTAGATGCTTCTGAACTATTTAATTTTTATAATTTACTTGCTTCTTTTATTGCTGAATTAGTCGCAGATTTGAAGTATGAAATAGGATATTTGATTTCAAAGGGAGGAATAACAACAAATTTGATCCTTAGTAAAGGACTTAATGCAGATTATGTTTATCTTGAAGGACAGATTTTAACTGGCATTTCAGTGGTAACTAACAATCTAAAAAATGGTCAAAAACTTCCTATTGTTACTCATCCTGGAAACATTGGCACTAAAGATTCACTGGTTAATATTTGGAAAGTTTTTGAAAATAAAAATAATTTTTCAAATTAGAAATTTGAGATAATTTCTTCAGCAAAACTGCTGCAGGATAGGGGTTCTACTTTTGGTTCCATTAAGCGTGCTAGATCATAGGTGACTTGTTTTTGCTCTATTGCCTTACTTAAACCATTAGTTATTAAGTTAGCTGCCTCATCCCAACCAAAATATTCAAGCATCATTACACCACTAAGAATTACTGAGCCTGGATTAATCTTATTTAAGCCTGCATGTTTTGGCGCAGTACCGTGCGTAGCTTCGAAAATTGCTGCATTATCTCCAATATTTGCACCAGGAGCCATACCTAGGCCCCCAACAATTGCTGCAGCTGCATCAGAAACATAGTCTCCATTAAGATTTAAGGTTGCAAGAATTGAATATTCTTGAGGTCTAGTTTGAATTTGTTGAAAAATACTATCAGCTATCCGATCATCAACAAGAATAAGTTCTTTCCATTTCCCAGCTCCGTGAGAATTTGATATTGATGCAATAACTTCTTTAATTTCTTCGCAAATAAATGCTTTTTTGTTATTTGTAAGCTTGTCAAAACCTGGTTCAATTTTTCGAGCATTATTTTCAATTGTAATTTCTGGATTTTTCTGAATATTATCTAAAATCCAGCTTTCTCTCTCTGTAATGCAATCTTCTCTAAATTCATTTACTGCTAATTCATATCCCCAATCTCTAAATGCACCTTCTGTATATTTCATAATATTCCCTTTATGTACAAGAGTCACATGCCTTTTATCTCCTGATAATCTTTTGGCATGTTCAATAGCTTTTCTAATATGCCTTTGGCTACCAGATTTACTCACCGGTTTTATTCCAATACCTGATCCTTCGGGTATAGATCTGTTTTTTAAATTTTTACTTTTTGGTATGACAACGTTATTTAAGTGATTAATTAATTCAAGACAATTATTATCCTCCGCTTCCCATTCAATTCCCATGTAGATATCCTCAGTATTTTCTCTATAAACAATAACGTCTAAATTTTGGGGATTTTTGTGAGGGCTTGGAGTTCCTGAATAATATTTGCATGGTCTAACACAGCTATATAAATCAAAGATTTGCCTTAATGCAACATTAAGAGATCTAATACCTCCACCGATGGGAGTCGTTAAAGGACCTTTGATGGCTACACCAAAGTGTTTGATTGCTTCAATAGTATCTTGAGGAAGGTAGTTATATGTTCCATAAAGTTCACAAGCTTCATCGCCAGCATAGACTTTAAACCAATTAATTTTTCTTTCATTTCCATAGCTTTTTTTAATGGCTGAATCAAGAACTATTTGAGTTGCAGGCCAAATATCAACTCCAGTACCATCACCCCTAATATATGGGACAATTGGATTATTAGGAACATTAGGCTTGCCTTGATTAAAAGTTATTATCTCGCCTTCATTAGGTAAAGTTAATTTTTCAAATTTTGGCATAGCATTGAATTAATAAAAGATAACTCATTGAAATCCTTCGTATTGTAATTTGCGATGAGTTATTTTCTTTAAAACCTAGAAATTTATTATTCAAATGTGAATAGAGAATAGTTAATTGATCAGCATTTCAACATCTTTATTAAAAGAAAAAGTAGTTAATATGCAAGTTTAAGCAAATTATGTCATTTTCAAAAAAATACTCAGCTACTTATGAATGCGAGTTCAAATGTAAGTAATGTTGAAATAGCTAATAAAATTGCTTCCACTGCAGCTTTGTTTCGGAAATATTTTCCAGATGCAAGCGTAAACTTTAGTCCCTGGGACAATTCAAATAATGAATCCATGCAAGATACTATTGATTTTGCATTTCATTTCCCTGGTTGGAGTCCTCTTATTGAATGTAGAGCAATACTCTTACAATTAAGAATTGAAAACAATAATAATGGCAGAGTTCCGAAATTGTTGGGAATAATAATGCGAGGTATGATTGTTCCCTCCGAGAGATGGAGAGTTGCTACCATCGGTGATTGGGAAATGACTGGTACTCATCTACCGCAAAAGGAACAAAAAGATAACCTTTTTTTGGTTTGTAAAGAACTTTATAAGCTATTCTCTAAAACATCCGCTGGTAACAAAAATTAGCTGTTTTATGTATTTTCCTTGTAGATTAAATACACTTACAAAAATAATTAAAAATATATGGCAGTTGCTCTTGCAGGACAATTAAGAGAAGGGACAAAAAAATCCCATACTATGGCAGAAAATACAGGCTTTGTGGCTTGTTTTTTAAAAGGAGTTGTTGAAAAAAAATCTTATAGAAAATTAATTAGTGATTTATATTTTGTTTATGAAGCTATGGAAGAAGAAATTGAAAGACTGGTCAATGAGGAACATCCAGTAATAAAACCTATAGGTTTTAAATCACTATTCAGGAAAGAAACTCTTGTAAATGATCTTAAATTTTATTTTGGTGAAAACTGGATAAATGAAATTAATATTTCTCACTCAGCAAAAGAATATGTTGAAAGAATCCGAGAGGTCGCGAAAAATTCACCAGAGCTCTTAGTTGGTCACCACTACACTCGCTATATAGGAGATTTATCTGGGGGGCAAATCTTGAAAAGGATCGCTAAAAAAGCATTAAATTTGAAGGGAAATGATGGTTTACATTTTTATGAGTTTGAATTAATTGCTGATGAAAAGAAATTTAAGGAAGAATATTCCCTTACTTTGAATCAACTTCCAATAAATCAAAAGACGGCTGATCAAATTATTGATGAAGCTAATCAAGCTTTTACTTACAATATGAAAATGTTTAAGGAGCTTGAAGGTAACTTGATTGCTGTTTTAGGCAAGATTGTATTCAATTACATTACAAAAAAAGTTAGGAAAGGAAGTACCGAGACCTAATATTTATGTTTGATTCATTAGTTGATTTTCTTAAAACTAATATTGATGAATTAAATGGATATGAAGTACAAATATCTAGTGAATTCAGAGAACATCACAATGAAGACTCAAAATATATTATTAAAAATTGGCTTTTTTCCTCTCCCGAATATAGAAAGTGGCGAATAACAAGATTAGATGGTGGCAAAAAACTGCAAGTGTTTAATACGGTCGCATATCCCAATTTTGATAGTGAATTACCTATTTTAGGAGCTGATATTTTATGGTTTGGAACCTCTCAAAAGTTATTAGCAATACTTGATTATCAACCTTTAATTCAAGAAAGCAAATATCTTGAAAAATATTGTTCAAGTTTAGATAGGATTAAGAAAAAATATTCTGCATTTGATAATAATAAAATGAAGAATATATATGATTCAAAAAAGTATTTTTCCCCATGGGTGATTATATGTAGAGGAAATAAATTAAATCTTGATAGAGATTTAAATAATATATTCCATTCATTTGTAAATAATTATTTGAACATTTATAAATCGAATCCAGTTAATCAATTTTTAAATGCAGAAGAAATAAAGATTAATCAAATTCAATATGATAAGTACAGTTTCGAAAAAGACCCTGCAGATAAATTGTTTAAATCTTTTTTTGGAGAAAAATGGACAAAAAAATTTATCAATAAATTTCTATTTACATTAAATAATGAGGTTATTCATTGAATGTTAATACAAGATACTATTTTTTACAGGCCAGATTGGAGATGGCATAATTTTTTAAAATATTTAATAAATAATTTAAGTAAATATGACTGTTTAGAAAAAACAATACCCTCGGAATATTCTTATAAAGATTCAACTTATGGTTCAAAAAAATCAAAAAAAAATGTGAATCTATCTACTTGGGGTGTAACGCATAAAAAAAGGATTCAATTCGCAAGGGCGGTTTGTATAAATAGTCCAAATTATTCTGTTTTAAATTTTCTAATTATTCCTAATACTATTTATAACGTCCCATTTTTTGGAGTAGATTTTGTTTCTCTAACTAATAGTTATTTATTAGTATTAGATTTTCAGCCTTCATTAAAAATACATAATCAATACAATAATGAGTTATTAGAAAAACTTATAAAACTTAAAAATCATTGTCATTCATCACTCCCATTAGCTGAAAAAATGTCTGCGGATGTAGCTAGATTTTTTTCTCCAGGATTAATATGGTCAAAATTACCAAAAGAAGAAAGAAGTGATTTTTTAATTACTAATCAGCTTTATCCCTCATTTAAGGAATATCTTGATTTGTATTTGGAAATTCTTTTCGAAAGCAAAGAAGTCAATATTGAACTTCAAAAAGAATTAATAAACGGTCAAAATAATTATTTGAATTATAGAAGAGATAACGATCCAGCAAGGCCAATGTTGTCGAGTTTGTTTGGTAAAAAATTTACTGAATCTTTAATTGAAGAAGTTTTATTTACTACTTAAAAGTCTTATAATTTAGTGGTATTTGAAATCATATGAATAAAATTTCTGTTCTTTTTGTATGTTTGGGAAATATTTGCAGGTCTCCTGCAGCAGAAGCTATCTTTATAAGTCTACTTGAAAAGAAGGGATTAACCGATGGCTTTATTGTAGATTCCGCTGGAACTGGGAGTTGGCATATTGGAAAAAAAGCTGACTCTAGGATGAGAATTGCGGCAGAAAGAAGAGATATAAATATCTTAAGCAGGGCTCGTCAAATTACGAGCAAAGATTTTGACGAATTTAACTATATTCTTGCGATGGACGATTCAAATTTTAGAAGTATTCAAGATCTTAAAAATAGAACAGGTTCAACTGGTTTTTCATCAATAAAAAAAATACAAGATTTTAGATCAGTTTTTAATGATCAAGAAGTTCCTGACCCATATTTTGGAGGTGATGAGGGCTTCGATCATGTCCTTGATATTTTACAAGACTCTGTAAACGGTTTTTTGGAAAGTATTTCTTGAATTTATTTGATCTCAGTCTCTTTAGGAATCTTGTCATTATAAAGGTCAATAATTTTATCTACTACCTCATTAATTGTATATCCGTCCGTAATAATTTCTATTGCGTCTTTCGCTTTTATTAGAGGTGAAATTTTCCTATTGGAATCTTCAAAATCTCTTTTCTTTATAAGTTCTTTTAATGTATGAAGGTCTATTTCTTGTGAGTCTTTACTATTTTTATCAGATTTTCTTCTTTTTGCTCTTTCATCGATGCTAGCAGTTAAAAATATTTTAAGTTCTGCATGAGGAAAAACAGTAGTTCCTATATCTCTTCCCTCAGCCACAAGTCCGCCTGATTCTCCAATTTTTCTTTGTTCTTTTACTAAGAATTGTCTTACTTCTTTTATTGAGGAAATTTTAGAAACGATGGAACTTATCTTTTGCGACCTAATTTCTTCAGTAACACAGTAGTTATTAACATAAACATCCTGATGTGAATCTTTATTCGACCTGAAAACTATAGATATGTCTTTAAGAATATTCTGTAATTTTTTTTCTTTTTTATAATCAATACTTTCTTTTATCATCAGCCAACTCAATGCCCTATACATTGCGCCAGTATCTAAATATAAAAGTTTAAGTTTCTTCGCTATAGACTTTGTTACAGTACTTTTACCTGAACCTGCAGGACCATCAATTGCAATAATCGGGCTTCTTTTCATTAGAAAAACGTGATCTATTAATCTTGTCTCTCCACATCTTATCGCACCAGCCAATAGCGAAATATTGTCCTCAAGTCTTGCTTTTTGGAGTGTATGAGGGTGTAAATGTTCTAAATATTCAATTGAAATTTTTTTTGCTGATAGCTTCTTAATTATTTGGTTTAAATTGATCTTTTTATCTTGTTGAAAATTTTTTTTTGCTTCTAATAACTCACTTGAAAAAAATCTAATCAATTTTCTTTCGTTTTTTGATAAATTTACATTACGTGAACTTAAAGGAATTCCATCAAAATCTCTTTGTGTAGGAATGGATTTAATAGCAACATTTAATTTCTTTCTAAGGACAAGATTTTTTAAAATTAAAAGTTGTTGCCAATCTTTTTCTCCTAAGTACAGATTTTTTGGCTTGATGAGATTAAGTAATCTATAAACTACTGTACATACGCCATCAAAATGTCCAATTCGATTTAATCCACATAATGCAGAAGATAATTCTTTTGGAGCTTTTAGGAATTTAATATTTTTATTATTAGGTGGATATATATCTTCATTACTTGGGATGAAGATAGCGTCTGCGCCATTTGAAAAGGAGATTTTTATATCATTATCAATTGTTTTAGGGTAATTCTCTAAATCTAACTTGTTATCAAATTGAAGTGGATTAATAAAAATACTTACTAAATTAACATTAGAATTGTCATTTTTTGCTGTTGATATTAGTTTAATATGACCATCATGAAGATTACCCATTGTAGGAATGAAATTAATTTGACTATTTATATTTCTCCTCCAATTTTCTATTTCTTCAGCTTTCCTTATGATTACTTTCTTCACTTTGTTTTTAAAAAATAAATCTATTTGATAAATAATTACTGGACAAAAGCAATCTTAGGAGGAATATCTATATAGGGAAAGTCTATCATTTTTATTTCATGGATTACAAAACATCAGGTGTTGATATAGAAGCTGGGCGAGAATTTGTTTCCAAAATTAAACAGGTAGTTGAAGGAACTCATACATCTAATGTGATTGAGGGTATTGGCGGGTTCGGAGGTTTGTTCAGAATTCCTATCGATAGTTTTAAAAAACCAGTTCTAGTTTCAGGGACTGATGGTGTTGGAACAAAATTAGAATTAGCTCAACGTAAAAACTTTCACTTTGAGGTTGGTATTGATTTAGTTGCTATGTGCATGAACGATATCATTACTAGTGGTGCAAAACCTTTATTTTTTCTAGATTATATTGCTACCGGTAAGCTTGATAAGAAACAATTATTGAGGGTTGTTCAGGGAATTTCACATGGATGCAGAGAAAATAACTGTTCATTACTAGGCGGAGAAACTGCTGAAATGCCTGGATTTTATTCAAAAAATAAGTATGATCTTGCAGGATTTTGTGTTGGAATAGTTGATGAGGATAAGCTTATTAATGGTAAAAAAGTCTCTGAAAATGACTTAATAATTGCTTTGAAAAGTAATGGAGTCCATAGTAACGGCTTTAGTTTGGTAAGAAAAATTATTCAAAACAATAATCAAATAGATAAAGAATTTGAAAAAGTTTCTCACTTAAATTTTTATGATGAGTTATTGAAACCTACAAAAATTTATAATAATGTGATTAACCAAATATTAGCTGCAGATATAGAAATTAAAGCAATGTCTCATATAACTGGAGGAGGAATTCCAGAAAATTTACCAAGATGTATTCCTTCTGATTTTATTCCTTATATCAATACCAGTTCTTGGCAAATACCTATTTTATTTAAATTCCTTAAAGAGAAAGGATCTATTCCTGAAAAAGATTTTTGGAATACATTCAATCTTGGAGTGGGATTTTGTTTAATTATTGATAAACAATTTAAGGACGCGATATTAAGTATCTGTAATGATTATGATATAGATAGTTGGGAAATTGGAAAGATAGTTCGAAAAAATAATTCAACAATTAGTAAATTTTTGCCAGAAATTTTAACTTAAATTTTTTTATCTTTTTTAAATGAGTTTTAAAAATTATTTTTTATACCAAAATGAAAAAGTTAGGTGTAATATAATAAAATTACAGCCGAATTATATCGGAAGTTTAAGTATTAAGATTTAACCTTTATTCAATGCCTTTTGCAAATAATCAAAGAATTACTCGTAGACGTAGTTCAGCTGGTCCTACACCTCCAAAAAGACCAATAGGTAATAATTCTGAATCAATTGGTAGACAGTCTCAAGGCCCAAAGCCAACGTTCTTGACACTAAGGGATCATGGGAAAGTTTTTGTTGCTGATCTACCTAATTTGTCCGATGGTCAATTAGCGCATATTAGTAAAGAAGCTAATGAAGTTTTAAATAGTTTGGAAAAAAGACTTAGTGATCTTGAAAATGAACCTAATGTTAGTAATCCGGAAAACGATACGCTGATAAAAGCTTCTACCAAAAGAGATGTCACTCTGAGGTTTATTAAATCAATAGAAGAAGAACAAGAGCATAGAAAGAATAATCCTGCTTTACGAGATGCTGCATCTGAATCGTTACCTAGAACTTTTCTTGAGGTTGCAAGACATAGATTGCCTGGAGCAACTTTTGATTCACTACTTCGAGAGGCTCTTGAAGCTTGTGCAGTTGATGAAAGTACTGAAGAAAATCAAGTTATTGATGAGCCTAAAGAAACTGTAAAAATTATGGATATACCTTCTTCCAACACTAATGCTTCACTTGTTGTTAGTATCGACCCAAGTGATGATTCCAAGAATGACTCTATTTGATTCAACACAAGAGTTAATAAGTTTTAAAGACCAAAATAATTCAAAAATTAACCTTACTTCAGAGAAAGATCCCATTTTATGTAATCATTGCAATAGGACTGCATCAAATGGTGTTAGATGTTTAGGAATGTGTGTAGCAGATAATGATTACTAAAATAATTCAAATTCTCATGTAAATAATCT
Organism: Prochlorococcus sp. AG-402-K16; assembly: GCA_003216795.1. Lineage (GTDB taxonomy): Bacteria > Cyanobacteriota > Cyanobacteriia > PCC-6307 > Cyanobiaceae > Prochlorococcus_A. The sequence goes on from QCIH01000005.1 coordinate 53,455, forward strand.
GATGAAAATAATTAATAAATCAACTAAATTTTATTTATTTAATGGATATCAGGTATTATTTAAAAAATAAAGAAAAGATTATTTTTCTATATATCAATAAGTAATTGAAACCTTATACCCTTTATTTAAAATTGAAGTTCTTAGAAAACTTCATAATTAAATGCGTAAAAATATTAAATAAGGCGGCACCCAGATTCGAACTGGGGATAAAGGATTTGCAATCCTCTGCCTTACCACTTGGCCATGCCGCCGAAAAAGATTCGATTGAGTCTTTTTATGATCTTAACAGTAAGGTGTCTAATTCTATATTATTTATATGCAATGGACATGGAGAAGATGTAATCGCATCTGAGATAATAAAAAGATTACTAAAAAAAATAAAAAATAAAAATATTGAAGTTTTGCCGTTAGTAGGTAATGGAGATGTATTTAATTCCATAAAATCAAAGAATTTTCGTAAAATAGGATATTTAAAAGAGCTGCCTAGTGGAGGTTTTAGCAATCAAAGTCTGAAGGGATTTATGCTTGATTTGTTTGCAGGATTTTTAATCGATAATTTAAGAAATTTTCTGCTCGTAAAACAGAAGTCAAAACATAACTGCAAAGTTATCGCAGTAGGCGATTTCTTGCCATTACTCTACGCGTGGAGTTCAGAATGCGACTTTAGTTTTATTGGAACTCCCAAAAGTGATTATACTTGGAGTAGTGGGCCAGGTTGGGATTTAAGCGATTTTTATCATAAGTTGAAAGGTTCTGAATGGGATCCATGGGAAATGTTTTTAATGAAATCTCCAAGATGTAAAAATTTAATTATGAGAGATAAAATTACAGCTAATAATTTGTATAAAAAAAATATTGATGCAAAATACTTGGGTAATCCAATGATGGATTTTGTTAATTTAACAAACGATAAGATATCAAATATTATTGATTTTAAAAGGATTATTCTATTAGTTGGAAGTAGATACCCTGAAGCTCTTAAAAATCTTGATAATTTTCTAAATTGTTTGCAAGATTTTGATTTATCAAAGGACTTGCTAATACTTTTGCCTTTGAGCATTAATGCGAATGTGATTCAAATTCAAAATTATTTAAATAAATATGGTTTTATAAAACAGAGTAAAGTTAAATTTCTAATTGATGAAGATTCAGTATGGAAAAAGAAAGATCAATATGTAGTGATTGGAAAAGGTAAATTCAATTCATGGGCCAATATGGCAGAAGTTGGCTTGTCTAATGCAGGAACTGCTACAGAGCAAATTGCTGGCCTTGGAATTCCATCTCTTTCTCTACCCGGACCAGGACCACAATTTACAAAATCATTTGCAAAAAGGCAATCAAGATTATTGGGAGGTAGTGTTTTAGTTTGCAAGAACAAAAAAATTCTTTTAAAACGTTTAAGTTTACTTTTGAAAGGAAAAGTTGATATGTTAGAACAAGCAAAAATTGGGAAAAAAAGAATGGGGGAATCCGGAGCAAGTAAGAAAATCGTAGATGCCATAAACCTTCATTTGTTATCTTAGTAAATGGCACTAGCTTATTAATTATTAATTCTTTTATGTATCCAATAAATGATCGGCAATATCTAAAAATTTGTGCAGAGATTGCAAAACTTATGAGTATAAGCTTATCTTCTGCTAAAAAGAAAGTAGAAATTCAAATTGCAAAAGAAGGCTCGAAAACTATTCAAGAAAAAATACAAGTTGCACAAAATGTCTTAAAAATTTGTGAAAAAAATGATGGAGATAAATTAAGTTCTTCAAGAATACTTGATAAGCTTATGGAAACTCTTGATGGTGAAGATAATTTTTTAACTGAAGATTGATGATTCTTAATGTTCAAATATATTTGAGAATTTTAGTATGTCTAAATCAGCATGTACAGAAACTGTTGCGAAACATTTTTGAGCTAATTCATATCTATTCTCTCTTTCTAAGATAACTTTTAATTTATGCATAGCTTCAATTAAATATCTAACATCATTTGCAGCATAATCTAATTGATCTTTTGTTAAATCTTCGTTGCTCCCCCAATCACTACTTTGCGAACTTTTGTCCAGTTCTATACCTAACAATTCATTAATTAAATCCTTTAAACCGTGTTTATTTGTATAAGTTCTTGCCAACTTACTAGCAATTTTTGTACAAAAAATATTTTTTGTATTAATTTCAAGATTGCATTTTAGAGCTGCTACATCAAATCTCGCATAGTGAAATATTTTAGTAATTTTGTCATCTTCAAGAAGTTTTTTTAAATGAGGTGAAGAAGATGTATTAAGTTCGATTTTTATACACGATGTTCTTTTAAATTCATTGCATATTTGTACTAAACAGAGTCTATCTCTTCCATGAATTAAACCCATTGCTTCAGTGTCAATAGCTAGGTAGGATGATTTTTTATAAAGATTGTATAAATCTTCTGTTAAATCTCTATAAAGAAGATCAATATTTTTATTTTCAATAGTCATTTTTAATAAGTATGTAGGGAAATTAAAGGTTTAGAATTTTACCTAAGATTTTATATAATTAAAAATTTTTATCTAATAGGAATATATTACAGAATAATTCTAAAAAATTATAATATGATGTAACTTTAATTTTTATTCTCAAGTTACTAGAAAAAATTATTTAATGTCCTATTCCTTAAATTCAACATTACTGCTGACAATTCTTTTGGCCATAGGATTATTTTTTTTTCTTAGGGCTTCCAGTAAAGATAGAACAACCATCGTTGAGATTTCATCTTCTCAGGAACCAATTAAGGTTTTAAATGGTTTATGTGAATGGCTTAATTTGAGGGGATGGAAGCAAACAGGAGGAGATTTTGAACAAAGAATTTTAATATTCAAGGGTCAAGTTGTTTCTAGTAAATTCTTAGCAATTTTTTTAGGTTTTCTTGGCGGTTTTGGTTCTTGTGCTTTGGGATTAGTAATTATTCAAATATATCCTGATTTGGGTTGGTGGCCTATTCTTTTGGGATTAATTGGTGGACCTTTGTCTGGAATTGTTTATTTTAAAAAATCAGCAAGAGAGGAGAAATTTGAATTAAGGTTGATCAACGAAAATGAAAATGATTCAACTTTTATGAGACTTAGAGCCCATAGGGATGAATTAATCTCTTTAGAAAATGAACTCGGAGAAAAACTTCAATTGAAAAGTGACGGTTCTTTATTTAAAACACCTATTTAAGATACTTTAAAAGTTTGTTCGATAATTTTTAATCAAAAATATCATTCTCTATGCAGAATTTCTCTAACTCTTTATCTTTTAACCAATCTTGGGGTTTTGTGAAAATTGTTGTGAGAAATTCTTCTCGAGAATTCTTTCTAGCTTTATATCCATATTCCCATCTAGCTAAGGGCGGTAAGGACATTAATATAGATTCAGTTCTGCCATTTGTTTGTAGTCCAAAAATTGTCCCTCTATCCCAAACTAAATTGAATTCGACATATCTACCTCTTCGATATAGCTGGAATTCTCTTTCCTTCGATGAATATGTTTGAGAAGCTCTTTTTTCAATAATGGGCAAATATGAAGGGAGGAATGCCTGCCCACAGTTTTCCGCTAAAGAAAATAAATCATCCCAATTTAAATTAGATCTGCCAATATTTTGTGAAGCTTTTGATGCTTCTCCATTTTGATTATTTCCTCTATAAATATTGCCTGAACCATCTTGATAATCATAAAAAATACCTCCTATGCCTCTAGATTCATTTCTATGCTTCAAGAAGAAATATTCATCACACCATGGTTTGAAAACTTTATGCAAATCTTGATCAACTTTCTCACAAGCTTTTTTATGTTCATTATGAAAATTCCTTACATCAGAAAGATAAGGATAAAAAGGCGTTAAATCTGCACCTCCCCCAAACCACCAAACAGGCCCAGCTTCGAAATATCGATAATTCAGATGAACTGTAGGAATAAAGGGATTCTTAGGATGCAAAACCATAGAGGTTCCCGTAGCAAACCATTCATGACCTTTTGCTTCGGGCCTTTGAGAGATTATAGATTGAGGTAATTCTTTTCCCTGTACTTCCGAGAAATTAACGCCTGCCTGCTCAAAAATAGAACCATTTTTCAATACTCTTGATCTTCCACCGCCACCTTCGTCTCTTAGCCAGGATTCCTCTGTAAATTTCCCTTTGCCATCTACATTTTCAAGTCCTGAACAAATTTTGTCTTGTAGATTTAATAAGAGATTTTTAGTTTTTTCTCTCGAGTTTTTAGGAGGTTCTTTCAACATGTATTTAGTAAATCTTGAAGAAAAAATTTTTTTGGTTAATTATAAGTTTCTCTTTATAATTTCTCTTAAGGGGTACTTATTGCCTATTATTTGATAGTTCGACATAGTTCTTAATCTTTTAAACAGTCGACTACCTTGTTAAAACATTTAAAAATTTAATGACCACAATAGAAGATGCGAATTTTGCTTTACAAAAAGTTCTAGATGCTGGATCACAGAAAAATGTAATTGAATTAGCTTGGATTAAAAATGTAAGAGTAACAATACCGAGAGTAATCGTAACATTATCATTACCATCGTTTGCAAATTCTCAGAGAGATAGAATTGTACAAGAGGTTAGAGGGGTACTACTGGATTTTGAAGATATTGATGATGTTCAAATAGAGATAGATAATAATCCTTCCAAAACAGAATCTCAAAATCAAAGTGATGCTCCTGAGTTGCAGAAGATTGATGGTATTCGGCATATCATAGCTGTTAGTAGTGGTAAAGGTGGGGTTGGGAAAAGTACCATTGCAGTTAATCTCGCTTGTTCTCTAGCTAAATTAGGCTTGAAAACTGGTTTGCTGGATGCGGATATATATGGACCTAATACTCCCTCAATGATGGGAGTTGCCGAACAGAATCCAAAGGTTACAGAAGGAAGTGGCAGTGATCAAAGGTTAATACCAATAAATAAATATGGAATTTCATTAGTATCAATGGGTTTCCTCATAGAAGAAGGTCAGCCAGTTATATGGAGAGGACCAATGCTTAATAGTATTATCAGACAATTTTTGTACCAAGTTGAATGGAATAATCTTGATTTTTTGGTTATTGATTTGCCTCCAGGGACAGGAGATGCGCAAATATCCCTTTCTCAATCTGTGCCTATTTCTGGAGCTATAGTTGTCACTACTCCTCAACAAGTATCTTTGCAAGATGCAAGGAGAGGATTAGCAATGTTTAAACAACTCGGAGTACCTTTACTGGGAATTGTAGAAAATATGTCAGTATTTATTCCGCCAGATATGCCAGGTAAAAAATATGAAATTTTTGGGAAAGGTGGTGGACAAACATTAGCTAACGAAAATGACTTACCATTATTAGCTCAAATTCCTATTGAAATCCCTCTCGTTGATGATAGTAATAAAGGTGTACCAATCTCAATAAGCCAGCCCAATAAAGAAAGTTCTGTCTTATTTAGTAATTTAGCTCAATTAATTAAGAATCAATTTGTTAATACTTATTGATGTTTAAAAGAATTTCTTTATTAAATAAAAAAGGATTTTTACAAAAACAAGACAACTTCAATAGAGGTTTTTTATTTTCTCCGCTACTTGTTATTCCTCTGTTTTTAGTAATTATTTCGGGTTTTTTGATAAAAAGTATTCAGGGTGATTTTTTAGTATCGAACTATTTAGGTCATATCGTAACTGGTTTTTTAGGTTATTTCTTAGCATTTTTTATTTCTTATATACCGTTAGAGAGACTTAGAAAGTATGTGGTTCTATTTTATTTTTGTACTTTAATATTCTTATTTCTTATTTATTTTTTTGGGATTTCAGTTTCTGGAGCTCAAAGATGGCTAAACTTGGGTATCTTTTCTTTTCAGCCTTCAGAGGTAGCTAAACTTAGTACTCTATTAACTCTTGCTTTAGTACTCGACAAAAAAATAATCCTAACAATAAGAGATTTAGTATTGCCCTTATTAGTATTAGTTATTCCTTGGTTATTAATTTTCTTTCAACCGGACTTAGGCACCTCTTTAGTTTTAATTGTTTTGACAGGTGTGATGCTCTATTGGTCTCAAATGCCCATAGAGTGGATTTTGATATTAGTGTTTTGTATTGTCACATCAATATTATATCTAACCTTACCAAATCTTCTTATTTTCTGGATTCCAGTTATAGGATATCTTGCTTATAGATCTTTTAAAAAGAAAATTATTTTTTCTGCTCTCGCTGTTTCATTCCATTTATTAGTGGCAAAATTTACACCAATTTTGTGGCAATATGGCTTAAAAGAATATCAAAAAGATAGATTAGTTTTATTTTTAGATCCAACTAGAGATCCATTAGGTGGGGGATATCATTTGATACAGAGTAAAATTGCAATTGGTTCTGGAGGATTATTTGGGACTGGTTTGCTGCAAGGTAAGCTGACTAATTTGCAATTTATACCTGAACAACATACTGATTTTATATTCAGTGCTTTAGGGGAAGAATTAGGTTTTGTGGGGTGCGCTTTAGTTTTATTTTTGTTCTTTTTTTTGATTAAAAAACTTATTAATACTGCAACAATTGCTAGGACTAACTTTGAATCTCTAATTGTTATTGGAATAGCATCAACTTTTTTATTTCAAATAATTATTAACTTATTTATGACTATTGGATTAGGACCAGTTACTGGGATTCCCCTTCCTTTTATGAGCTATGGTCGAACGTCATTGGTGACTAATTTCATATCTATTGGATTTGTTTTATCTATATTGAAACGTTCTAGATCACTAAGAAGTTGATGAAATCACAAATAACTATAAAAAAAATTCAAGAGCTTTTGATTAAAGGAGTTAAAACCATATATGTGGATGATGATACATCCAGAAGAATGTGGTGGGCTTCTTTAGAAGTTATTCAAAAAGATTTCCTTTCTCAAAATTATAAACAGGGGGGGATATGGGTTGCCTCGCCTTTGCCAGCTTTTAATGATAAAAAATTTTTAAATCAACTTCATGGATGGCTTTGGTCTCCTGAGGGGTTTCCATACTTTCAAAATGAGAATGCAGGTTTTTTACCAGTCAATAATTCAGAAAAGATAAAAAAAGATTTCGATTTAGTTAGTAATTATAAAGTCTTAAATCTTTGTCAAGAGGATGGCTATGAACCTTTTTTGATGATAATCACTCCGAATTTTCAATGCGTATTATCAATTGTAGGAGAAAAAGATAAGAAAATTCTATTAATGAAGTGTGATGAAGAGAGCCTTAAACTTTCAATTGAATTAATGAATGCAAAATTAAATCAAGAAAATTATGAGGAAGGAGTAAAATTTCGTAATGCAATTAATAATTTAGATAACCTTAATATTAATAATCAATTTGAAAAATTATTTTGGCCAATATTATCGGCAAAATTAGCAAATATTACACCTAAACATAATATACAGAATTCTGTGAAAAATGATGAAAAAAAAGTGCAAATAACGGAAGCAAAATTATTACGTGCAATTTCTCATGAAGTGAGAACTCCTTTGGCAACAATCAGAACCTTAATAAACTCTACTTTAAAAAAATATAAAATGGATGAATCAATGAGAAATCGTTTAATTCAAATAGATAATGAATGTAATGAACAAATTGATAGGTTTGGTTTAATCTTTAATGCAGCAGAATTAGTTGGTAATGAAGTACAATCACTAAATAACTTAGCGAAAATTAATTTAGCCGAAATTTTCAAAAAGCTTGCTCCTTTATGGAATAAACAATTAAAGCGACGCGGAATTTCTTTGAAGATAGATATCCCCAAACAACTTCCACAAATTTTGAGTGATTCTGAAAAGTTAGAATTAATGTTAAGAGGATTAATTGATAAAAATACTAGAGGATTAAAAGAAGGAAGTACATTAATTTTAGAATTAAGACCAGCTGGTCAAAAACTCAAACTTCAACTCAAAGTACAAAGATTAGATAATAATCAAAAAGAAATTCTAAAAAAAGATAACGGTTCTGATATTGGTCCTGTTTTAAATTGGAACCCTCAAACTGGAAGTTTACAACTTAGTCAAAATGCCACTCAAAAGTTGTTAGCTAGTTTAGGAGGGCATGTCACACAAAGACGTGATACAGGTTTGACAGTATTTTTTCCGATTTCAGATTCAAAATAAAATGAGAAACAAGTTTTTCCATTTATTAAATAATGTAGAAAATTTCCTATTAATTTTGAATTTTGCAAAATATGAATGCTAGTTTCTTATTATAAATAACTCAAAATCTAGGATGACTGAAACTTTAGTTGGTCAATTTCCAAAGCATATAGGAAGTACTGGGGGTTTATTAAACTCAGCAGAAACCGAAGAAAAATATGCAATTGTATGGAAAAGTTCAAAGGAACAAGCATTTGAATTGCCCACCGGTGGAGCGGCTATAATGCATGAAGGTGATAATTTAATGTACTTTGCAAGAAAAGAACAATGCCTTGCATTAGGGACACAATTAAGAGCCTTCAAACCAAGAATTGAAGATTTTAAAATTTACCGAATTTTCCCAGGTGGTGATATTGAATTTTTACACCCCAAAGATGGTGTTTTCCCTGAAAAAGTAAATGAAGGCAGAGAGAAAGTAGGACATAATCCTAGAAGAATAGGTGAGAATCCTAATCCAGCTGGTTTGAAATTTACAACTAAGAATACTTTTGATTAACTTCCTTAAAGTTGATATAAAAGAAGAAAATAATTATAATTTGGGCTGACATTATTAATATGATCAGCTCACAAAAAGATAGTTTTTTAAAGGCTTACAAAGAAGGTAAGAATTTTATACCTATCGTTGAAACTTGGCCAGCAGATTTAGAGACTCCATTATCGACTTGGTTAAAATTATCTTCAAAAGATTCCCATGGTGTTTTTCTTGAATCTGTTGAAGGTGGGGAAAATTTGGGTAGGTGGAGCATTGTTGCTACTAGACCTCTGTGGGAAGCCGTTTGTTATGGAGAAGAAATAATTAAAACTTGGAATAATGGCGAAACTGAAAAGCATAAAGGTGATCCTTTTGATATTTTAAGAAGTTGGACAAACGAATATAAGTCAAACATGCTTGATGACTTACCATCAATTGGGCAGTTATATGGCTCTTGGGGTTATGAATTAATAAATAGAATAGAACCAAGCGTTCCAATAAATGAAACATTAGAAAACAATATCCCTTATGGTTCCTGGATGTTTTTTGATCAGTTAGTTGTTTTTGATCAAATAAAAAGATGTATTACTGCAGTAGTTTATGCAGATACAACTTCTTCAAAAGAATGCGCAATTGAAGAATTGTATCTAAACTCAATTTCTAAAATTAAGAAAACTAGAAATTTAATGCGAGTTGCTTTAAAAGAAAATGAGTTTTTGGATTGGAATGAAAATGAGAATTTGAATTTAGATCTAGAAAGTAATTGGGAGAAAAAAGATTTTGAGGATGCAGTTCTCTCTGCAAAAGAATACATAAAAAAGGGCGATATCTTCCAAATAGTTATTAGTCAGAGATTCCAAACTCAAGTCAATAGTGATCCCTTTAATTTATATAGAAGTTTGAGGATGGTTAATCCATCTCCATACATGTCATTTTTTGATTTTGGCTCATGGTATCTGATAGGTTCAAGTCCTGAAGTAATGGTTAAAGCAGAAAAAAATAAAAATAGTCAGATTGTTGCAAGCTTAAGACCAATAGCTGGCACTAGACCTAGAGGTATTGATAATCAGCAAGACTTGGAATTAGAAAAGGAATTATTAAAAGATCCAAAAGAGATAGCTGAGCATGTAATGCTAATCGATCTTGGGAGAAATGATCTTGGAAGAGTTTGTGAAATTGGTACTGTTAAGGTCAAGGATTTAATGGTTATTGAGAAATATTCACATGTTATGCATATAGTCAGTCAAGTTGAGGGAATCTTAAAAAACAATGCTGATGTATGGGATTTGCTAAAAGCAGCCTTCCCCGCTGGAACAGTAACTGGCGCTCCAAAAATAAGAGCTATGCAATTGATTAAGCACTTTGAAAAAGATGCTAGAGGACCTTATGCTGGTGTTTACGGATCTATTGATATTAATGGCGCATTAAATACAGCTATTACAATAAGAACTATGATAGTTAAACCCACAATAGATGGGAAATATGATGTTTCAGTGCAAGCAGGAGCTGGAATAGTTGCTGATTCTTTTCCTGAAAATGAATATCAAGAGACAATAAATAAAGCAAAGGGGATACTAAAAGCATTAGCCTGTTTGGATAAATAAATGAGTCAAAATAATCTTTATAAGGGTTTTGAGGTTGAACTTTTTACAGGTTCTTTAAATTCTCATATTGGTGTTTCGGATGAAATTGAGAAAATATTTCCTGATTTTGTGAAAGAGCCAGATAACAGAAACGTTGAATATATAACAACACCTGAAAAAAATTACGGTTCTTTATATGAGAAATTAATAATTCCAAGAAAAAAGTTAAGACGATGGCTAAATAAAAAAGAATTAACAATCATTCCTTCATCCACTCTTTGTTTTGAACACGATATTCAATTTCAAAGATCTGATATTAACAATCTTTATCATCAATTTATACAAGATAATTATGGAACCGCCATAGCAACTTCAAGTGTACATATAAACTTAGGAATAGATAATTTAGATAAGCTTTTTGCGGCTATTAGACTTATAAGATCTGAGGCTGCTTTATATCTATCACTAAGTGCTAGTTCACCTTTTTTAAATAATGAAATTACGGAGAATCACTCTCAGAGATGGATGCAGTTTCCAAAAACTCCAAGTAAGGTGCCTTTTTTTGTAAATCATGATTCTTATATAGCCTGGATAGAGGAAAATATAGCTAATAAAAATATGCAAAATATCAGGCATTTTTGGTCTTCAATTCGACCAAATGGTCCCCAAAGACCTTTAATTCTTGATCGTTTGGAATTAAGAATTTGTGATTTTGTTCACGATATTAATCTGCTTTTAGCGATAACGGCCATGATAGAACTAAGGATTTTAAATCTTTTTGAAAATATTAATACTTTAGATCCTATGAATGCTAGTACTTTTTCTATGGATGAGTTATCAGAAATATGTGATCAAAATGAAATTAATGCTGCTAGAGATAGTTTGAATTCAGAGTTAATTCATTGGCAAGATGGTAAAAGAGTTATTTGTAGAGAATGGATTCAAAACTTATTATCAGATTTATCATCCACAGCAGAAGATTTTGGTATGAAACATCTGTTAGATCCTATCTATAAAGTGCTTGAAGAAGGCAATCAATCTATTAAATGGATAAATCAATATGAAAAAGGTCTTTCTATTGAGGAGATAATGAAAATTTCTATCGAAGATATGATAAGGAGTGAGGCCTAGAATGTTTGATTATTTAAATAAAATTTGATCTGAACATTTTCAATTGTGACATAATAATTATATGGAATCTTTTCGACAGATAAAAAATAATAATGTGGATCTGATCAGTAACAATGATCCACTTGATAAAAATCGTCTTCTAATTGAAGATCTCTGGGAATCTGTGCTCAGAGAAGAATGCCCAGATGATCAAGCAGAAAGGTTGATACAGCTTAAAGAATTAAGTTATTCCAAACAAATTGATGGCGATAGTTCAAAAACTTTTAAAAATGAAATAGTTGATATTGTAAATTCTATGGATTTAGCTGAATCCATAGCTGCAGCAAGGGCGTTTTCATTGTATTTTCAACTTGTGAATATTTTGGAACAAAGAGTTGAGGAAGATAGATATATACAAAGCTTTACCAATAAGGATGTTCAAAACTCGCCCGATAATCTTGATCCTTTTGCCCCAGCATTGGCTAGGCAAAATGCTCCAGTAACATTTAGAGAATTATTTTATAGGCTCAGGAAATTAAATGTTCCACCAGGAAAATTAGAGGAGTTATTGCAGGAAATGGATATTCGTTTAGTTTTTACTGCACACCCGACGGAGATAGTTAGACATACGATTAGACATAAGCAAACGAGAGTAGCAAATTTGTTAAAAAAAATACAGATTGAGCAATTTCTAACAAAAGAAGAAAAAAATTCTTTAAAAACCCAATTAAAAGAGGAAGTAAGACTTTGGTGGAGAACAGATGAATTGCATCAATTTAAACCTTCAGTTTTAGACGAAGTTGATTATGCCTTGCATTATTTTCAGCAAGTTTTATTTAATGCGATGCCTCAATTGAGGGGTAGGATCGCTGAAGCACTTACCGAAAATTATCCAGATGTTCAGTTGCCCTCAGAATCTTTTTGTAACTTCGGTTCATGGGTAGGCTCTGATAGGGACGGTAATCCATCGGTCACACCAGAGATAACATGGAGAACTGCTTGCTACCAAAGGCAGTTGATGTTGGAAAGATATATTATTGCGACGTCTAATCTTAGAGATCAATTAAGTGTGTCGATGCAATGGAGTCAAGTCAGTTCTTCCTTATTAGAGTCACTCGAAACTGACAGGGTTAAGTTCCCTGAAATATATGAAGCTAGAGCTACAAGGTATAGATCAGAACCCTACAGATTAAAATTAAGTTATATTTTAGAGAAATTAAGGTTAACACAAGAGAGAAATAATTTATTAGCTGATAGTGGGTGGAAATTTGACTTGGAGGGAGAAACTGATAACAAAAATCTAGATAAAGTTGAAAACTTTTATTACAGGTCAGTAAACGAATTTACTTATGATCTAGAACTAATTAAAAATAGCTTAATTAGTACAGATTTAACTTGTGAGTCTGTAAACACCTTACTTACTCAAGTTCATATTTTTGGATTTTCTTTAGCAAGTTTAGATATCCGTCAAGAGAGTACAAGGCATAGTGACGCTCTTCAAGAGCTTACAAATTATCTTGATTTATCTGTTCAATATGACCAAATGTCTGAGGAAGAGAAAATTAAATGGCTCATAGACGAATTAAATACTAAAAGGCCTTTAATTCCATCTGACGTTAACTGGTCAAAAACTACAGAAGAAACGTTTTCAGTTTTTAAAATGGTTAAGAGACTACAGCAAGAATTTGGAAGTCGTATTTGTCATTCTTATGTAATTTCAATGAGCCATAGTGCATCTGATTTGCTTGAAGTTCTCTTACTTGCAAAAGAAATGGGACTTCTTGATCAAAATTCACAAAAGTCTAAATTATTAGTTGTACCTCTTTTTGAAACCGTGGAAGACCTTAAAAGAGCACCAGAAGTAATGGAAAAGTTGTTTAAATTAGATTTCTATAGATCATTATTGCCAAAAGTAGGAGAATCTTTTAAACCTCTGCAAGAATTAATGCTTGGATATTCTGATAGCAATAAAGATTCAGGTTTTGTTTCTAGTAATTGGGAAATTCATAGAGCCCAAATAGCTCTTCAAGATCTCTCAAGTAGAAATAACATATTGTTAAGACTCTTTCATGGAAGAGGTGGTTCTGTAGGGAGAGGAGGAGGGCCAGCCTATCAGGCAATATTGGCTCAACCAAGCGGCACTCTAAAAGGGCGAATAAAAATAACAGAACAAGGTGAAGTTTTAGCCTCTAAATATAGTCTTCCCGAACTGGCTTTGTACAATCTTGAGACTGTCACTACAGCGGTAATTCAAAATAGTTTGGTCAATAATAGACTTGATGCTACCCCTGAATGGAATCAATTAATGTCTAGGTTAGCAGAAACATCAAGGTCTCATTACAGAAAATTAGTGCATGAGAATCCAGATTTGTTAAATTTCTTTCAAGAGGTTACTCCAATAGAAGAAATAAGCAAATTACAGATATCTAGTAGGCCTGCCAGAAGAAAAAAAGGCGCAAAAGATTTGTCAAGTTTAAGAGCTATTCCATGGGTATTTGGTTGGACACAAAGTAGATTTCTTTTGCCAAGTTGGTTTGGAGTCGGCACTGCATTGTCATTTGAATTAAATTCAGATCCACAACAAATTGAATTATTAAGAGTTCTGCATCAAAGATGGCCATTTTTTAGGATGCTCATATCTAAGGTAGAAATGACATTATCTAAGGTGGATTTGGAAGTTGCTAGATATTATGTTGATACTCTTGGCAGTAAAGAAAATAAAGATTCTTTTGATAATATTTTTGAAGTAATTTCTAAAGAATATAATCTTACAAAATCTTTAATACTTGAAATTACTGGTAAAAATAAGCTTCTAGAATCTGATAGAGACTTGAAATCATCAGTAAGCTTGAGAAATAAGACAATTATTCCATTAGGGTTTTTGCAGGTTTCACTTCTAAGAAGACTAAGAGATCAGACAAGACAACCCCCAATAAGCGAATTCATTATAGATAAAGAGGAATCAAGAAGAGCTTACAGCAGAAGTGAACTGTTGAGGGGAGCACTTTTAACTATTAATGGGATAGCAGCTGGCATGAGAAATACAGGTTGATAATTGCAATATTTTTCTAAAAAAAAACTTGTTCTTCCAGAAGGTTATTTTGTTAACTCTTCGCAAATCCCATTAGCTAAAGAAGTTAACAAACTTTTAGCGAATTGCGGTTGTGAGACATTTCCAATAAAACCTCTTTCTGAGGCTATTCAGAAAAGTAATTTCTTTTTTACAATAGAGAATGAATTGAAAAATAAGTTATATGGCTTTGTAAGGGTTACTTCCGACAGGGGATTGAATGCTAACTTGTGGAATTTAAGTGCATTTCCAGGCAATAACCAACAACTTTATTATTCAGTATTGCTTCAAGTAACTCTTGAGAAAATTAATAGAGAAATGCCTGGATGCAGTATTTCTGTACAAGCTCCAGTATCTTCGTTTATAACTTTAGAGGAGAATGGATTCATACTAGATCCAAATGGAATAAGAGTAATGGGATATAAACTTTAAAAATCATTTTACGAGCATGGAGGGATTCGAACCCCCGACTCTCAGAACCGGAATCTGATGCTCTATCCAACTGAGCTACATGCCCTTTAATTTTTCAATTTCTTTAAAGAGAATCTAAATATTTTAAACTTAGCTAATTTAATAAATGAATGCACAAAAACAATTTTTTTAAATAAATTAAAAATTAAAAATTTTCGGAACCATAAAAGTTTTGAAATTGATCTAAAAGAGCAAAGAGCAATTGTTCTTGGCTGCAATGGTATTGGCAAGTCAAATTTACTTGAATCGGTTGAATTTTTAAGTCAATTAAAATCTAATAGAGCACTAAGCGATAAAGATTTAATAGAGAACGACAGTGATATGGCTGTAGTTATAGGTCAGATTAATTTTAAAGACGATTTAAAGTTAAATTTATTCCGAAAAGGCCCTAAAAGAATTTATGTCAATGAATCAATTTTGAAAAAACAGAGTGAAATAAAGAATTATATTCGGAGTGTATGTTTCTGTTCTAATGATATAGATATTGTTAGAAGTGAGCCCAGTTATCGAAGAACGTGGATTGATAAAGTCGTATCTCAGCTTGAACCAGTATATTTAGACCTGATAAGTAGATTTAATAGGCTTTTAAAACAAAGAAGTCATTTTTGGCGTTCGGAAAGTTTCTTAAAAACCCAATCCACAGATATTGTTGAAAGCTTTGATATTCAAATGTCAATAATAAGTACAAGAATTTTTAGGCGCAGAAGAAGAGCTTTATTAAAAATAAAACCATATGTTGAATATTGGCATAATCATTTAAGTAAATCTCAAGAGCAAATAGACATAAATTATCTTTCGGGAATACAAAATATAAGTCCAAAAGAAGAAGAAGAAGAAGTTATTAGCAAAAAAATAGCAGAACAACTCTTAAATCAGCGTTCAATAGAAGCATTGACTGGTAAATGTAATTTTGGACCTCATCGTGATGATGTTGAGTTTCTAATTAATAATGTCTCAGTTAGAAAATATGGTTCCTCAGGACAGCAAAGGACTTTTATCTTGGCTCTAAAGATGGCTGAACTCGATTTATTAACTAAAACATTAAATGTACCTCCAATACTTATATTGGATGATGTCTTGGCGGAATTAGATTTAACCAGGCAAAATTTGTTATTAAATTCTGTTGGTCAAGATAGTCAATGTTTTATAAGTGCGACACATTTAGATAAATTTAATCAGTCTTTCTTAAGCTCGTCACAAATGATTCACTTATAATTTTAAAAAAAGGAATGGTTTTTAGCTAATCTTAATTTCATATAAATTTCTTAAATGGAAATCTACAAAAAAAGTCAAATTTTAAGTTCATTAAGTGATGAGCAAAAATTAAGTCATCAAAGTAAACACCTTTTGTTGGAACTCTATAGATGTGATAGCGAAAAACTAAATGACGAATCCTTTTTGCGTTGTATTTTAAATAGAGCTGCTAAATTGGCAAATGCAACAGTTTTGAATTTGATAAGTAATAAATTTGAGCCTCAGGGGGTTACGGCAATTGCATTACTGGCAGAATCTCATATTTCAATACATACTTGGCCTGAATCTAATTATTCGGCAGTCGATATTTTTACATGTGGCCAAAATATGATGCCTGAACTAGCTAGTCAATATTTAATTGAATTTTTGGTAGCTAAAGAACATTCTTTGCGTATCATTAAGCGAAATCCACCTTCAGCAGTTTCTAAACAGATCAGAACAGTTGTTTGACAATATTTACCTATTTAATTTTCCGCTTACTAGTCCCTCAAGATCTAAACTTGTGCAATTAAATCCTAAATTAGAAAAATATTGAACTAACTCACTAAAGTTATATTTGTTAAAAAAATGCTTTAATTCATCTTGGGGAATTTCTATTCTTGCAGTTGAGCCTTGACATCTAACTCTAACCTCCGATAAGCCACATTTTTTAAGATATTCTTCTGCTTTCTCAACCATTTTTAGCCTTTCACTAGTTATTTTATGGCCATAAGGAAATCTTGATGATAAACAAGGTTGAGCAGGTTTATCCCACCAAGGAAAACCCAATGCTCTTGATATATCCCTAATGTCTTGTTTTGAAACTTTAAATTTTGCAAGGGGGGAGATAACTCCTGCTTGTTTTGAGGCTTGTATACCTGGTCTGTAATCCTTAAGATCATCCAGATTGACTCCATCTAAAACATTCTTGTAATTAAGTTTTTTAGAGAGGTATGTTGTATGTTTGTGGAGCTCTTTTTTGCATGCAAAGCACCTATCCTTAGGATTTTCACTGTAACTTGATTGGTCTAATTCTGATGTTTTAATTTCTAAATGCTTTACTCCAATCCATTTTGCTTGCCTTCTTGCTTCTTCAAGAAGAGTATTCGCTAATGCAGGGGAAATACCAGTTATAGCAATTGCTTTGCTACCTAATTGCTCGAATGCTAATGATGCTACTAGTGTACTGTCAACTCCCCCAGAATAAGCAATACAAACACTATCGAGATTCTTAATGTATCTTCTTATTGTATAAAGCTTTTCACTTTGTTCATCAGAGAGAATTTCTAGTTGATTGAACATGCTAATTACTTTAAAATTTAAATTACCTATGAATTAGGTTGAATTTATTATTAAATCTTTAATAATATTATTATCTACATCTTAGATTAAATTTACTAATTTTGTTCAATTGACGAATACGAGTAGAAATAGAGGAATTGGAATTGTCACAGCAAGTGATAGTCAAGAAAGATCTAAAGGTCAATTACATATTTATGATGGAGAGGGTAAAGGGAAAAGCCAGGCTGCATTGGGAGTAGTTCTCAGGACAATAGGATTAGGAATATGCGAAAAAAGACAGTCAAGAGTTTTACTTCTAAGATTTTTAAAAGGCCCTGAAAGGCCATATGACGAGGATTCAGCTATAGAGGCTTTACAAAGAGGCTTTCCACATTTAATTGACCATGTAAGGACAGGAAGGTCTGAATTCTTTACTGCTGACCAAGTGACAAAGTTTGATGTTGGTGAGGCCGAAAGAGGTTGGAACATTGCTAAAGGAGCAATTGCAAGTTCTCTTTATTCTGTAGTTGTACTCGATGAGTTGAATCCAGTTCTTGATTTAGGAATGCTTGATATCAATGAAGTAGTTGATGCTCTTCAAAATCGTCCAGATGGATTAGAAATAATTATTACTGGAAGGGCAGCCCCGCCCTCTTTGGTAAGAATATCTCAACTCCATTCAGAAATGAGACCACGTTTGATAGGAGACTTATTAGAACCAACGAGACAAAGTAGTTATACTGGTGGAATTGAGATTTATACAGGGGAAGGAAAGGGTAAATCCACAAGTGCACTCGGTAAGGCTCTTCAAGCTATCGGTAAAGGAATATCTCAAGATAAAAGTCATAGAGTTTTAATATTACAGTGGTTAAAAGGTGGAAATGGTTATACCGAAGATGCTGCCATAGAAGCTTTGAGAGAGAGTTACCCTCATTTAGTAGATCATTTGCGTTCAGGCAGAGATGCCATTGTATGGAGAGGTCAACAACAACCAATTGATTATGTTGAGGCTGAAAGAGCATGGGAAATTGCTAAAGCTGCAATTTTGTCTGGTTTGTATAAAACAATTATTTTAGATGAATTGAATCCAACTGTTGATTTAGAGTTGCTACCTGTGGAATCAATACATCAAACGCTCTTAAAAAAACCAGCAGATACAGAAGTTGTAATTACTGGGAGGTGTAAGAATGAACCTTCATACTTTGAACTAGCTGATATTTATTCTGAAATGGTTTGTCATAAGCATTATGCAAATGTGGGAGTTGATTTGAAAAGAGGTGTAGATTACTAACTATTCTTAAAAAATTAATTGCCCAATATTTTTTTTACCTTTTCGATGCCACCTTTAATAGATCTTGACTTAATTTTGAAATTAGACAAGATTCTTGAAGCTTTTTCAGAACGTTTACCGGATTTACATATAATGAAAACCTCTTTATTTAAACTTTCTTTTTGAATAAATTTTAAGTCAGATTCTTGGTTTAAATGACTTAAGGGAATTGAGATAGATCCCTCTATTGCAGATGTAGAAAATTCTTCATTTTCTCTAACATCAATTAAAAGAATTTTGTTGGGTTTTGCTTTGTATAAACTATTAAATTCATTTGCATTAATACTGTTAATTTCATTATTTTTTTCACAATATTCGTCGCTATTATAGAAGCCCTTAAACTGAGACAGATTTTTTATTCGTTTATTTAAATGATCACTTTTTAGATGTAATTTTTTCATATTCATATTCAATAGATCAAAAATTAAAATCTTCCCATCTAAAATTTCACCTTTTTTCAAAATGATTTTGATAATTTCATTAACCTGGAGAATTCCTATTAAACCTGTTGAAACACCGACAACTCCGTATTCTGCACAACTTGGGGCAGCATTTTTTGCGGGTGATTCTGGAAGTAAGTCTCTTAAATTAGGACTATTTTTATATAAATTAAAAACACTCACTTGCCCTTCAAAGCCTTGTACACTTCCAAAGACTAGGGGTTTATTTAATATTAGGCATGAATCATTTATTAAATATCTTGTGCCAAAGTTATCCGAGCAATCACAAATAACATCAAACTTCTTTATTAATTCAAGAGCATTTTTAGAATTGATTCTCTCTGAAAAGGTTAATATTTCACAATTAGGATTGAATTTTTTAATTCTTTCCCTAGCAGAATCAATTTTAAGATTGCCAATAGTATTAGTTTGATGAATTATCTGTCTCTGGAGATTAGACTTTTCAACTTGATCGTTATCAACTATTCCAATTCTCCCAATTCCTGTTGCAGCTAGATAAAGCAAAACGGAAGACCCAAGTCCACCTGCTCCAATGCATAATACTGAGCTGTTTTTAAGCTTTAGTTGACCCTCATAACCTATTTCTTTGAGGGTTAAATGTTTTTGATATCTTTCCTCTTCATCAGTGCTTAAGAAGTTAAATTTGATATCTTTGGACATTGAGATCCTTCTATTTTTGCAAGCAAAACTTTAAAAACATAATAATTAAAATAAAAATTTAAGTCTTTTAAATTTTTCTTATTAATATGATTTATTAATGTTTTTGTTAGAACTAGACGATAATGTGAAGTTTTTGTAAATCAATTTTAAGTTTAAATTTCTTCAGAAACTTTTTATACCAACCTCTCCAAAAAAATACAAAATGTTTCGGTTCGGAATTTTACACAACAAAAAGGTAGTCAACAGACGTTTTTTCCGATACTGTCTGGTTCATATATTAAGTTTACTGAATTCATGAGTGATAACACTCCAGAGTCAAATCAAGACTCCGGCTCCGATACAAGCTCAGAAACCAAAAGCTTTTCAGAGAAGTACTCTGATGTTATGGGAAAAGTCAATGAAACCCTTGGTAATGTTGATTGGACTCAAATGGGTAAGTATGGCAAGGCGGCAGGCATAATAGCTGTTGTCGTAATTGCTCAGATAATAATTAAAGTTGTCATTGACACGATAAACTTTTTCCCAATTCTCCCTGGTTTACTAGAGCTACTAGGCGTAATTGTTGTTGGTCAGTGGAGCTGGCAAAATCTTCGTACCAGTGAAAATCGTGAAGCTGTTTTAGATAAGGTTCAAAATCTTAAAAAGACATATTTAGGCTAGTTAAAGATTTACATATTTAGTATTGCTTTTACGTAATCTTTAACTTGTTTTAAATATCCTCCTCCAAACATATTGGCATGATTCAATATGTGGTAAAAATTATAAATAATAATTCTTTTTTCAAATCCGTTTTTTATAGGAAAAATTTTATGATATTCTTCATAAAATTCTTTTCTAAAACCTCCAAATAGCTTTGTCATAGCAATATCTACTTCATTATCTGCCCACCAAGATGCAGGGTCAAAGATAACTCCCTTACCATTTTTTTCCGTTCCTACATTTCCTGACCATAAATCACCATGCACTAGAGAATTTATTGGTTTATGATTAAGTAATTCTGATTTAATTTTATCTTGAACTTTATTTATAGTTTCTTTATCTAAAATCTTCGATTCAATCATTAATAATTGAGGTATTATCCTTAAGTTTAAAAAACAATCTATCCAATTATCTTTCCAGCCTTTTTTCTGATCTGTTGTTCCAATAAAACCCTCAACTAGAGACCCAAACATTTTGGGATTAGATTCAGCTGATTTTAGGTGCATTTCACCTAAACCTTTTCCAAGCTTTTTTTGGTCAAAGTTATACATATCTATCCATTCAATTAAGAGAATTTCTATATTTTCTATATTTTTATATGCAATAACTTCAGGAAGAACTAAGTTTTCTTGATTAATAAACTTTCT
Organism: Prochlorococcus sp. AG-402-K16; assembly: GCA_003216795.1. Taxonomy (GTDB): domain Bacteria; phylum Cyanobacteriota; class Cyanobacteriia; order PCC-6307; family Cyanobiaceae; genus Prochlorococcus_A. Next base: position 74,620 of record QCIH01000005.1, read on the forward strand.
CAAATTTTGAAGGCAATATTTTTCAAATTCAAGAAATTTTTTGTTTCTAATGTTTTTTTTAAGGAATAACTTTCTGTTTGCGAATTCTATTTGCCAGGCACTATGAATATCACCACCATGTACTTGTTCAATACTTTTTGGATAGGTTTCACCTAATTCATCACAAATTTCGTTAACTTCAATGGGTGATAATTTTTGCATTTTCAATGAGAAATTCCGAAGTTATTGTTGTTGGTGCAGGTATAGCAGGACTAACTTCTGCTGCGATTTTATCAAAGCAAGGTTTATCAGTTAATTTAATCGAATCTCATACTCAATCAGGAGGATGTGCAGGTACTTTTAAAAGAAAGAATTATATTTTTGATGTTGGCGCAACTCAAGTTGCGGGTTTAGAGAAAGGAGGAATACATTCTAGGATTTTTGATTTTTTAGATATTCCATCTCCTGAAGCCACAATTTTAGATCCTGCTTGCATAGTTGATTTAAAGGATGGAGGTCAGCCCATACCTATTTGGTATGAAAAAAGAAAATGGATTGCTGAACAGGAAATGCAGTTTCCAGGGAGTAGAAAATTTTGGAAACTTTGTGCTCTCATTCATCAAAGTAATTGGATATTTGCTAACAATAATCCTGTATTACCAGTAAGTAATTTTTGGGATTTTTCTCAACTTCTTAAAGCACTAGTACCTTCAAACCTACTAACAGGTATCTTACTGAAATCAACTATTTTTGATTTGTTGCGAATATGTGGATTATCCAATAATGAGCGCTTGATAAAATTCTTAAATCTTCAATTAAAACTTTATTCTCAAGAGGACGTTTATAATACAGCCGCATTATATGGATCTACTGTTCTTCAAATGTGTCAACAGCCACATGGTCTGTGGCATCTTAAAAAATCTATGCAGTCTTTAAGTGAAGCATTAGAAAGTTCATTGAGGAAAACTGAAGCTAATCTAATTTTTGGACAAAAAGTTAATTCTATAAATTTTGATGAGGAAAATATGTGTTGGAAAGTATCTGCTAATTCGAAAAAAAAATCTTTTATTTATCAAGCAAAAGATTTGATTTATACCGCGCCTCCACAATCTTTGCTCAAGCATTTGAAAGATCCTTTAAAAAGAAAAAAGAACTATCAAAATCGAATCAATAATTTGCCTGATCCAAGCGGAGCTGTAGTTTTTTATTCAGCATTAAAAAGAGAACATATTAAAAAAACTTCCTCCAATCATTATCAATTTGTGTCCAAAGAATTTACTTCGTTATTTGTATCAATTAGTGATGATGGTGATGGAAGAGCACCAAAAGGTGAGGTTACTTTAATTGCCAGTATTTTTACCGAGACAAAAAATTGGTTTGATCTAGATAAGCAAACTTATTTAAAAAAGAAAAATGATTACATGAAAAAATTATCGCTTGAATTGGAAAGTCAATTTGATATTGATCCTGCAAAATGGCTACATAGGGAATTAGCAACTCCATTGGGATTTGAAAAATGGACAAATAGACCTAATGGAATAGTAGGTGGGCTTGGTCAAAATCCAGATATTTTTGGTTTATTTGGATTATCAAGTAGGACACCTTTTGAAGGCTTATGGCTATGCGGAGATTCGATTTATCCTGGAGAGGGTACTGCAGGTGTTAGTCAGTCTGCATTAATGGTTGCAAGGCAAATTTTAGCTTCTAAAGGTATAGAAAATTTTAGTTTATAAAATTTTGTCTGATTTCTTTTGCTTCAGCAAGTTTGCTAGAAAGTAACTCCCAATTTTTTTCTTTAATAAGAGACTCCAGTGTATTCAGCTTATTTTTAAAATAATCTATGGCATTTAAAACATTAATCTGATTATTAATGGCTAAATCTAAGCCAAGTTGTTCATTGCCGCCGCCAACTCTAGAAGTATCAGCAAATCCTGTAGCAGCCAATTTTTGCGTGAGATCTAATAAAGATTGATTATTTTTTGTATGAGCAGTTTGAATTAAGGCAGAAGCTACAAATATAGGTAAATGAGAAATTAGAGATACTGCTTCATCATGCTCTTTTGGCGAAGCTTGGCAAACTTCACAATCCATTGAAGTTATTAGCTCAGAAATGGTTTTGACTGCATGAAAATTACTATTTTGCGTTGGGGTAATAATCCATTTTGAATTTTTGAAAAGACCTTCAAAACCTGAATCAACTCCTTTTCTTTCTGTTCCTGCCATTGGATGAGATCCAATAAATAGAGGATGTAAATTTTCCCATGTATTTACAATTGGTTCTTTAACAGAGCCTACATCAGTTAGTATTGTCTCCTGTGGTATTGATGCTACTAATCGTTGAGAGGGACTGATCAAATCTTTGATAGGCAATGCCAAAATTATTAGCTCACATTTTTTTAATAAGCTCAGATCACAGCTAACAAAATTTGCAAGTTTTTTATCTTTAGCTTTTTTTTCATTAAATTCATTATTTGCTATTCCATAAATTGTATGGTTTAGACTTTGGAGTTGTAATCCTAAAGAACCGCCAATTAACCCTAATCCTACTATTCCAATTTTCATAGATTGATTAATTTAAGACCCTCTTATATTGATACCAATTTTTTGTATATTAGGTTCATAAATTTTTGCATGTATTTGAAATTAAATAAATTATAAATGCTGGAAATTTTAAGTCATCAATATTTGAAAATTTTTTTGAGAGATCAAAGTATGAGCTGGAAACATATATATTCTTTTGGGAGGATAATTTCTAAGTGTATTGAAAATGATTCTACATATTTAATTAATTCAGAAATTTTCTCTAGCTATGATTGGTTACCTCCAATTTTGATTTCTCTATTTTTAAAGGAAGAGGATTCAACCTTTATTTTATCTAAAGAAAAAATTCAATTTATAAGCCAATCTCAGATTGATTCATTACAAAATCTAGGCTTTAATTTTACTTTAAAAAATGACCAATTTATTTTTGTAAATCATCATGTCCGCTTGATAACAATTCAAGATTTACTTAATGATCCTAACTTTTTAAATCTTAGAAACCATAGAATAGTTTATTCTGGAATTGAGAATATAAAAGAGGATTTAAAAAATCACTTTAGAATTTCCTTACTTAAAAAAGATTGGACAAAAAACTTTAAAGAATTTGAATTAATCAATCAAAAATTTTTAAAAGTATATGATTCCCTGAATAAAAAGTTTTTCTCGAGAAAGGTCTTGGGAAATAGTTATATCAATTTAGATGAAAATGAAATTAGTTTCTTTTCAAACTTTTTTCATGAAAATTCTTTTTTCTCAGATAAATTTTTTAGCGTTAATAAAGCATTATCTCAAGGCTGGGCATGCTGGGTAAAATTAAATGATATAAATTTAGATTGGAATTTGTATTTGCAGCCAATAGATGAACTTTCTCAAATTAAGAAATTTTTTTTGAATAATAAATTTGTTTTTTTATCAGCAATGCGAAAAGATAATTTTTTCCAAATGTATCTAAAAAAGCATAGTTTAGATATTGACTTGGTTATTAATTTTAAAAGTAATTTTGAAGAGAAAAAGATTAAATTATATATACCTCCTAAACAGTTGCTTCCTAATAATCCTCTTTTTACTAATTCAATCTTGGATACTTGCAAAAAGTTAATACTTTTTAGAAAGGGTTTAACTTTAGTTTTGTCTGATGATATTGATTTAAAAACAAACCTTGCTACAGAATTAGCTTCTACTTACGGGAAGAGGGTATTACTAGAGACAATTCCCTCTGGTAAAAATGAAATTCTTTGCTCTAGTTTTGACTGGTGGATTATGAATTCTTTTTTAATTCAAATTCCAGAACAAATTATCATTCCTTTACTTCCGATTCCAAATATGTCAGAACCTATTAATGCAATTACAGTTTCTCATAAAAACAAGCTTTCTCAGGATTGGTTTAGAGACTCCTTTCTTCCTCAAGCTAGAATTAAACTTGAAAGATCTGTTTCTCCTTTAAGAAGAAATTCAGGTAAGTTAATAATATTAGATGGAAGAGTAAATAAAAGAAACTGGGGAAGATTACTTTTACAAAACATTCAACCCTCAAAAATAATTAACTATATGTTACCTTTTGATTAGGTTATGATTTTGTAAATAACTAAAGAAATATGGGAGAAGCAAAAAGACGCAAAACACTTGGTTTACCTCCAAAAAAAAATAATACTAAAACTAAATTTGATGATTCTCCAAGATTATTTGAATGGCTACCTTTTACAATCAATCAAAGAGATAACCTAATTAAATTAAGTATTAAGGCCAGTTGGTTTGGAATCGGAGGGTTAGTAATCTTATGGATTGTCGTGAGATTTATAGGCCCTGCTGCTGGGTGGTGGACTTTAGCTGATTCTTTATAAATCTAAGCTACTGTTTTTATATCATTAACAGCGATTGTATTAGCTGGATTACTATTTAATGCTTTCATTGAATTAGAACTTACTTCAGTCCCCTCTGTTAATTTCTCCTTAACCATGGATTCTACTTTATTCCTAATTTCTAAGTTTTGATCAAGCCAAATAATTGTATTATCTCTTCCTTGTCCAATATTTTCTCCTTCATAACTATACCAAGCACCTCTCCTTATTATGATATTAGTTTCTTCTGCTAAATCTAATAAACATCCTGTTGTACTAATACCTTTTCCGAAGAGAATATCAAACTCTGCAATTCTAAATGGTGGTGCAACTTTGTTTTTTGCTACTTTCACTTTTGCTCTTATGCCATATTCCTCCGTACCTCTTTTAAGAGTTTGAATTCTTCTGATATCAAGTCTTACTGAGGCGTAAAATTTTAATGCATTACCTCCTGTGGTTGTTTCTGGATTGCCGTATGTAACGCCAATTTTTAGGCGTAATTGATTCAGGAATATTACCGTACATCCAGATTTACCAATATTTCCTGTTATTTTCCTCATTGCTTGACTCATTAGCCTTGCTTGGCTTCCAATTACGTGATCTCCCATTTCTCCTTCTATCTCGGCTCTTGGGGTTAGTGCTGCGACCGAGTCCACAACTACAAGATCTACTGCACTTGATCTTATGAGTTGGTCAACTATTTCAAGAGCCATTTCACCAGTATCTGGCTGTGAAACTAACAAATTTTCAACATCAACTCCTAGAGAGGCTGCATAAACTGGATCGAGTGCATGCTCAGCATCAACAAATGCAGCTACTCCTCCATTCTTTTGGACTTCCGCAATCGCGTGAAGCGTTAAAGTAGTTTTTCCTGAACTTTCTGGTCCGTAAACTTCTACCACTCTCCCTTTTGGATAGCCTCCTCCTAATGCTAAATCTAAGGTGAGCGCTCCAGTAGATATCGTTTCTACTTTCATTCTTGAGGCGTCGCCAAGTCTCATTATTGATCCTCGTCCAAAATTTCTCTCTATTTGACCCAAGACAAGACTTAATGCCTTGTCTTTTTCTTTTGATTCAGTTTTTTTCTTTTCTTCAAGGCTCATTGTTTGATTTATCGGTTAAAGTTCATGTAATTATTCTAAATTTGGAAATTTTTATTTAAACCAAACTTCATAAATACAAACTATAGTACATCTGTACTCTAGCTGATTATCTTTAAATTGCAACTAATTCTCCAAGGTTTTCTAATTTTAATAATTTTATTTCATTACTTAACTCATATCTATCTGATGCTTTCAAATATCCCCAATCAGCAAGGAAGCAAGGAATATGAGAAGTTTCTGAATTTATTTTAATATCTATTAGAGTTTTTTTTCTATCTTCTATAAAACCTAAAATTTCAAAAGTTTGTGTAAGATTTTCAGCGATTTTGATTTTTGTTCCGGATTCATAACCAAAAATAAATTCTGGAAAAAGATTTAATTGCTTAAGAATTTTTTCTGCAAATATTTCCCCTTTTGTTGTTATTATTCCTGTTTTTATTTCTCTTTTGCCTAATTCTTTCATAAAGTTTATAACTTCAAAAAAAGGATTATGTAAATTTACCCACGATTTAAAATCTTTATCAATTTGGTTCTTGCGAGACTGATCTAACATTTTTTGTAAATCTTCGGCAATCCAGGAATTTTCAATTAGTATCCTTTGGCAATTTTGATGATAATTATTAATGAAATCATCTTTATTATCTTTTGTTAGTGGGTTTTCTGTTTTTATAATTTCGTGAACAATAAGAATCATTTCCCAACCATATTTAACCCAAGGCCTAATTTCTTTGAAAGAATTTGGTACTCTTTTATAGTATTTCTGATCAAAAGAGATGTAGGGTGAATTTAAATATTTTTCACAGGCCAGCAAGGAACTATGCCAATATTCTTGCATTCCATCAACTATTACTCCATCGAAATCAAATAGAAATATTTTTTGAGAAGGCACCAATTGAATATTAAAACTGGGCCGCTAGGATTCGAACCTAGGAATGTCGAGACCAAAACCCGATGCCTTACCACTTGGCGACGGCCCATTGAACTTTTATTTTAATACATGAAAAGATTTTTTTCTATCCAAAAAATACAAAGTTTTTATAAACATGGCGATAGTTTTTAAAAATATAAATATTATTTGAATGAACTAGATTTCCATGGCTCTAGAAATTTCTGAGCTTTTTTGATCGCTAAAGCCATTCTCTCCGGATACTCATAGAGCTTTTTGTTATTTTTGTGAGCAAATTCAATAAGGGGCTGCATAATTTTTCTTGCAGCACTTCCAAATGCTATTCCGTCTGGAAGATTGTTTGAATTCAAAAATTCATGAGTTTTTTCATTTGTACCTCCTGCCAATTGAATTAATCCAGGTGGAAGATCTGAACCGATTTTTTCAAACAACTTAACAGCATCTCTACTTGTTGAAGGGGCAAGATCTCCGGACATTGGCCTTCCATCTAGCTGCCAAATAAGGGGAATATCAAGTTTTTTTAGAATTTCATATCTTTCCCAAAGAGCTTTCAAAAGATCTTCAGGCTCTTGTGATTTTTTGAAAGATTGATTTAATCCACAACTGATAGATATCTTGTCTAATTTCATTTCAGAACTTTTAAGGTTACTGACAACTTTTGCAAAAGAATCTAGGCGATTGATTTCTGTATGAATTTCTACTGCATTCGGCTTTGTTTTCTGAAGTGTTGATTCTAAATCATCTTTTGACAAATTATATTCATATTCACTAATTAGATTTAGGGGACAGCTAGTCAAACATCTTCCACATCCATAACATTTACTCTTGTTGATCCCAGAATTATCAATTGCAAAGGTGGGGCATACTTTTTCGCACGGTCTTGGACAATTAGGGGGACATTTCAATGGATCAAATTTTGCTTTACGAAAGTGGATATCATTTCCATCACTAATACTTATCATTAATCCAGGGGAGTTTTTAAAGACTTTTTTTGCCCACTCGATTCCTTTTTTTGCTGCGTGGACTATAGATTCTTCTGCGGCAACATCTATGTAGTCCACACCTGCAGCAGTATAAATTGCACATAAATCTTCTATGGCAACAATATCTTCATTACTGGCACCGCAAATTAATTTAATCCATTTATCTTTTTTATTCTTAGTTGTAATCAAACAATTTAATTTTCAAATTCATCTAAAATATAATTACTTAACGGTTTCCATTCAAGTTTTCTCGAACCCCCCATTTCAACAACTATCTTTAGTTTATTATCGTTAGTGCAAATCTCTATTAAGCTCTCCAATTCAGATTGAGATAGCACTTGACCTTCTAATAACCAAAGTAATTTATTTTTGTCATTTTCATTAAATAACTCAGAAGCTTGTGGGATAACTTGTTGAACTTCCCCAAGTGCTCCATTTCTTCCTACGCTTTGATGACCAAGGTGAGGTGGTCTAACACCATGCAATTTGAGCAAGAAGACTTCAGGATCTCCAAGACCTCTTGCCGAGGTTATAAAAGTTTTAAAGCCCTTGGCCCTCATTCTCCTCAAAAGACGAGTTTCATAACCACCTTCAAGAGGAGCAAAGATTGCAAGACATTTGTTAGTTTTTAAATCGTTATGAAACTTTTTCCCTGTGAGAAGTATTGGCATAAAAATTTCCTTTATTTCTATTTTATTTCATTTTATGGTACTTGATGATGTACAATTGTAACTCAGTGAATTTTTAAGCTCGCAAGCTAGCCGAGCCTCTGTAAAACTTCACATTTTTTAGCGTTTCGTTAAAAAACATAGGTGGGTTTATCCCCGGGAGAAACTATCTATTTTTCAGATAAGTCTCAACCTTAATTAATTGTTTTTTTATTAACTTCACCTTGATAACTGACAGGTCTAGATAATTTAAAAATCATTACGAGCTAGCCTAATTTAGTCTTATGTCTATAGGAATTTTAGGAAAGAAATTGGGCATGTCCCAACTTTTCGACGATAAAGGTAATTCGGTGCCAGTTACTCTTATTGAGGCTGGTCCTTGCCGTATCACTCAATTGAAAACAACCGCTTTGGATGGTTATACTGCCGTTCAAATAGGTTATGGCTTGTCCAAAGATAAGCATATAAGTAAGCCTGAAAAGGGACATTTATTGAAATCAGGTGCAGAACTTTTAAAGCATTTGAAAGAATATAGGGTTGAAGAAACTTCATCTTATGAAATCGGAAATCAAATAACTGTAAAAAATTTTGAGGTTGGTCAAAAAGTTGATATCAGCGGCAAATCTATGGGTAGAGGTTTTGCTGGCTATCAGAAAAGACATGGTTTTAGCAGAGGCCCTATGAGTCATGGTTCAAAAAATCATAGAGCACCGGGATCTACAGGTGCAGGAACAACTCCGGGCAGAATTTATCCTGGAAAAAGAATGGCAGGAAGATATGGAGGCAAACAGATTACTACTAAAGGTTTGTTAGTTCTAAAAATCGATGATCAGAAAAATTTGCTTGTAGTAAAGGGTTCTGTCCCAGGTAAGCCTGGCGCAATTGTAAATATTAAACCAAACAATTTTGTAGGCAAAAAAGGAGGTGAAAAATCATGACAACACTTGAAACTCTTAAGTGGGATGGTAAAAAATCCGGCAAAGTTACTCTTGATTTGCCAGTTGCTAAGGAAACTTCTTCGGCAGACTTAATACATAGAGCAGTCCTTAGGCAGCTAGCAAATAAAAGACAGGGGACAGCATCAACTTTGACAAGATCTGAAGTGCGGGGGGGAGGTAGAAAGCCATACAAACAGAAAGGTACAGGAAGAGCTCGTCAAGGATCAATAAGGACACCCTTAAGACCTGGTGGGGGAATTATTTTTGGACCGAAGCCGCGTTCTTACAATCTTGATATGAATCGTAAGGAACGTAGGTTAGCTCTAAGAACAGCACTTATGTCTAGAGTATCTGATATGAAGGCCGTTGAAGATTTTGGATCTACTCTAAAGCAGCCTAAAACAAGAGATATCATCAATGGCCTTGCTCGATTAGGTATACAAAAAACTGAAAAAGTTTTGGTTATTCTTGATAGTCCTTCCGATGTTATAAAAAAATCCATTAATAACATTGAAAAAGTAAAATTAATAGCCGCCGATCAATTAAATGTATTTGATATTCTCAATGCTAATAAATTGGTCATAGGGCAATCAGCGATAGAAAAAATTCAGGAGGTTTATGCATCATGAGTAAATTATTCGATTCTCGTTTAGCCGATGTAATAAGAAAGCCAGTTATTACTGAGAAAGCTACAAATGCGCTAGATCTTAACCAATATACTTTTGAAGTAGATCATAGAGCGGCAAAACCACAAATAAAGGCAGCTGTTGAAGCCTTGTTCAGTGTTAAAGTCATAGGAGTTAACACTATGAATCCTCCTAGGAGAACAAGAAGAGTCGGGAAATTTTCTGGTAAACGTTCTCAGGTCAAGAAGGCAATTGTACGTCTTGCTGAAGGAGACAAAATCCAACTATTTCCAGAATCTTAAGGAGTTTTAATCATGGCAATCCGTAAATTTAAACCTTATACACCTGGCACTAGGCAGAGAGTAGTTACTGACTTTAGTGAAATAACAAGTGCAAAACCTGAAAGGTCACTAATAGTTTCAAAGCATAGAGTTAAAGGCAGGAATAATCGTGGAGTTATCACTTGTCGTCATCGTGGAGGTGGTCACAAAAGGCAATATAGATTAGTTGACTTTAGAAGAGATAAAAGAAATATCAACGCTAAAGTTGCAGCTATTCACTACGATCCTCATAGAAATGCAAGGCTGGCACTTTTATTCTACGAAGATGGGGAAAAAAGATATATTATCGCTCCAGCTGGAGTAAAAGTTGGACAAAATGTCATATCTGGAGACAGTGTTCCAATTGAAGATGGTAATGCAATGCCACTTTCTGTTATGCCATTAGGATCTAGTGTTCATTGTGTTGAGTTATATGCAGGTAAGGGTGCTCAGATGGTTAGATCCGCAGGAGCTAGTGCTCAAGTTATGGCAAAAGAGGGAGATTATGTTGCTTTAAAACTCCCATCTACCGAAGTAAGACTTGTAAGAAAAGAATGCTACGCGACTCTAGGTGAAGTTGGTAATTCTGAAATAAGAAATACTAGCTTAGGTAAAGCAGGGCGAAGAAGATGGCTTGGAAGAAGGCCTCAAGTAAGAGGTAGTGTAATGAACCCATGTGATCATCCACATGGAGGAGGAGAGGGAAAAGCACCAATTGGTAGAGCAGGACCGGTTACTCCATGGGGTAAACCAGCTCTTGGATTAAAGACACGTAAAAAGAACAAACCAAGTAATAAATTAGTTGTTCGAAGACGCCGTCGCATTTCTAAGAGGAGTAGAGGAGGAAGAGACTCTTGATTACTTCATTTATTATTTCAATTTCTATTACATAATCATGGGACGTTCACTTAAAAAAGGACCTTTTATAGCAGATAGCCTGCTCAAGAAGGTAGAAAAACAAAATACTGATAATGACAAGTCTGTTATCAAAACTTGGTCGAGATCCTCTACGATTTTACCTTTAATGATTGGTCACACAATTGCCGTACATAATGGCAAGACTCACATTCCAGTGTTTATTACTGAACAAATGATTGGTCATAAACTTGGTGAATTTGCTCCTACACGCACTTACCGAGGTCATATTAGAGATAAGAAAGGAGCAAAATCATGACAAAAACACCTGAAACAACAAAAACAGCAATTGCTCATGGGAATTACGTTCGCGGATCAGCCTCTAAAGTGAGAAGAGTTTTGGATCAGATAAGAGGTAGGTCTTATAGAGATGCATTGATTATGTTGGAATTTATGCCTTACAGATCTACAGACCCCATCACTAAAGTTCTAAGATCTGCGGTTGCCAATGCAGAGCATAACCTTGGAATGGATCCATCTACCTTAGTGATTTCCTCTGCATGGGCTAATAGTGGTCCAGTAATGAAAAGGTATAGGCCCAGAGCTCAAGGTCGAGCTTTTTCAATTAAAAAACAGACTTGCCACATCAGTATTTCTGTTGAATCTGCTCCTATTCAAACTAATGCGGAGGTACAAAACTAATGGGACATAAAATACATCCTTCTGGATTAAGATTAGGAATTACACAAGAGCATCGCTCTAAGTGGTTTGCTACTTCTAAAACATACCCAATTCTTCTCCAAGAAGATTTTAAAATTCGTACCTTCATACAAAAAAAATATGGAGCAGCAGGTATTAGCGATGTTTTAATAGCTAGAAAAGCTGACCAACTGGAACTTGAATTAAAAACAGCAAGACCAGGAGTTATAGTTGGAAGACAAGGAAGTGGGATTGAAGAATTAAGATCTGGCATTCAAAAAACTATAGGGGATAGAACAAGGCAAGTTAGAATAAACGTTGTAGAAGTTGAACGCGTAGATGCTGATGCTTTTTTACTAGCTGAATATATTGCGCAACAACTTGAAAAAAGAGTCGCCTTTAGAAGAACTATAAGGATGGCCTTACAAAGGGCTCAAAGGGCTGGAGTCTTAGGTCTTAAAATTCAAGTAGGGGGAAGGTTGAATGGTGCTGAAATAGCTAGAACTGAATGGACTAGAGAAGGTAGAGTTCCATTACATACATTGAGAGCTGAAATTGACTATGCAACACGTGAAGCTAATACAACTTACGGTGTTCTAGGCATTAAAGTTTGGGTTTTCAAAGGTGAAGTTCTCCCTAAAGAAGAACAAACTATCCCTGTGGGTTCGAGCCCTAAGAGGAAAGCTAGTAGAAGACCTCAGCAATTTGAGGATCGTTCAAATGAGAATTCATAGGAGGTATAAAAATGCTTAGTCCAAAACGAACTAAATTCCGCAAACAACATAGAGGCAGAATGAGGGGTGTAGCCTCAAAAGGTAATACTATTGCATTCGGTCAATTTGCACTCCAAGCTCAAGACTGTGGCTGGGTAACTGCACGTCAGATTGAAGCAAGCAGAAGAGCTATGACCAGATATATCAAACGTGGTGGTCAAATCTGGATAAGAATATTTCCTGATAAACCTGTAACTATGAGACCTGCCGAAACCAGAATGGGTTCTGGTAAAGGTAATCCAGAGTTTTGGGTCGCAGTTGTAAAACCTGGAAGAATACTTTTTGAAATGGGTGGTGAGGATATCACTGAGGAAACTGCAAAGGAAGCTATGCGTCTAGCTCAATACAAACTTCCTGTAAAAACTAAATTTATCTCCATTGATAAAAATCTAGAAAATTCCTCCCAAGAAAATACAAAAAATAGTAAAAAATCTCAAGAGGAGGTTAAACAATGAAAAACTCAGAGTCACTAAAGGAATTTAAAAAATTAAATTCTGAACAAATTACTGAAAAGATTGACCAATTACGAAAAGATCTTTTTGATTTGAGATTCAAGCAAGCTACAAGACAGCTAAATGAAACTCATAAATTTAAAATTATCAAGAAACAAGTTGCGCAATTACTCACTCTCAGTAAGAGTCAATCTGCTTCTAAAACAACTTCTGATTAATTATTAGTTATGGCACTTAAAGAAAGAATTGGTACTGTTGTCAGCGACAAAATGGATAAAACAGTTGTTGTTGCTGTTATTAACAGATATCCACATCCCACTTATAAAAAAATTGTAAGTAGAACTACACGATATAAGGCGCATGATCCAGAAAATACATGTGTTTTAGGTGATCGAGTTAAAATTAGAGAAACTAGACCGCTAAGTGCTCATAAAAGATGGGCAATAGAAGAGATTCTCAATAAAACAAGTCAGGCTAAGGAGGTTAAAAAATGATTCAACAAGAAACTTATTTAACAGTTGCCGATAATAGCGGAGCAAAAAGACTCCAATGTATTAGGGTTTTAGGTTCTAATAGAAGGTATGCACATGTCGGGGATGTAATCGTAGCAACTGTAAAAGATGCTCTTCCTAACATGGGAGTTAAGAAATCTGAAGTTGTTAAAGCTGTTATCGTCAGAACTAAAGCAACATTAAGAAGAAATACTGGTAATTCAATCAGATTTGATGACAATGCGGCAGTATTGATTAATGAAGATAAGAATCCAAAAGGTACTAGAGTCTTTGGTCCTGTAGCTAGAGAACTGCGGGATAAAAATTATACAAAGATTGTTTCTCTTGCTCCGGAGGTGATTTAAATGTTGGATTCATTAAAGCAAAAGAAAAATTTCCAGAGAATAAAAATGAGAATCAAAACTGGAGATTTGGTAAAAGTAATTAATGGCAAGGACAAAGGGAAAACTGGTGAAGTTTTAAAAACTATCCCTCTTGAAAATAGAGTAGTTGTAAAGGGAATTAACCTTAGGACCAAACATGTAAAACCAACTCAGGAAGGGGAAACTGGAAGAATTCTTACAGAAGAAGCATCTTTACATGCATCAAATGTAATGTTTTTTTCAAAGGATAAAAATCTTACAAGTAAGATTGAATACTTTATTGATAAAGAGGGGGTTAAGAAAAGAAGATTGAAGAAAACTGGTGAAGTAATTGATTAATTTTTCATCAGAAACCAGATTTCAACTTTTTCTAATTTATCAATTCTGACAAAGACCAGAATTAACAAAAAATTATGACTCTAAAAAATCGCTACAAAGAATCAATAAGACCAAAACTTTTAAAGGACCTTGGTCTTAAAAATATTCATCAAGTACCTAAAGTTGTCAAAGTCAACGTTAACAGAGGTCTTGGTGAAGCAGCTTCGAATTCGAAAGCTCTTGAAGCCTCTTTAAATGAAATGGCAACAATTACAGGACAAAAGGCTTTAGTAACTAGGGCCAAAAAAGCTATCGCGGGTTTTAAAATTCGTGAAGGTATGGCAATTGGTTGTACTGTAACTTTGAGAGGAGACAGGATGTATTCTTTTTTGGAGAGATTTATAAATCTAGCTTTACCAAGAATAAGAGACTTTAGAGGAGTTAATCCAAAAAGTTTTGATGGGAGAGGTAATTACACCGTTGGAGTGAAAGAGCAATTGATTTTTCCTGAAATCTCTTTTGATAAAATAGATTCAATAAGAGGTATGGATATAACTATTGTCACTAGTGCAAAATCAGATCAAGAAGGTAAAGCTCTTTTGCAGGAGTTAGGAATGCCTTTTAGTAAGAATTAAATTAAAACTATGTCAAATCACGATCCTATTTCCGATATGCTTACTCGAATTAGAAATGCGAGTCAAAAAAAGCATACAACCACAACAATCCCAGGTTCAAAAATGTCCTTAAGTATCGCCAAAGTACTTCAAAAAGAGGGGTTCATTTCTGATATTAATGAGGAAGGTGAAGGTTATAAATCACAAATAATACTCGGCCTCAAATATAGTGGAAAAAACAAATTTCCTACTATTCGATCTATGCAAAGAGTTAGTAAACCTGGTTTGAGAATATATAAAAATACTAGAGGTTTACCAAAAGTTCTTGGAGGTCTTGGAGTTGCCATAATATCAACCTCTAAAGGCGTTATGAGTGATCGCGATGCTAGAAAGCAAGGCATTGGCGGCGAAGTCCTCTGCTATGTTTATTAAGGAGAATTAATCATGTCAAGAATCGGAAAAACACCAGTACTTATTCCAGAGAAAGTTACAGTTGATTTTGATGGATTAACAGTTACAGTTAAGGGCCCAAAGGGTGAGTTAAAACGTCTCATGCCTGAGGGAGTTAGTTTTGATAAGAAAGAAAATACTGTTGTCGTAAGTCCTACCACAACCAAAATACATTCAAGGCAGAGACATGGTTTATGTAGAGCTTTAATTGCAAATATGGTTGAAGGGGTTACTCAAGGTTTTTCAAAGAAACTAGAAATTGTAGGCGTTGGATCAAGAGCACAAGTAAAAGGTAAAAATCTAGTTGTAAGTGCAGGATATAGTCATCCTGTAGAAATGATCCCCCCTGATGGTATAACATACAAAGTTGAGAGTAATACAAACGTTACCGTATCTGGAATTGATAAGGAAGTTGTTGGCAATGAAGCAGCAAAAATCAGATCAATTAGACCTCCAGAGCCATATAAAGGTAAAGGAATTAAATATCATGATGAGAGAATTCTCAGAAAAGCTGGTAAATCTGGCAAAAAATAATTCCAATTAAAAAAATGACCAAACTTTCCAGGAAACTACAAACCCAAAAAAGACATAGAAGATTAAGGAGATTCTTAATTGGAGATGCAACTCGTCCAAGATTGTCTGTTTTTCGCTCTAATAATCATATTTATGCTCAGGTTATAGATGATAGCGCTCAAACAACTATTTGCTCAGCTTCAACTGTTGATAAAGAACTAAGAGAAAAATCTGAGAAATTACCCTCTGATTGTAATTCCTCTTCTATTGTTGGAAAATTATTAGCAAAGAGAGCGATAAAACAAGGTATTAAGCAAGTAATTTTTGACCGTGGAGGTAATTTATATCACGGTAGAGTAAAGGCACTTGCAGATGCTGCTCGAGAAGCCGGCCTAGAATTCTAACTTTCAATTTTTTACTATGACTGACACTCCAACAAAACAAGAAATTCAATCCAAGAACGATAATGTTCCTGCAGCTACGCCCGTAGAACAAAAAAAGAATAATCGTAATGATCGAAAAAGAAATAGAAGAGGTGATTCAAAAAATCTAGAGAGAGATTCTGATTGGCAAGAAAGAGTTGTTCAAATTCGACGCGTTTCTAAGACTGTTAAGGGTGGGAAAAAAATGAGTTTTAGAGCAATTGTTGTAGTAGGTAACGAAAAAGGTCAAGTTGGAGTTGGAGTTGGTAAAGCAGGGGATGTCATTGGTGCGGTGAGAAAGGGAGTTTCAGATGGTAAAAAGAATCTTGTAAGGGTTCCCTTAACCCCAAACAATTCAATACCGACTTTATCTTTAGGTCGAGATGGTGCGGCTAATGTTCTAATTAGACCAGCTGCCCCAGGTACAGGAGTAATTGCTGGTGGTTCAATAAGAACAGTTTTAGAATTAGCCGGCATAAAAAATGTTTTAGCAAAAAGATTGGGTAGTAAAACACCTTTGAATAACGCTAGGGCTGCTATGGTAGCTCTTTCTCAATTAAGAACACACAAATCTGCCTCTAGGGAGAGAGGCATCTCACTTGAACAGCTCTATTCTTAAAATTATGACTTCAACATTAAATTCACTTAAATCAAACTCTGGCTCGAGAAAGAAAAAACTAAGAAAGGGTAGAGGAATTGCAGCCGGTCAGGGTGCATCATGTGGTTTTGGAATGAGAGGACAAAAGTCACGTTCTGGAAGACCTACACGTCCAGGTTTTGAGGGTGGCCAAATGCCCTTATATAGAAGAGTTCCAAAATTAAAGCACTTTGAAATAATTAATCAAAAGAACTTTTCCATAATAAATTTAGAAAAATTAAATGATTTCAAAGATAACGATACAGTTAACCTTGACTCACTAGTTAAGAAAGGATTGATCTTCAAACCCAAATTTCCTTTAAAAATCCTTGGTAATGGAAAAATTAATGTAAAGCTAAAAGTCCAAGCTCATGCATTTACAAAAGTTGCAAAACAAAAAATTGAGGACGCAGGTGGATCCTGCGAGCTTATAAATAATAAATAAATTTACTAAAAATTTAGGAAAACCTTAAAATGTTTGTCAACAAAAGTAGAAATCCTAGCGCTACTGAAATACTTTCCCAATTATTTTTAAATAAAGAGTTAAGGAGTAGAGTTTTAACTACTTTAGGTCTGCTCCTTTTAGTAAGACTTGGTATATATATCCCTATGCCTGGTATTGATAGGGTCGCTTTTAAAAGTTTTATAGATCAAGGGGGGCAATTAATAGGTTTTTTAGATATTTTTACTGGAGGAGGAATTTCAACCTTAGGAATATTCGCATTAGGCATACTTCCCTTTATTAACGCATCAATTATTATTCAGCTTCTCACAGCTTCATTGCCTGTGCTTGAAGATTTACAAAAGAATGAAGGAGAAGCGGGGAGAAGAAAAATTGCTCAAATAACTAGATATGTTTCATTAGGATGGGGTTTTTTGCAAAGTATAATTTTTTCCTTAATTCTCAGACAATATGCTATTGAGGGGATAAGTGAAACTACATTTGTCTTGCAAACCTCCATTGCCTTGGTTACTGGCTCAATGTTAGTAATGTGGTTTAGTGAAATTATTACGGAAAAAGGGATAGGTCAAGGTGCTTCACTAGTAATTTTTTTGAATATTGTTTCGACTTTACCTAAGGCTCTAAGTTCAACCATTGAAAAAGCTCAAACCGGCGATAGAGGAGATGTTTTAGGTATAGCAGTTTTACTTGGAGTATTTTTACTGACAATTGTTGGGATCATTTTTGTCCAAGAGGGAGCAAGACGCATTCCTATTGTTAGTGCAAAAAGGCAGATAGGAAGTTCAACACTACTCCCTACAAGGCAAAGTTATTTACCTTTGAAATTAAATGCAGGAGGAGTCATGCCTATAATATTCGCATCTGCTTTAATCTTTTTACCTATAACTATTGCAAATGTTACGGGTAATCCAGTCTTAATAAAGTTAGCCAGTAGTTTAAATCCCGGATCTTCTAATCCATGGCCATATGCTCTTACATTCTTCTCCTTGATTTTGGGGTTCTCCTATTTTTATGCATCTCTTACTATCAATCCAGTTGATGTAGCTTCAAATTTAAAGAAAGGAGGAGTAGCGATTCCAGGAGTTAGACCAGGAACAAATACAGCCAACTACCTATCAGGTATACAAAATAGGTTGACTTTATTGGGAGGATTATTTCTGGGTTCAGTAGCTATAATTCCAGCTGCAGTAGAAAGAGCTACTAATGTTCAGACCTTTCAAGGCTTAGGAGCAACTTCATTGCTTATTCTTGTGGGTGTTGCTATTGATACTGCTAAGCAAATTCAAACTTATGTTATTTCACAAAGGTATGAGGGACTAATTAACAATTAATGAAGAAACATATACTATTTTTAGGAGCTCCTGGAGCAGGGAAAGGGACTCAAGCGGAATTGCTTAGTCAAAGTAATTCTTATTTACACCTTTCTACTGGTGAATTATTAAGAAAAGAAATCGAAATGAATACTGCCCTTGGTATTCGGGTAAAGGATATTATGAATCGAGGGGAACTTGTTAGTGATGAACTCGTATTAAAGATAGTAAGACAAAATTTAGTCAAGGATAACAAAGGTTGGATTCTAGATGGTTACCCAAGAAATTTATCTCAAGCAAATTCATTGAATAAAGTCTTAAATGAAATAAATCAACCTTTGGAATTAGTTTTTTATTTAGATATCCCGGAAGAAGTACTAATTAAGCGTTTGCTTTTGAGAGGTAGAAAAGATGATACGGAAGAGACAATTAAAACAAGAGTTGACATTTATAAAAAAACTACAGAACCATTGATTCGATATTTTAAAGATCTCTCATTGTTAGAATATATTGATGCTGATAGAGATTTAAAAACCATTTCCTCTGATATCAAACAAAAAATGGCTTGATGATGATGTAGAATATAGTATTAACGTTTTATTTGTTAAACCCCTATGAAGGTCAGATCTTCAGTCAAAAAAATTAGTCCTGACGATCAGATCGTGAGGAGAAGAGGTAAAATCTATGTTATTAACAAGAAAAGACCTCGCAATAAACAGCGTCAGGGTTAAATTTTAACCCTTAAATTCAAACTTTTACTTATTCAAAACACGTGGCCAGGATTGCAGGAATTGACATACCTCGCGAAAAGCGAGTTGAAATTGCACTTACATACGTCTATGGAATTGGCTTAACGAGATCAAAGCTAATTCTTGCTAATACGGGTGTAAACCCTGATACTCGTGTCAAAGACCTCTCAGATTCTGATGTGCAAAGGCTCAGGGGTGCTTCAGAAGAATTTACTTTAGAGGGGGATTTGAGAAGAAAAGAGGGAATGGCTTTAAAACGTCTACAAGATATAGGGTGTGTAAGAGGAAGAAGACATAGAATGAGTCTTCCAGTAAGAGGTCAAAGAACTAGAACCAATGCAAGAACAAGACGGGGTTCTAGAAAAACAGTTGCTGGAAGAAAAAAATAAATAACTAAATGTATTTACAAATTTAAGTATTAAATTAAAACATCATGGCAGCTACAGTAAAAAAAACAGGTTCAAAGAAATCTAAACGTAATGTACCCAATGGTGTGGTACATATCCAAAGCACATTTAATAATACTATCGTCTCAATTTCTGACACCTCTGGTCAGGTAATTTCTTGGTCTTCTGCAGGCGCAAGTGGATTCAAAGGTGCTCGAAAAGGCACACCATTTGCTGCTCAAACAGCTGCTGAAGCTGCAGCTAGAAGAGCACTCGATCAAGGTATGAGACAAATAGAAGTACTAGTTAGAGGGCCTGGCGCAGGTAGGGAAACGGCCATAAGAGCTTTACAAGTAGCCGGATTAGAAATAACTCTAATAAGAGATGTAACTCCATTACCTCATAATGGATGTAGGAGACCTAAACGGAGACGCGTTTAGGTTTTAACCATTCTCAACCCCCCCCCTCAAAAAAAAAACTCTTAACCTCATTATTTTCCGTGTTGCAATACCAGATTGACAGAATCGACCATCAAATAGCAGATGATCGCTCCCAAACAGGAACTTTTTTAATTGGCCCTCTAGAAAGGGGACAAGCCACAACTTTGGGTAATTCTCTTAGAAGAGTCCTTATGGGAGGACTTGAAGGGAGTGCAGTTACTGCAGTAAGAATAGCAGGAATTAACCATGAATATGCCACTATTCCTGGAGTTAGAGAAGACGTTCTAGATATTCTTCTTAATTGCAAGCAACTATCAATAAATAGTTCTAATCCAGAGCTCGAAATCGGCAGGTTAGTAGCTAGTGGTCCAATGGAGGTGAAGGCAAATGACATCCAATTCTCCTCTCAAGTTGAAATTGTTGATGGCGAAAAACCCATCGCTACTATTCAGGAGGGTCATAACTTAGAGTTGGAAATCCATGTTGAAAGAGGTGTTGGATATAGACCCGTCGACCGTAAGAGTGAAGAGACCACTGCTATTGATTTACTTCAAATAGATGCTGTATTTATGCCAGTGAAAAGAGTCAATTTTACGATTGATGAAACTGCTGTATCAGAAGGCGGAACGGGAAGAGAAAGATTAAAAATGGAAGTCGTCACAGATGGTTCAACAAGTCCTGACGATGCTATTGCTGAAGCTGCAAATCAGCTAATAGAACTTTTTCAACCCTACCTTCTGTATCAAGAATCTTTTGAGTTCCGGTGAAGAAGGGATGATTTCCACTCCAAACATCAACATGTAATTCAGGCTGGGTGGAGCCAGTAGTCATTACAACTTCTCCATTACAAATAACTTTTGCATCTGGATACCATTTTGGATGAATTTCTGATTTTGGCATAATTTAAATTCCTTTAACGTTTAGAGAATTGGGGAGCTTTTCTGGCTTTTTTAAGACCATATTTTCTTCTTTCCTTAGCTCTAGGATCTCTACTGAGATGGCCTTCCGTTTTTAGAGGTTTCCTATTATCAGGAGATAATTCACAAAGTGCCCTCGCTGCACCTTGCTTTATAGCATCTGCTTGGCCAGTCAATCCACCACCAAAAACATTTACCAAGATATCATAAGAATTTTCAAGGCCTAATGTTTGCAAAGGTGCTTTTATTGAATTTAAGTGCAGGGGATTAAAGTTTAAATAATCATCTCCAGAACGACCATTAATTTTTATAAGTCCATTTCCTGGAATCAAGCGAACTCTAGCTACTGAAGTTTTTCTTCTTCCAGTTCCCCAATACACAGCTTTGTTTTTTATTTGACTATTCATTTTGATAAATTAACTATTTAATAATACAGGATTTTGAGCAGCATGAGGATGATCAGCACCTTTATAAACTTTTAGTTTTTTAAACTGCTGTCTTCCTAAAGAATTATGTGGCAGCATGCCCTTAACAGCTTGCTCGATGATTCTTTCAGGAATTCTTTCTTGTAAAGACTCAAATTTTTCAATTTTCATTCCTCCTGGTCTTCCAGAATGTCTCCTATACAATTTTTGTGATGCTTTTTTACCTGTTACCTCAACTTTCTCGGCATTTACTACAATGACAAAATCTCCAGTATCTAGATGAGGTGTAAATGTTGGTTTATTCTTACCTCTCAATACAGTTGCGATTTCTGTAGCAAGTCTACCAAGCGTCTTATCTTTTGCGTCAACTAAAAACCAATTTCTTTCAATTGTTTCTAAAGATGGAGTAATTGTTTTATTCATTTACCAAATTTCTGCAAATAAATTTAAATTAGTCTTAAATTCTACCTTATTGAAGGAATATTAAACAACAGTTTTGAATGATTTACAATAAAAAATCTCTTAATTAAAACTTACTTAAGAAAAACCCTTAATTAAAAATACAGGGAAAAAATCATTGTTATTAATCTTTTTAAAAACATTTTCTTCATAAACAGCATTTACAAAACATAACCCCTTAGCTGGAGCAGATTCTTTAACATCATTTTTCTTTTTGTTTACCCATCTATCTGTAAAAATTTCTGGGGATATTTTTTTTTCTCCAACTAAAACTAATTGACCAACAATTAAACGGACCATTCCATATAGAAAACCAGTAGCTTTAATATCAACAAAAATCAAATCTTCAACTCTTTTAATATCTATATTTTTTATTTTTGTAATAGAGTTTGTCCTGTTACTTCCACTTTTTTGAAAAGCAAAAAAATCGTGTTCTCCTTCCATTGTCTCAGATGCATTAAACATTAAAACTTCATCTAATGGTTTTTGATATCTATGCCATGACCAATTATTGATAAACAAGTTAGGAAATTTACTGTTATTAATGACATATCGATAATGTCTATATATTGCTGAATAGCATGCATGCCAACTATCTTTAACCTCAACTGATTCCAAGATCCTAATTGTAGAGGGTAAAAGACCATTTAAAACATCAGAATAACTATTACCTGGTATTACACAATCAATATCAAAGTGTACTACTTGGCCTGATGCATGAACCCCAGCATCAGTCCTTCCTGCCGCAAAAGTCTTTACTGTATGATTTGTAATCTTTAAGAGAGCTCTTTCTAGAATTTCTTGGACTGTAGTTGCATTTTTTTGTTTTTGCCAACCTGAATAATACGATCCATCATATTGAACTAGTAAAGCTACCCTTTTCAAAAGTTATTTTCTAGTAAAAAGCCCCCATATTAACAAGCTTAAACAAGCTCGATTATGGCCATCTGAGCATTATCACCTTTTCTAGATACGGTTCTGACTATGCGTGTATAACCACCATTTCTGTCTCCATATCTTTCCTTTGCTTTTTCAAATAGTGAATGAACTAATTTCTTATCATAGATATATCCAATAGCCCTTCTCCTAGAAGCCAAACTTCCCTCTTTGGCGAGAGAAATCATTCTTTCAGCTTCATTTCTTAAAGCTTTTGCTCGAGTTTTTGTTGTCGTTACCCTACCTTCCCTAATTAATTGTGTAGTTAAACCTCTTAGAAGTGCTTTCCTCTGGTCAGCAGGTTTACTTAATAATGGAATTCTTAGTTGGTGTCTCATAATATTAAAAATGGTTAAACAGATGTTCTGCTTTGTGGAATAGAAATGCCGATGCGCTCAAGAGCCTCAATAACCTCATCTGCAGATTTAGAGCCAAAGTTCTTAATTTCAAGAAGATCTTCATAACTGAAGCCCATTAAATCCGAAACTGAGTTAACTTGCGCTCTTTTCAGACAATTATATGCTCTAACGGACAAGTTTAGTTCCTCCAGAGGAATTTGAGCTTCAGGAGATGGTTCAGGTTCTTCAGGAATTTCCTCAACCATTGTGACAGTAGCAAGGGGTTGAAAAAGTTCTATTAGC
>QCIH01000006.1 GCA_003216795.1 Prochlorococcus sp. AG-402-K16
TCTACTTTCGGTTGGGACGGTTAACTTAGTAAGAAATGCATCTTGATTTCCACTATTAGTTTGACCATCTAGATCTCCTTGTGTCGTACCAGCGATAAAAATCGATCCATCTGATCCAGTCGTTAAGGCATGTCCTTGATCAAAAGAAGATGATCCTAAAAGTCTTGTCCAATCCTTGGTCCCATCACTGTTGAACTTAGTAAGAAATGCATCTTGATTTCCACTATTAGTTTGACCATCTAGATCTCCATTCGTAGTACCAGCGATAAAAATCGATCCATCTGATCCAGTCGTTAAGGCATGTCCTTGATCAAAAGAAGATGATCCTAAAAGTCTGGTCCAATCCTTCGTTCCATCAGGATTATATTTACTAATAAAGGCATCACTACTACCACTATTTATTTGACCATCTAAATCACCATTTGTTTCGCCAGCAATATAAATCGATCCATCACTTCCTGGTGTTAATGCATTAGCGAAATCATTTTCAGAAGTCCCTAAAAGTTTGGTCCAATCCTTCGTTCCATCAGGATTATATTTACTAATAAAGGCATCACTCCTACCACTATTTATTTGACCATCTAGATCTCCACTCGTAGTACCAGCGATAAAAATCGATCCATCACTTCCAGTTGTTAAAGCATACCCATAATCCCAAAAAGCAGATCCTAAAAGTCTTGTCCAATCCTTGGTCCCATCAGGATTATATTTACTTATAAAGGTATCCCATTCACCATTATTAGTTTGACCATCTAAATCACCATTTGTTTCGCCAGCAATATAAATCGATCCATCACTTCCAGTCGTTAAGGCATTTCCTTGATCAAAAGAAGATGATCCTAAAAGTTTTGTCCAATCCTTGGTTCCGTCAGGATTGTATTTCCTAAGAAAAGCATCTACATCACCACTATTCGTTTCTCCATCTAGATTACCTGGTATAAGACCAGCAATATAAATTGATCCATCACTTCCTGGTGTTAATGCATTAGCGAATTCATTTTCAGAAGTCCCTAAAAGTTTGGTCCATTCAATATTTGGCGCCTTGGAGTTTGAACCTGAATCAAAATGAACATAGTCGGCACCACCTTTAGGTTGTGCATAAATCGGAAGGAGAGTGGACTTTGCTGTTGGTAGAGTTTCAGAAGGTCCTCCAAACCATGTGTGTAATTGATCCATATTGATTGCGTCTGACTGATCAAATCCCTGCTCTAATTCTTGATAGATAACTCCATTAAGAGGATTGATTTGATTATCTCTTGATGATCTATTCACATTAAGAATGAATGCCTTTTCAAAAGTCAACCCAAAATTATCAGTCGTCTTCAAACGGATGTTATAAGACGACTGAATGTCATAATCAGGAGAAGAATTGATTGTTAATTGATCACCAAAAAGGGTGAATTTTTCATTATCTATACTTCCATCTCCGCTAACTAATTTATAAGTGTGAGTATCTGAAACATTTTGATCTTTGGTTGAAAGAGTTGCAATTGGAGATTCTAGATTAATATTTTCATTAAAGTTTGATGTTGATAGATTTAAATCTGTAGGAGTTTGATTAATTAAATCATTAACATTTAAAGTGAATGCTTCTTCATAAGAAAGACCGCCATTATCTATTGTTTTTAAGCGGATATTATAGGAAGACTGTGTTTCATAATCAGGAGAGGAATTGATAATTAATTGATTTCCATCAATGTAAAAAGAGGAGTTATTTGTATCACCTTCTCCACTAACTAATTCATAAGTGTGAGTATCTGAAGCATCTTGATCGATGGTTGACAATGATGAAACAATTGAACCTGAACTAATATCCTCATCAAAACTTGATGATGTAAATATAATTTCTTCAGGTGAATAATCATTTGGAACTTCAATAATTTTACTTATATAAATATCGCGGTAGTAACCTTCTGTACCTCCCTCTAAAAAACCACTTTTGTTGCCAGTTATATAAATTGCACCGTCGCTTCCACGAGTTATTCCATAACCATCAAATCCTCCAGGTCTATTAGTTATATTTTTCGTCCATTCTTTTTCTCCGTCACTATTGAATTTACTAACAACTGTTTCCACCCCTGCCGATAAAGTATAAAAGGAACCATTTAATCCGCTAGTGATTGCGTACCCTTTAGAATAGTTATCGCTTAAAAGTTTTATCCATTCTTCTGAACCTTCATTATTAAATTTACTAATAAATCCGTAGTATTCGCCATTGTACTCTTGCCCTTTTTTGTCAATCCATTCACCTCCTACATATAACCAAGTTTCACCTATGGTATAAATTGAACCATCTGTTCCAGTTGTTATTGCATAACCTTCATCACTATTAGAAGATCCTAAAAGTTTTGTCCAATCTTTTGTTCCATCTGGATTATATTTACTAATAAAGGCATCTAAATTTCCACTATTATGTTGGTCATCTAAATTTCCAAATGTTTCACCAGTAATATAAATCGATCCATCATTACCGACGGTTATTCCATTGCCTTTATCATGAACAGGTTCACCTAAAAGTTTTGTCCATTGTTTAACTCCATTAGTATTATATTTACTAATAAAGGCATCAGCATAACCTCCCCCACTATTGGTTTGACCATCTAAATTACCTTGTGTTTGACCAGTGATATAAATAGAACCATCGCTTCCGTTGGTAATTCCATTACTAAAATCCCATTCCGAAGAACCTAAAAGTTTTGTCCATTGTCTATCTCCATCACTATTGAATTTACTAATAAAGGCATCAGCATAACCTCCACTATTAATTTGACCATCTAAATTACCTTTTGTATAACCAGTGATATAAATAGAACCATCATTTCCATTGATAATATCCCTCCCTCTATCATCTTTTGAAGAACCTAAAAGTTTTGTCCATTGTTTCTCTCCATCACTATTGAATTTACTAATAAAAGCATCTTCATCACCTGAGTTAATTTGTCCATCTAGGTCACCCAATGTATAACCAGTGATATAAATAGAACCATCGCTTCCGACTGTGATTCCATTACTAGAATCCGAGTCCGCAGACTTTAATATTTCTGTCCATTCAATGATTGGTCTTAATGTCATTTTTTTATTAAGAAAAAATTCTAAAAATTAATTAATTTCCAATAATTATGTTTCTAGGTATTTTATCTTCTCTAATATTTTGGATATTGATTTTTATTCGATAAAGTTTTCATTGAAACAATTGAATCTAACTCTAAGATTTCAAATACTTCCTTTGAAGCATATCTATAAATAACTTCTTGATTTCTCCTGGAGATTAAGTCCTTCTATCTTTCTTCATAATTTCTTTAAGTAATACAAATCTTCCCCACCACGAGACTATATCTTCCCCACCATTTCCCCACCATTCCAACTTCTTTTAGATTCAAAACAATAAAAAAAGACCTCTATTGAAGTCTCCTGAAAGTTAAATTTACAAATAAAACTCCCCGGGCGGGATTCGAACCTGCGACCAATCGATTAACAGTCGATCGCTCTACCGCTGAGCTACCGAGGAATATAAGATGAATTTAGCTCTTTAAAGTGCCTTATGACAAGTACAAGGGTTAATTATATTGAAATTTTGATGGTTCTTGCCAACTGGATAAATAGCCATTTTTCAACTCTGCTACTGCATCAGCATAAGTTAATTCTTCATAACGATGAGTAATCCACAAAGCTGATAAAGGTTTTTTACGGTCACTTGTAAGATCTTTAATAGTTTTTAAAACTTTTAATTGGCTGGTTTGATCAAGTAACGCTGTAGGCTCGTCTAAAAGAATAAAATTTCTATTACTAATCAAAGCGCATGCAATAGTTAAGCGTTGTTTTTGTCCACCGCTCAAAGTATGAACTGGCCTTTTTTCAAAACCAGTCATTCCAACCTTATCAAGCACATATTCAATTTTTTTATTAATTTCATTTTGACTTATATTCTGATTAATATTAATCAGAAGTTCACTCCTACAATTTGGCATTAATATTTGATGATCAGGGTTTTGGAACACCATGCCAATATTTGCATTAGAGTCTATGACGCCATTTTTGGGTTTGATTATTCCATTAATTAATTTTAAAAGAGTACTTTTTCCACTCCCGTTTTTACCTACAACCATCCAAAATCCAGGTTTTTTTATTGAGAAGTTACATTTAAAAATTAAATTTTCTTTTTCTCCAAGATATGAAAAAGAAACATCTTTGAATTGAATATGAGGTATTTCATTTTCAAGTGAATCTCGCATTAATTCTATCAATCTATGTTGAGAGAAAATCCTGGCCTTTTAGCTCCTCCTGCTACTGATGATTTTTCATATATCTGAACAGAAATGATTTCTTTAGCTCTTACCGCAATTAATTTATCTTGCACTTTGTCACACCTTAATTCGATCAAGTTTGAGGATTCTAAAGTTTCATTCATAGAACTTTTTATTTCA
The DNA here is from genome assembly GCA_003216795.1 of Prochlorococcus sp. AG-402-K16. GTDB lineage: Bacteria > Cyanobacteriota > Cyanobacteriia > PCC-6307 > Cyanobiaceae > Prochlorococcus_A. The sequence goes on from QCIH01000006.1 coordinate 4,425, forward strand.
TCATAAATTCTTTTAACATCATCAAATTCTTTCTTCTGAATTGAAAGTGGAAAAGGTGAATATCTCAGACTTAGTTCTAACGAGTACATAATCATAATAAAAACTTCCTTTTATATTACTAAATATTTTTTCTCAGGAAGTTATTTAAATTAAATTCTTTTGAGAAAATTATATAAAAGATCTTTAAATACAATTATTATGAATATTAGGAGAAATTAATTTGCATTTTAAAAATAACTGCATGGAAATAGCAAATGATATAACTTCACTGGTTGGCAATACCCCATTAGTTAAATTAAATCGAATCAAAAAGTATTTTGATTGTTATCCAGAAATAATAGCCAAACTAGAAAGTTTCAATCCATCAGCGTCCGTTAAAGATCGGATCGCTTATTCAATGTTATGTAAAGCTGAAGAAGAAGGATTGATAACGCCAGATAAAACAACGTTAATTGAAGCAACTAGTGGGAATACTGGCATCGCATTAGCAATGGTTGCTGCAGCAAAAGGCTATAAATTGATATTAACTATGCCGGATACGATGAGTATCGAGAGAAGGGCAATGTTGAGAGCCTATGGAGCTGAATTACAGCTAACACCAGGAAAAGACGGAATGAAAGGAGCTTTAGATTTAGCTAATGAGTTGTCTTCAACCATTACAAATAGCTATCAATTTAATCAGTTTGAAAACTTTGCTAATCCAGATATTCATGAAAGAACGACGGCTCAAGAAATATGGTCCCAATCCAATAACAAGTTAGATGGACTAGTTACAGGAGTAGGCACAGGAGGAACAATTACTGGTTGTGCACGTTTTTTGAAAAAAGTTAATCCAAATTGCAAAATTTATGCCGTAGAGCCCAAAAAAAGTGCTGTGATTTCCGGAGAAAAAGCAGGATCTCATTCGATTCAAGGAATTGGAGCGGGTTTCGTACCAAAAGTTCTTAATACTAAATTAATTGATGAAATTATAAAAATAGATGACGATGAAGCATTTTATTATGGGCGTTTATTAGCTAGATTAGAAGGCCTTTTATCTGGCATTAGCAGCGGTGCAGCTTTAGCAGCAACTATAAAAATCGGCAAAAGAAAAGAACTAATGAATAAAAGATTGATAGTTATTCTTCCAAGTTTTGGAGAAAGATATTTATCAACAGCAATGTTTGAATCTAATACTTCAATTCAAGCCAGAAAAGATGGTTATCTTTAATGCATAATTTATAAAAATGGAAAAAAATTTATATGAAGAATTAGGTCTCAAACAAAATGCAACCAAAAGTGAAATTAAATCTTCATATCGCTCTTTAGTTAAGCAACATCATCCAGATGCAGGCGGCAAGAAAGAACGATTTCTTGCAATACAAAATGCTTGGGAAACTCTTAATGATCCTATCAAAAAGAAAAAATATGATAGCAGTTTTTCCTTTTCCAGCTCATCATTTGATGCATTACATGAAAATTGGGAGGAGAAATTTAATTCAAAAAAACATAATTCTTCAATTAAGGACAAAGAAGTTGAAACATGGATTAAAGAAATTTATAGTCCGATAAATAGATTAATTAGTCAAATCATTAAACCTTTGAATAACGAAATAAAAGAACTATCTGCGGATCCATATGATGACGAACTAATGGAAAATTTTTGCAGTTATATTATTCTTTCACAAAAGAAAATAGAAAAAGTTGAAAAAATTTATAACAAAAAAATAGTTCCAAAGTCTATTTCAGCTTTAGGCCTCGATCTTTATCATTGTTTTTCACAAGTTAAAGATGCACTATCAGAATTTGATAGATACACGCAAGGATACGTAGATAATTACTTATTTGATGGCAAAGAAATGATCAAAGAAGCAAAAAGAATACAATCAAAGATGTCTATAGAGAAAAAAAATAAAAACTTTTAGATATAAAAATTTTATTGAGTATATTCTTTAAGTTGATCTAATTTCAACCAAACATCTGGAACAGGTCTGCGCCATCGAACCTGAGCATATTCGTCTTTGACTGAAAGAATCTCTCCAGGACCTTCAAAGACATAATTAGGTAGATCATCATCACTGGCTAGCGCTTCGATACTTTTTATATAATTTTCTCTATCGACAAAAACTAAGCTTCCTTTCTTGAGAGGTTTCTTTGGAATAGATTCTGTCATAATAAATTCAAGAAAGTTATTTGAAATTCATTATACAAAAACTTGTTTGAAAACTATTGAAAAAAATTTATACCGGAATAATAATTACAAACGTCTAAAAAATTTAATAGCCTTAAATGATAAACATTTATAAGATATGCGTCTTTTACTTCTTGGCTGCACTGGATTTGTTGGTAAAGAATTAGTACCAACACTACTCAATGAAAATCATGAAATATACATTGTAAGTAGAAAACCAATTAGTAAATTAAAGCTTGATTTAGATTTCAATAAGTTTAAATTTTTTCAAATAGATTTATCAAAAGAAAAAAACTGGAATAACGAAAATCTTCTAAATATTTTAAGAGAGACAGATGGAATTATTAACTTGATGGGAGAACCCATAGCAGAAAAAAAATGGACTTCTGAACAAAAACAGGAGATTGAAAATAGTCGTATTAACACCACAAAATTTATGATGAAGACCCTTAAAGATTTAAAAATAAACCCAAAAGTCATTATAAATGGATCTGCTATAGGTTATTACGGTACAAGTTTGTCTAGTGAATTCACTGAAAATAGTCCTGGAGGAAAAGACTTTTTATCTAATCTTTGCAAAAAATGGGAATCGGTCGCCGCTGAAAAACCATTTTTCTCAAGGTTAGTTATTTTTAGAATTGGAATTGTTCTAGAGAAAGATGGAGGAGCATTAGGAAAAATGCTCCCTATATTTAAAGTTGGATTAGGTGGGCCAATTGGAGATGGTAAGCAATGGATGAGTTGGATTCATAGAACTGATTTATGTGCATTAATTATTCAAGCATTAGTTGATAAAAAGTATTCGGGAGTATTTAATGCTGTTGCACCAAATCCAGTATTAATGAAAGAATTTTCTCAGACTTTAGGCAAATGTCTTAATAGACCTAATTTACTTCCAGTGCCTGGAGCGGTTTTAAAAATATTGTTAGGAGATGGAGCGAAAGTTGTTTTAGAAGGACAAAAAGTAATTAGCAGTAAAATCAAAAATTATAATTTTAAATATCCTCTTCTTGAGAAAGCAATTTACGCCTCAACCAAGAATTAATACCGTTTACTAAAGCACCAAGAATAAGAATTGTTATCAATGGAACTACAAGAGGATTCCAAACTATCTGAATAAAATTAATAAAAATAAATATCCCATTAAATTGCATGATGATTGCAAAAATAAAAAATATTGCAAAAAAAATGACTGTAAATAAATTTATTAATAACAAATTATCGATAATTTGTTTTAACTTATTTTGATTATTCTCCTTAGTCATTTTTTATAACAATATTCATATCATCAACCATTTTAAGACAAGCTTTGTTTTCACCCAGTCTTTTTTTAGCATTTTCATTACATGAGATCATAAACTTCTTATTTAGCTGTATAAGGTATATTATTTTTATGATCAATTTAATTGTCTGATTGATTTGATCATTTTTATCTTTAAAATTACTGGCACAAAAAACATATTTCCCAAGTAAACGTCTTTGCGCTTCTGCAAAAGTTTTTGTAAATTGTGGACCTTTGCCTTCAATCTGAATAACCGGTTTTCCTAATCCAATCGCTTGCTCTGCTGCTGTTCCTGCCATGCTAATACAGCATCTACTTTTCAATAATATTTTGTCAAAATTATTCCAATATATATTCACTTCTAAAAATTTATATTGGAATTTCAAGAGATTATTATCTTTTAGATTTTCTATTTTTAACCATCCTCTTTTTTGAAATATCTCCTTTATTTTTGATAAAGATAGAGCATTAACTATTGCAAAATTAAACTGAATTTTTTGAAAATATCTTAAATCTGACAATGCCTCTAATACCTCTAAAATCAAAACAAAATTATCTAAAATCTCGGGGAATCTACTTCCTGGAAATAATCCAATACTAAATTCATCTTTATTTAATTCTTCGTTTCTAGGAAAAAACTTATCCATAAATGGGTTGCCTAAAAAAGACACTTTCTTTTTTAACTGCAAAGTTAAATCATCGGCTGTAAGGGAATCTCTCGTATATATTTTTTTTGCTTTTTGTGAGAGCAAGAAAAATTTAGAAGGCCATGGTAATTTCAACTTCCCTTCATAATGGCTGGAATAAGCAACTAGATACGTAAAAAAATCTTTCTTACAAAACCATGCAAAAAAAACTGGCACAATATCTCCAACTACAAAAAAATAATCATATTTTTTTTTTATTTTAAAAGTTAAATATAATCTTTTTAGAAGATAAAATATTTCTCCTCCTAATATTTCAGTAAGTCTTCCCTTAAAAGAATTATAACCAATTCCTCCAGTTCTAAATTCCTTCGTTTTACCGATAATCTTAATTTTTTCTTTTTCGTAATGGTTTCCCATACCAACAATTGGCAAAGCATGAACAGAATAACCACTTTTTACGAATTGTTTAGCTATTAGACTGCCAGATAGATCTTCTCCATGCCCATTACTTAAAATTAAAATCTTAAACAATTTAAAATTCCAACCATTTTTTTACTTTGGTTAACTCAGGCCAATCTGGATATCTACTTAATCCGTCTTCAACAGATTCTTTCAACTCACTTTTCACGTCTGGCATCATCATAGACATTTTTTTTATTAACTCAATATGATCCCTAACACCTTTATTATTGGTAGCCAAAAGAGCTAAAGACAAATTCATTCTTGCTTGTGGATCTTGCTGATTTAATCGAACAGCTTGTCTGGCAGCTGACAAAGCTTCTTCATTATTTTTCAAAAGTAATTGAAGCCATGATAAACAAGTCCAAGCAGCAAAATGATTTGGAATTTGCTGTATAATTTTTTGAAAATCTTGAACTATTGGAATTAAATCTTGCCCTGCTTTATATCTTGATAAAGCTGCATTAAAATCCTCTTCGATGGGATTAATTTCGTTATTCATTATTTATTAAACTGCAAAAGAGCTTCCACAACCGCAAGTTTGAGAAGCATTGGGATTTACAAAGTTAAAGCCACCTCCAATTAATTCCTTACTAAAATCTAACTGCATTCCATAAATATATAAAAGACTTTTAGGATCACAAACAACTTGAAAGCTTTGATCAGCTTTTAATGAATAATCATAAACTTTATCATCGGAATTTATTTCATCAGTTCCTATAAAATCCATCGTATAACTCATCCCACTACAACCGCCAGATCTTACTCCTACCCTTAGTGCTTTTTTATTACTTTGGCCCTTCAATAAATTTGCAATTTGTTCTATAGCATCATTCGTAATTAAGATACCTTTGCCATCATCAGAATTTTTAATTTCCTGTTTAACTTCTACATTTTCCATAAACGAGGGATTTCTACTACTTATAATATAAAAACTTAATCAATAGGATGCATAGAACAAACGTTATCCAAACTTGATTTGTTATAATTTTAAGAAAAAGTGAAAATTGCAATAGTTGGTTCTGGATTAGCTGGTCTTACAGCAGCAGTCAATTTAGTTGATGAAGGCCACGAAGTAGAAATTTACGAGAGCAGGTCATTTTGGGGAGGTAAAGTAGGAAGTTGGGAAGATAAGGATGGCAACCACATAGAAATGGGTTTACATGTATTTTTTTACAATTATGCAAATCTGTTTAAATTAATGAAAAAAGTAGGAGCTTTAGACAATTTACTCCCGAAAGATCATACTCATCTATTTATCAATAATGGTGGTAATTTAAAATCGTTAGACTTCAGATTTCCTTTAGGTGCTCCTTTTAACGGACTTAAAGCTTTTTTTACCACCGAACAACTTACTTGGGTAGATAAGTTTAGAAATGCCTTAGCTTTAGGGACAAGCCCAATAGTTAGAGGATTGATAGACTATGAAGGAGCAATGAAAATAATTAGAGATCTAGATAAAATTAGTTTTAAAGAATGGTTTTTAAACCATGGTGGAAGTGAAAAAAGCTTAGAAAGAATGTGGGATCCTATCGCATACGCCTTAGGATTTATTAATTGCAAAGATATTTCAGCAAGATGCATGCTAACTATATTTATGATGTTTGCTTCAAAAACAGAAGCCTCAAAACTCAATCTTTTAAAAGGTTCTCCGCATAGGTGGTTAACTCAACCTATTGTCGACTACATTACAAACAAAGGAGCAAAAATACATCTTAACCATAAGGTAGAAGAAATCATTTATGAAAAGGAATCTTCCTCTTATTCAGTAAATCAATTAAAAATATCTTCTCCTGAAGGAATTAAGGCAGTGTTTGCAGATAAATTTCTCGCTGCCTGTGATGTTCCTGGAATAAAAAAAATAATTCCAAAAGAATGGTATAAATTTAAAGAATTTGAAGGTTTAAAAAAACTTAGAGCTGTAGCTGTTGCCACAATCCAATTAAGATATGACGGTTGGGTTACTGAATTAGAAAAAGATAATAATGGAAATGAACCAATTGGACTAGATAACCTTCTTTATTCTGCTGATGCCTCTTTCAGTTGTTTTGCTGATTTAGCACTAGCAAGTCCCGCAGACTATAGAAAAAAAGATATGGGATCACTTCTCCAATGTGTTTTAACTCCTGGCGATAGATGGATGGGAAGATCCACAGAAAGAATTACAAAAGAAATAGATAAAGAGGTTCGCCTTCTATTTCCATCATCAAAAAACCTTAAATTGCTTTGGAGTAACGTGGTACAAATTCCACAATCACTTTATAGAGAATCTCCCGGTATGGAACCTTTCAGACCCGATCAAAAAACATCTATAGCTAATTTCTTCATGGCTGGTAGTTATACAAAACAAGATTATATAGACTCTATGGAGGGAGCTACAATGAGTGGTCATTTAGCTGCGGCTGCAATTTTAGAGAAGAAAGCCGAATTAGCAAAAAATCTTGCAGTAAGTTAATTGATGGGTACTTGGCTAAAACATGACGTAATAACAATTGTTAATGCGCCTCTTGAAAATGTATGGGATACATGGAGTGATTTAGACTCAATGTCACTGTGGATGAGCTGGATTGAATCTGTAAAAACAGTTGACGAAGAAACTAATACGTTACCAGATTTAACAGAATGGACTTTAGCTGCAAATGGCTTTAGGTTTAAATGGAAAGCTCAAATTATAGAAAGAGTTGAAAAAAGCAAACTTAAATGGAAATCAATAGGAGGTTTACCAACTGAGGGATCAGTAGTTTTCGAAAGTAAAACTGATCAAATCACAACGGTCAATTTAGCCATAACTTATGAACTACCAAAAATGATTGCTCGGTTTATGGAAGAAAATATTTTAGGCAAAATGGTTACAAACGAATTACAGGCCAATATCGATAGGTTCAAAGATTTAGTTGAAAAGAACTATACAAAAAATTTGTCTAATTAAAAATATTAATTGCTACATCTAGTAGTCCTTCAAAAGTATATTTTTGTGCCTGACTATCAACTCTTCCAAAAATCTTGTTACATATTTTTGTTGTCTGAGGTCCAATAGTTAATAACTTAATTTGATCAAAATATTCTAACCATTTTTTACCAAGTTTTTTTTCTAGTAAAAAAGCAGCATTTACTACGGTTTTACCGCTTGAGAAAATAATTGCATCTACTTTTCGATTAGAAATAATATCAATTGTTTCTTCCGGAATTGATTCAGGACATCTAGTTTCATATGCAGCAACCTCAAATACACGAGAACCAGCCTTTCTAAATTGATCTGCAATTAAATCCCTACCACCTGTTTGAACTCTTGGTACAAAAACTCGAAGTCCATAACCAGATACTGGGAAATTATCAATTAAACTTTCAGCAACAAATTCTGGAGGTATGAAATCAGCCTTAATCCCAAAATCATCAAGAGTTTTTGAGGTTTTTTCTCCGACTACGGCGATTTTTGTTTTTTTAGAACATTCTTTTAATGAACTATTAAAGTATCTAAGTCTTTTATCCACAAATTTGATCCCATTACTACTGGAAAAAATAATCCAGTGAAAATCATTTATTTGATTTAATGCTTCGTCAAGAGGATTCAAATCATCAGGATCAGCAATACTTATTGCAGGTAACTCAAATACATTAGCGCCTTTGCTTATGAATATCTTTTTTATATCCAATATCCCTTCTTTTGATCGAGTAATAATTATATTTCTTTGATCAAGGGGTAGATCAACTTTTGGCATCCTTGTCCTCAACATTATGATTTTGATTTTTATTTTTTAATTCATCGAGAAGTTTCAAGACTGATAAGCCTTTATCAAGAACAACATCGTCTTTAAACATTATCTCTGGAACTCTTCTCATCTCAATTCTTTTTCCTAAACTATGCCTTATAGAGCTTTTAGCAGTATTCAAGTTTTCAACAATCTCTTTCCTCACTTTCTCTTGAGCAGTTGAAGTTATGTAAATTTTACAGTGCTGCAAATCACCTGATAAATCAATCTTAGAAATATTTACGAAATGATCTCTAATAAGATCATTTTCTAAATCATTCTGCAAAATAAGGGTTATTTCTTTCTTCAAAAGAGAAGAAACTTTTGCAAGACGGTAATTATTTGGCATTATGGTTGTAAATTTATTGGGTTTGTCATCGCCTGCAAGACGAAATAAACAGTTATGAAAGCACTTAAGACAGAAGATATCAATCCTACTATTGTGAGAGGATTTGATCTATTCTTGAATAAAGGTTCAAGCAAAGCAACAAGTCCCCCAACAATGATAGATATCAAATACTTTGGATATCTCGCAACATTAGAGAAAAATTCGCCCATCAGCTCCACAAATAGATTACTTTTTTAGCTAAGTTTTAACAAACATTAAACAGCATGATTACATTATATCAATTTAGGCATAGTGCTTTTTGTTTAAAAACAAGAATGGCTCTTCATGCAAAAAAACTACAATATCGAGTTGAAGAAGTAACACCTGGAATAGGCCAATTTGAAATCTTTAAATTATCAGGTCAAAAACAAGTACCTGTAATAGTCGATAGTAATGATCAAATTATTAATGATTCTTCAGCTATTTGCGAATATATAGATAAAAAAAATGATAACAATCCACTTTTTCCTGAGGACCCAATACTATTTGCACAATGCAAACTAATTGAAGACTGGGCAGATACTACAATGGCTACAACTTGTAGAAAAGCTTTAATAAAATCTGCAATAGAAAATCCACAGCTAAGAACTGCATTACTTCCAGATGAAATACCTTCTTCAGTTAAAAGTATTGTTGATAAATTACCTTTTGAAAATCTTAGTAAAATTTCTAATGTAGTTTTATCTTCTAAAGATAATTTAGAACTCCAAAAATTACTGGAAGCTTTATCAAAATCCTTGATCAACAAGAAATATTTGGTTGGAGATAGTTTATCAATTGCAGATATTTCAATTGCTGCTCAATTATCCCTTCTTAAATTTCCAAAGTCTGCAGGACCAATTCTTTCAGGAGAGGGGAGCCAAGAATACATAAACAACCCTTATTTAGAAAATCTTTTCATTTGGAGGAACAACTTAGAAGAATATCTTTTTAGTGCTAACTCTCAATAAATTCAAACTTCAATTTATATTTATTTGTTTTTATAGCATGAATAGAAGGATCACCAACTTTTGAACCATAAGAAGCAACATATTGCACTCCACAAATTGATGGTTTAATTGAATTATCAACTTCCAATATTTCTTCGGAACATTTTCGAAATTTACTGATGGTCTCTACCTGATTAATCCTTGAAGCACCTGGCTTATGTGCAGTTTGAATAACTAGCTCATCTGCGAAAAAAATATCATCATCTTTGATCTGATTTCTCCCTGTAATTCTTGAATCGATATAAAAATCATCTTTTAAATAAGTAATTTGATTATTAATAGATTGAGGATCATTTACAACCTTGATTAAGGTATCACCAAATATTGCTTTTCCAATAGATTCAGAATTTTTTGCACGATTACCAACAACTAAATCTGAATCATTCTTAAAGAAATTTACTTTATAAATAACTGGCTCTTCTGAATCATTTATTATATCTTGAGAAGTAACAAGCCAATTCCCCTCGAACCATTTAGGATAAATTAAATCCTCAGAAGTATCCGACAATTTAAAATTTGGTAAATATAATTCTGGCCATTGATTTACACGATTTTCCAAAAACTCTCGTACATTAGAATCTACAAAAGCCAAAGAACTTTCTAAAAAAATTCCTTGAAAAATCAAGCAAAGAATTAATCCAAAAAGAATCTTCATTATGTCAAATCCACTAATAAGAGCATCAGATCATTATGTATTATTAGAGCCAGATTCAAAAGAAAAAATTGTATCAAAGCAAGAAGCAATTTTATGGTTGAAGAATTGGCTCAGTAAGACAGAAACACAAACAATATATCAAAATATAGAAGATCCTGATCAGGAATTTTTTGAAGAATTATTAGAAAGCACTTATGAATTAGAAATAAAATTAGGATACGTTATCAAATGGTTTGCAGTAAGAATTGAACCAGATTAACTAATTATTTTTTTATGAATTGCATTAATTATTTTCATAGCGACTTCTTCAATATTTTCCCTTTTTACTTGAATTCTTAAATCTGCTTGAGAATACAAATTTTCTCTAGATTGGAAAATGCTCATATATAAATCATTTAGATTCTTTCCTTGAAGAAGTGGTCTATTTTCAATTTCATTTTTCAATCTTTCAATTGCTATTTCTTTGTCGAGATCTATCCAAGCAATTATTCCCTGCCTTAAGATTCCCCAGTTTTCCGATTTGGTAACTATCCCTCCCCCAGTAGAGATTACTAATGAAGGAATTTTGATAGTTTCTTTAAGGCAGCTTGCTTCTAATTCACGGAAATTATTTTCTCCTTCATCATTAAAAATTTGATTGATAGATTTTTTTGCCAACTTCTCTATTAACGAATCTAAATCAATATATTTATACTTCAATAATTCAGCCAGCTTCAAACCAGTTTGTGACTTACCAGAACCCATCATTCCTATTAAAAATATGCTTCTTCCCTTTAAAGTATGAACTGTTTTTTTGATAATGGATTGTTCCATAAAGACAAAAGCGTATTTAAAACCTTAAGATAGTATTATCGCAGAAAGGTATGACTTCTACACAATCCAAACCATTACATGGAAAAGGACGTGAATGCGTCATAACTCGACGTGCCTGCTTTAGTTCTAGTCACCGTTATTGGCTTCCTGAAAAAACCCCAGAAGAAAATTTATCTCTTTTTGGAAATTGCAGTATTGCACCAGGTCATGGTCATAATTATGAACTTATTGTTTCAATGGGTGGAGAACTAGACTCTGATGGAATGGTACTTAATCTCTCTGATGTAAAACACTCTATTAAAGATAAGGTTACTGGACAATTAGATTTTCGTTTTTTAAATGATGTCTGGCCTGAATTTAATGTTAATCATCAAGAAGGTATACTTCCTACTACTGAAGCATTAGTAAAGGTTATTTGGAGTCGGCTAAAGGATGATTTACCCCTTACAAGTCTCAGGCTTTATGAAAACCCAAATTTATGGGCAGATTATTTAGGAAAAAACATGGAAGCATTTTTAACAGTACAAACTCATTTTGCAGCCGCTCATAGACTTGCAAAAGAAGAGATTTCCTTTGATGAAAATACAAAAATCTATGGGAAATGTGCCAGAGTTAATGGACATGGTCATAACTATCTTGTCGATATAACTGTAAAAGGAGATATTGATAAAAGAACGGGAATGGTTTGCGACTTATCTGCGCTCCAGGAGATAATTAATGATTTGGTTGTTGAACAACTAGATCATACTTTTCTAAATAAAGACATCAAATTTTTCCAGAATTGTGTTCCAACTGCTGAAAATATAGCTTTATATATTTCTGATATTCTTAAAAATCCAATACATAAACTTGGTGCGACATTACACAAAATAAGACTCCAAGAGAGCCCAAATAATGCTGCAGAAATTTATGTTGATCAAAAGCTAACCAATTCATTGAAGTTGAAACTTGAAAATAGTTTAGTCTCACAAACTTGAGTATCCCAAGAGTAATAATTGTTATAGCATCTAGTCTTGATGGGAGAATTGCATTTCCTGGAGGTGGAGAATCGCATCTTGGAAGCGAAGAAGATAAAAAAATTTTGAATCAACACTTATCAATGGTTGACGCCACCATTTTTGGTTTAGGTACTTTAATAGCTCATCAATCAACTTACCTAATTAAAAATCTCAATGGTAATGACGAAGTAACAATATCAAAAAAACAACCAATTTCTATAGTTGCTTCAAATAGCAAAAAATTTAACAGTAATTGGGAATACTTTCGTCAACCAATTAAAAGATGGCTAATAAGCTCAAGTAAAGTTGATAATTCGTGGAATAATGACTTCGAGAAACAACTCTTTTTCGAAGATTCATGGAGTAAAACTTTAATTTCACTTAAAAAACAAGGGATAAATGATCTAGCTCTTTTAGGAGGTGCAAAACTTATAAATTCTTTTATAAAAGAAGATCTAATAACAGATATAAAAATTACAATAATTCCACAAATTATTGGAGGTAAATATACATGGATCCCTCCAGAAGAGACAGATGCGATTTTTAATCTCAAAAGACTCTGGGAAATAAAATCAATTAAAAATTTAATGAACAATGAAATCCATGTTCATTACAAAAAAATTTGAAATAGACTTAATAATAAATGAACCAAAAAATACATAAAGTTGAAGTCAAATTGTCAATTAAGGAAATCTCCAAGGAGATATGGAATGAATTAGCAAATGAAATCAATAATCCATTTTATGAATGGACTTGGCTTAATAACCTTGAGATATCAAAAAGTGTTTCAAGAGAAACTGGTTGGCAGCCTCTATATTTTGTTGCTTATAAAAATGAAGAAATATTAGGAATTGCTCCACTTTTTTTAAAAAGTCATAGCTATGGAGAATTTATTTTTGATCAATCATTTGCACGATTGGCTCAAGAGCTGAATTTAAATTATTACCCTAAATTAATTGGGATGAGTCCTTATAGTCCTGTCAATGGATATCAATTTCTTTATAAAAAAAATAAAGATAAGAAAGAAATTACAAATTTACTCATAAACAATATCGAAAGCTTTGCGATTACAAACAAAATTTTAAGTTGTAATTTTTTGTATATTGATGAAAGCTGGGGCAACCATCTTAAATCTTTGGGATACCATGAATGGATAAATTCAAGCAGTGAATGGAGGAGTAATGGAGAAAAAACGTTTGATGATTTTCTTGCTAGATTTAACTCTAATCAGAGAAAAAATATTAAAAAAGAGAGGAAATCAATTACTAAACAAGATATTAAAATAGAAATTTTTAATAAAGATGATATCAACCAAGAAATCCTCAAAAAAATGCATAATTTATATGAACAACATTGCTCGAGGTGGGGAGTTTGGGGAAGTAAATATTTAACATCTACCTTTTTCGAAAAAATTGTTGATAATAAAAAAAATCTTTTACTTTTTAGCGCATCAAAAAATGATTCGAATGATATATTTGCTATGTCGATGTGCGTTAAAAATAAAAACAACTTATGGGGTAGATATTGGGGTAGTCAAGAAGATATATCTAATTTACATTTTGAATTATGTTACTACCAGCCAATTGAATGGGCAATAAAAAATAGTATCCATTTTTTTGATCCTGGAGCAGGAGGTAAACATAAAAGGCGGAGGGGGTTTTTTGCAAAAAACGCCATTAGCTTGCATAAGTGGTTTGACAAAAATATGGAAAATATAATTTATCCTTGGCTAAATGAAGTTAATAAACAAACCGAGAAGGAAATTGAATTTCAAAATAAATCTATACCCTTTAAATAAAAAATTATTTAGCTTTACGAAAGATTATATTAGTAATATAGTTTTTATTAACTTCTAAGGATGGATTCTAGTAAAATTTTAGATGAAAAAATAAAGATTGATAATAATCTATCCAACCGATATATAGACTTAGATCCGAATGGTTATTTTATTATAAAAATTGATTTAGAAGAAAATAAAATAATTTTAGAGCACTTTTTAAATAACATCGATGAGGAAGGCTATGCGCTTGACCCTGAAACAAATGAACCAATCAAATGCGACTCTCAAAATAAAAGAGTTAGTAATGAAGTTTTTAAAGGTATTAGTGCGAAACAACTTGGAATATTGATTACTGAAGAAAGAAATGACTTAATAACTAGGTTCGACCATGCTCTATATTTAGGCCGGGAACTACAAAAAGCAGAAGAATGTTTATACAAAAAATTACCCTATATCCAAGATTAAGAAATTAAACGAAAAAATCTAATCTTTTCATCTGATGTTAAATTAAATAAAAGTAAAAAAATTAATGAACATCATTTTCTATTTTGCATTTATTGGTTTTGGTTTTGGAGCTGCTTTCGCATTAGATAAGCTCTTAAGAGCAGTTAAATTAATTTAAAAAAACTACAAAATTTTAATAGTCTTTCCATACAAATCATATTCATCCGCAAAAGAAATATTTGCTTCAACAAATTTACCAATATAATTTTTCAAATCAATTTTATCTTCAACAGATAAAATTACATTTCCGTCAATTTCAGGAGCGAAATTATAGGACCGACCTATTAATTCATTATTGTCTGATATTTTTTCTACCAAAATCTTCATTTTTAAACCAACATATGTCTGATTTTTATCTTTAGAGATGTTTTGTTGAACTGAAATGACGTTATCTTTTCTTGCCTCTGCAACCTCTGGAGATACTTTATTTGGCAAATGAAAAGCTGCAGTTCCTTCCTCCGGAGAAAAAATAAACACTCCCACATGATCAAATTTGTGCCTATCCAAAAATTCGAGAAGATGTTCAAAATGTTCTTTTTTTTCTCCTGGGAAACCAACAATGAGACTAGTTCTTAAGACAGCAGATGGAATTTCTTCTCTAATTTTCTCCAAAATTGATTCATTCAAAGAAGCTTGCCAAGGTCTATTCATACTCCTCAACACATCTGGATGACTATGCTGAAGTGGTAAATCAAAGTAAGGCACTATATTCTTTGAATCTTTGAAAGCTCTAATAACTTCATCAGTTAAACCTGTTGGATAAGCATAATGTATCCTTATCCAAGAAATTGGAACTTTAGAAAGCTCATTCAAAAGTTTGGCTAATGATGGTTTTCCATATATATCTTGACCATAATTAGTTGTTATTTGACTAATTAATATGATTTCTTGAATACCCCTTTTTGCAAGACTTTTGGCTTCTAAAACTATAGATTCTATTGTTCTACTTCTTTGAGGACCTCTCAACTTAGGGATAATACAAAAAGCGCAATTATAGTTGCAGCCTTCAGCAATGCGAAGATAAGCTACAAATTTATTTTTATCTACAAAACGAGGCATTTCCTCATCTGCAATAAATTCAGGTATTTTTGAAACTTCATTAACGATTTCCCCTTTTTCAACTCTGTCTAAAACCTTGGCTATCTTTTGATAATCTCCTGTTCCAACCAAACCTTTTATTTCAGGGATTTCTTTTATCAGCTCATCTTTAAAATGCTGAGCCATACAGCCTGCAACTATTACTTCCTTTCCTTGATTTGTATATTCTAGAATTTTTCTAATAGATTCTTCTCTAGCTGTTTCAATAAAACTGCAAGTATTTACAACAACAACATTTGCATCATTTATATTGCTGTCAACTTCATAACCCTCTTTATCTAATAAGCCTTGCATATGTTCAGTATCAACAAGATTTTTCTCACAACCAACATGACTGAATGCAACCTTAGATAGTTTTTTTTCTTTTATATTGAGACTATTTTGTTTCACAACTTAAAAAATAAAAATTAAAAGATTTAAACAGCATTTTGTATATAACTCTAATGCCAAGATAATATTAGGATAGATAATGTAAATAACAAACTTTCTTTTTATATGGCCCTTAAGACTTTAAACAGAAGAAATATAAAAGATTTGAAATGGCCAAAAATAATAATCGCAATTCTTAGCACAATAGGCATAGTTGATACAGGTTCGATTACTTTAAAAAACTGGGGATTATTTACTTCACTTTCATGCCCAGGGATACAAAATGGTTGTGAAACAGTTTTAAATAGTCCTTGGGGTACTTTATTTGAAAATAATCAAGTTAATATACCTCTATCATTAGCTGGATTCATAACATATTTATCAATATTAGTTATCACAATAATACTCTCGCTTAATTTAATTTCCCCAAAAGAAAAACTAAATAAGTTTTTATGGTGGTTAGTATTTCTAATTTCTTGCGCGTCATCAACATTTAGCTTTTTATTGATAAATATAATGTTTTTTAAGATTCAAGCATATTGCTTTTTTTGTATACTTTCAGCAATTTTATCGTTTTCTATCTTTATAATTTCTATGATTGGAGCAAAGTTCGAAAGTAGAGAACCTATGATTTTTAGAGGTTTCATTGTAGCCATTAGTGTCCTGCTGGGGGGCCTACTTTGGTCAACAAACGTTGACCCCTCTAATGCTATTGATGTTGCAAACCCCACTGAAAATGTATCGCCAATAATTACCACTTCAAGCTCTCCCCAGAAGGTAAAGTTTGCAAAATTTTTAAGTGAAAACAATATTGTTATGTATAGTGCATACTGGTGCCCGCATTGCCACGATCAGAAGCAATTATTTGGTAAGGAAGCAGTTAAAGAATTAAAAGTAGTTGAGTGTGCTAAAGATGGCAAAGATAATGAGTATGAGCTATGCCAAATGAAAGGAATCAGTGGATTTCCTTCTTGGGAAATAAATGGAGAAATTATTAGTGGTACGCGTGACTTAAACGAATTGGCAATAAAAACCGACTATCAGGGAGATCTTAATTTTTAATAAATCTTTTTTTAATTTTTTGATCTAACTGTTGCCTAGTATGGCATTCCCAATCTTTATCTTTATCAGGGAAATCATCTCTATAGTGCCCTCCTCTACTTTCTTCTCTAAATAGACAAGCTTTTAATAAAGTAATGGTGGTTATTTGTCTATTCTTTAAATCAAGTAAAAGATTCAGTGCCCTCCTATTACGCTCACTAAGTTTAATTTTTTGATGCAATTTTATTTTTTCAAGAGAACTTAGTAAATCATTTTTTTGTAATTGAGAAATATCGGCTTGAATATTATGTAAAAAATTACTCATATTTGCCTTATTTCGAGATACACCTAAATTTAACCAACATAGTTTTCTTAGTTCATCAATTTTTTCAGCAATTATAGAAATTTGATCTTCTTTGGGATCTTCAATATCAAACTCTTGAAATGATCTATCAAATTTTTCAAATTTAGAAAGGTCATTCAAAACAATTGAAGACATTTTTCTTGCGAAAACAAGACACTCCATCAGTGAATTACTTGCCAGTCTATTAGCACCATGCACACCAGTAGAAGCAACTTCTCCAACGGCATATAATCCTTTTCTTGTTGAAGATGCATTTAGATCAGTTTTAACACCTCCCATCCAATAATGAGCTGCTGGAGCTACGGGAATAACCTCATTTAAAGGGTTAACGCCATAATCCTGACATCTACTTAAAATCGTGGGGAAGCGCTCTACAATTTTTTCTGGGTCAATATACCGAAGATCTAAGCCAACATGGTCTATATTATTGTCATGCATATTTTTCATAATTGCTCTACTTACCTGATCTCTAGTAGCTAGATCACGATTTTCAAGATCTTTAACTGGACTTTCACCATTTTTATCAACTAAAATCGCCCCTTCCCCTCTAAGTGCCTCAGATATTAAGAAGCAAGGTGCACCATAAAACTTTAAAGCGGTTGGATGAAATTGCACGAACTCTAAATCTTCAATAGCAGCTCCTGCTTTCCATGCAAGAGCAATCCCTTCACCAGAGGATTGAGCAGGATTTGTTGTATTTGTAAATAAGTGCCCACCCCCACCTGTAGCCAAAACAACAGCTCTAGATTTAATCCAATATAAATTTGCTCCATCAAGAACCTGTACTCCTCGACATTCTTTATTTTCAATGAGAAGTTCAGTTACTCTTACACCCCTGCAGTGAAGAATATTTGTTTGATTCTCAATATGATCTTCCAGAACTTCAACTAATGCTCTTCCAGTACGATCTTTAACATGTAAGACTCTTCTTCGTGAATGAGCTGCTTCCAAAGTAGTAGCTAGTTGATCAGAACTTTGATCAAAAATCATACCTAAATTCTGCAACCTTTCTACACAACCTGGAGCTTCTTTAACTAGCATTTCTACAGCTTGAAAATCACATAGTCCATCACCTGCTTTTAAAGTATCGTCAGCATGAAGATCAAATGAATCATCTTGTCTAACAACGGATGCAATTCCTCCTTGAGCCCATCTACTGGAAGAAACCTTACTAGTATTTCTATTTAAAAGAAGCACTTTTAAATTTGCAGGTAATTCAAGACAAGTCATAAGGCCAGCAGCTCCAGCACCTATAACGATTACATCCCAATTATTTATTGGTATCGGTTCTTGCGAAAATGGAGGCCTTAACATTAAACCAATCCACTAAATGTTGGTTGCAGAATTGCTAAAACAATAAAAATACCATCAACAATTAATGTCGTTTGAATTACGTAACCAGAAACTAAGAATGCTTTACCACTAGTAGTATTAATTGTGGCAGAATCTAAAATTTCTTTTGAAATAAACCAAAGTATAAGAGCAACAAAAACGATAATAGATAATGATTTTATTTGAATAAGACTCTCAGAGGTTTTTTGAAGAATAATAGGTGCATTTTCAGAATCTGCTGTAATTACCTGCCTCCATTGATCCATGATTCCGATTAGAAATATTGTAATGTCGGTAATTGCGGTTCCAAATAAAGAAGAGATATAAAAACTTGAACCTATTTTCCAATTAGTACCAAATCCAATTAAAGCTAATGGGAGAACTACAGCTTCAACAGGTATATGTAGGATGGGAAATGGGCTTAACCATCCCCAGAACAAACATCCACCAAGCCAACTACCTGACACACCAAGTAATAATGAACTGACAACAAACCACTTATTTGATCCTTTCTTATTCAAAACAATTGCCACTAAGATAATAACAAAAGTAAAACAAAGAGCACTTATTGGTTCTAATCTAACCCAAGGGGCTTGAACAAAAATAGGTAAAATTACAAAAAAAGAAGACCACAATCTTAAAGATAAAGGATTTGATAAAAAACTATTTTCGTATGAATCAACTGTCTTATGAGATTCATAGTTGAATTTATCTTTTACTTCTAAATTTTTTGTAATTAATTCTTTCAATGAAAAAGGTTATTTTAATTAATCTAAATCGTGTTTTAGAAAACTGCGAATGCCATATTTTAATCAATAAAAGGTCCATAATTTCACACATATATTTAGTTTTTTAAAAGTATTTAATACACTTTGAGTCATATATAAGTCTAGAATAAATATAAATAAGAGTTTTTGGCCTTTAATTGTGTGGCAAGAAATTAATTACAAGGAAGATCCCAGTGATATTTTGGTTCCTAATATTACTCATAAAATAAACCCTGCAGAAATTGAAAGTATTGAAGCTAATTCCATTGCTGAAGAAATAGGATTTGAATCGGGTGATTCAATTATTAGTATTAATGGGAAAAAACCAAGAGATTTAATTGATTATCAGATTCTAATTAGTGAAGAAATTTTAGACATATCAGTTTTAGATAAAAATCATGAGATTCACAATATAAATATTGAAAAAGATCAAGACGTTAATTTAGGTATAAATTTTAAAGATGCATTATTTGATTCAATTAAGCAATGCAATAATAGATGTCCATTTTGTTTTATTGATCAACAGCCAAGTGGTAAAAGAAAAAGCCTTTATATAAAAGATGATGATTATAGATTAAGTTTCCTATATGGATCTTATTTAACTCTTACGAATTTAAAAAAAGAAGACTGGGAAAGAATTTCTATGCAAAAACTATCCCCACTTTTTATTTCAGTTCATGCTACTGATCCCGCCACAAGAGAAAAATTATTAAAAAATAAAAAAGCAGGAGTGATACTTGACCAAATTTCGTGGTTTGAAAAAAACTCTATTCAAATACATGCTCAAATTGTTATTTGTCCAGATATAAACGATGGGGATATTCTTGAGAAATCAATTTTGGAACTTGCTGAATTCTACAAAAAAAACTCTCAGACAGTACTTTCAGTTGCAATAGTTCCTGTAGGACTTACAAAATTTAGACCTGAAAATGATGGATTGAAATCAATAAGCCCAGAATACGCAAAAAAAACTATTAAACAAGTTGAGAGAATTCAAGCCTCCCTACAAATTACTCTTGGAACTCGTTTTTGTTGGCTAGCAGACGAATGGTATTTAATTGCTGGTACAAATTTACCTAGTTACAAAACCTACGAAAAAATGCCACAAGAATCTAATGGAGTTGGGACTATTAGAAACTTTCTAGAAGCATTAAGAGAGAAGACTCAAAACCTACCCCAAAAAGTAAAAAAGCCAAAAAAAGTTAGTTGGATTGTTGGTAAATTAGTTTATGAAGCCCTAATTCCCACAGTTAAGAAATTAAACTTAATTAATGGATTAACAATTAATTTATATGGTTTGCCAAGTATTTATTGGGGTCAAGATCAAGTTGTTACAGGTCTTCTGACTGGAGAAGATCTAATTTGCGGGCTGAAAAATAAGGATTTAGGAGAAGCTGTTTACATACCGTCTATTATGTTAAAAATCAATACTGATTTATTTTTAGATGATAAAAATATTCAAGAAGTTGAGAATAAAATAAATACTAAAATTCACGTTCTTGATGATTCAAATGATATTATTAATACTTTGATTGGTTAATCGAATATTTTCGATACTATAAAACATGCTTAGAAGAGTAATAAATCCTTTCTTATTATTGCCGCTTACTCTAAGTATGAATACCTTTAATGTTCTTTCGAGCGAAACAAAAAATTACATTGATAATGATTTAAAAGAAAAATCAAATATTACTATTGTTGATTATCAAGAAATAGAAAAACTTGTATTAAATAATCAAGAATTAAAATCATTACAAAATCTAGTAGAGTCTGCAAGCTTTAATCTTTCCAGTCAAATTGCCAAAAGATACCCATCCTTAGATTTTCAAGCCAATGGTTTACCAAAATATGTCGCAGGTAAAAAGTACAATAGCGATTCACCTACTTTAAAAACATCACAATTTACGGCTAATCCCTCCCTTAATATTAAATGGGATGTAATTGCCCCGCTTAGAGGATCTGAAATTAAAATTGCCAAAACAAATTACAAAATTGCAGAAAATAATTATGAGATTAAGAAAAAAGATTTAATTCAAGAAGCAAGAATCAGATATCACAAATACAAAAAGTCATATCAAGATATTCAAAATAAAAAATTCACACTTAATTTATCAATTACAAGTTTAGAAAATGCTAAAGCGAAGCTAGATTCTGGAATTGGTACAAAATTTGAAGTTCTTGAAGCAGAAGCTCAATTTTCTCGAGATCAACAATCACTTAATGAAAAGAAAATAGAACATGAAATTAATAAAATTTCGCTTAAAGAGATTCTTAATGTTAAAGGAGATTTCGAAACTAAAAAAGAGCAAAATCTTATAGGGTTTTGGAATCATAAATTGAATAAGAATATTAATGAAGGGTTGGATAAAAATCTTTCCTTAAAAAACCTTATTCTCCAAAAATCAATCAAAAAGAGCCAAGCAGAAAGCTTTTTAGCTCAAAATAAGCCAAATATCTACATCAGTAATTCATTATCTAGTACATTTTCAAAGGGTGACTCTCTATCAACTAATATCGACTCTGAAAAATCTGGATCTAATTATACAAATACCATAAGTCTAAATTTTGCATGGAGTATTTTTGATGGCGGACAAAATAAGAACTCCTACAAATCAAAAATAGCAGATGCAGAAGCCGAAAAATATGTTTATGAAAATCTAAAAAATGTTTTAACCACAAGTATTACTAAAGCCTACCTAAATCTTAAATTAAATGAAGAAAAAATAATCTCTTCTCTTAAAGAAATTGAATCCAGCAAAGAGTCTGTAAGACTTTCCAGACTTAGATATGATGTCGGAATATCAACTTTAAAAGATGTTCTTGTTAGGCAAAGTGAATTAAGTAATGCGAAATCAAAAAATATTAATGCAATTTATAATTACAATGTGAATATAGATGAATTAGAAAGATTAACTTTCCTTGATATAAGTAAAAATTGTTTAGGTAGTAATAATACTAAAATTAAAGATACAGAGTCTATTTGCAATATATAAAGATGAATCCATCAAATTTAACTAATAAGCAACTACGTGAATTAGATTCTTTATTTGAATTGGTTAGTCAACGTCAAACAAAAGATTTTGGAAATATTAGAGCCAGCAATAAAGCAGATGGATCATTATTAACAAGTTGTGATTTATGGAGTGACAAAACAATCGTAGATGGGTTAGCTTCAATAGCTCCAAGTGAAGGGGTCCTTAGTGAAGAAGGACAGAAGTTAATTCCAAATTCAAAAGCTTACTGGGTGGTCGATCCACTCGATGGTACAACAAATTTTGCTGCAGGTATTCCTTACTGGTCTATTTCGGTAGCAAGGTTCGTTGATGGTAAACCACAATCTTCTTTTTTAATTATTCCTACATTGAAAAAAAAGTTCGTATCTATTAAAGGTAAAGGAGTTTGGTTAAATAACAAAAAAATTGATCCTAGCCAAAATAATCGTCAAAGTGAATGCATTTCTTTATGTAGTAGATCAATAAAAATTTTACAAAAAAAACCAAACTCAGTATTTCCTGGCAAAATCCGACTCTTAGGTGTATCGAGTTTAAATCTTACGAGTGTAGCGATGGGACAAACTTTCGGAGCAATAGAATCAACTCCTAAGATATGGGATATTGCAGCAGCCTGGCTACTACTAGAAGAACTCAATTGTCCTATAAAATGGTTAGAAACAGACCCTTTAAATTTAGTTTCAGGAGAAGACTTGAGCGATGTTAATTTTCCATTAATTGCTTGTAGATCAATAGAAAAAATTGAAATTTTAAAGCCATGGGGCAATTTATTATTAGAAAAATAGTTGCATCATCAATAAAAAATTGCTTGAAAAATTTCTTAATCAGATACAATAAAAATTAAGTAAATAAATAAATATTTGAAGAAAATTAATATGCAGAGAAGTTCAACATGGATACTGAAAAGTTTATGGGGAGCTTGTGAACGATGGAGCAAATCTGATTGTGTTGATTTAAGCGCTGCATTTGCATACTACACACTTCAATCATTTTTTCCCATCCTTCTAATTTCTCTTTCAATAGCCTCATGGTTCCTAGGAAAACAAGAAGGATTAGATCAACAAATAATTGCCATTGCTGCTCAGCTTTTACCTCCTTCAGTAGTTGAGTTAGTAGAGACAACATTATTTAATTTGATAGATCAAGGCTTTGGAGCAGGTATTCTTGGGGCTATGTTTTTGCTTTTTACAGCAGGAAATGCATATCTATCTCTTCAAAGAGGTTCGGATAGGCTTTGGGAGGACGAAATTCCTTCTAAAAAAGTTAATGCTGCTTGGAGAGTGCAAGCTTCGAAGTTTCTCCGAAATAGAGTTGAAGCCTTTTTAATAGTATTCTTTATTGGTTTTTTAATGGTACTAGATCAAATTAGTGCAAATCTTAGGATGATCCCCAGTAACGTTTTAGAAAATCTTTCAAAATCTAATAACCTTATTGCTGATTTATTGTTAAAGTTGCCGTTATTACAAGTTGGTCAGTTTGCAATACCACTAATTGGCTTTTCTTTAATGGCTCTTTTATTACAAGCACTTTTACCGAGTAGAAAAGTTCCACTGAAACCACTGTTACCTGGATCTTTACTTATTGGAATTGGCCTAACCACGTTGAACCTAGCAGTAAGTAAAAGTATTCTCTCACTTGGAGTAAGATTTCAAGCATACGGTTTTATTGGAGGTTTTCTAGTACTTACTTTATGGGTATGGCTATTAGGAGTGATTTTATATTTTGGACAGTGTTGGAGCGTAGTAATTGCTAGTATGACTTTAGTAAATAAAAAAAGAAATTATAGATAAGGATAACTAAGGTGAATTATTTTCTTAAAGCTAATAAAAATCTTCTTACCTACTCATTAATCATACTTATTGTTATTCCAATTTTTGGATTTAACTTTTTCATTAGCTTTGTCGGAAATATCTTGCTTCTTTTATTTCTAATTCCTCTTCTATTATTAGTTTTAGTGTTTATGGGTTTTAACTCTTACAAATCTAAAATAAATACATGCAGTAATTGTGGGGCAATATCATTAGGTTTAAATGAAACTTGTATGAGTTGCGGTGCAGATTTAGATAATATAAGTAAGAAAAATCAATTAGATAAAAAGCCTAGTGAAAGTACCATTGATGTGAAAGCAGAAGAAATTAAGTAAAATACTAACCTATTCCAATTTGTCTAAGAATACTTTGTCCAGTAATTAATTCAGTACCAAGTCCAATCAAAATACCCATCATTGCCATACGGCCATTCCAAGTTTCTGCGAAGTTCACGAAGCCAAATCTTGGTTGATTGTCATTGTTCATAATTAACTAAATTATCTATCAAATTATTTTAACGTTTTGAAGAAGAATTTATGATAAATAATTAATTATTTATTTAACATGTCTTACACCGTCAACAGGTCGATACTCATCTCCAGTTAACTCCTCAAATACGATGGCTGGCAATCCTGTATCAAACATTGTTTGCAATGCTTCTTTTAACATGGGATTCCAACCTCCAGTACTAACTTTTCCATGTCTTACAGTCCAGTCCCAAGTCCCTTGAAGATCTCTAGGGAGCCTACCTTCTCTATCTCTTCGAGCGACTAAGTCTAAAGATTCAACTATACCAACAATTACTGGATTTTTACCGTAAGAAGGAGTCAGACTTAGTTCAAGTCTCACTGGATCTTCTTTAACCATTTTTAAACGAAATCTTGGTGGTAACTTGAGTGATCTTATTACCGCTGAGACAATTTTTGTTCTTAATTCCAATTTTTTCCTTAGATATAATTTGATTAATCAGTTGTTGAACCTTTTTCTTCTAATGTAGAGTCATTGTCATTAGAAAATCGTACTGTTAGTAGTTCCTCTTCTGTTATGTTTCCAGATTTATCTAAAAGTTCTGGATGTATTGTGTACTTTTTTTGTTTAAAACTTGTAGTACTCAATCGTTGATTTTTATTATCGGATATACCCCAGCCATTAGACATAACTTTAAAAGCTTTCCAAACTAAATAAGTTAAGGCTGCAGAATATATTATTGGAAAAAGGATAGTCATCGAACTTATAAATTAGTTAGTTATATTTTTAACATCATAGCCCGAAAAAAAGAAATTTAGCTACTTTTAGTTATTAAATTATTCTCTAGATTCAATAAATTTAATTAGTAGTTATATTTAAATTACACTGATATGGTGTATAAAATCTCTCAAAGAAAATAAAAATCAAAATTGAAAAGAGACATCCAAAAGATATTACTAATAGCCTCATTAATCACTGTGGGCATTAGATATCCTGCAAAAGTCATATCCCAACAACTAAGTAAACCAAAAATTAATGAAGTTAATTTATATTCGAACAAATCTTTTATAACTAAAGCTGTAGAAAGAACCGGTGCAGCTGTGGTGACAATTGATACTCAAAGATATATTAAAAAAAGAAATTTTCCAAGAAATTCTCAACTATTTTTAGACCCATATTTTGAAAGATTTTTTGGATTAGATTTGCCTAACGATAATCGACCAAGGATAGAGCAAAACCAAGGCAGTGGATTTATATTTGCAGATGGACTTGTAATGACAAATGCTCATGTAGTGAATGGATCAGATAAGGTGATTGTTGGTTTAACCAATGGCAAAAAATTAAACGCTAAACTGATAGGTCAAGACTCTTTTACTGATTTAGCTGTGCTAAAGATTGAAGGGAGAGGGCCTTGGCCAAAAGCAAAATTGGGAGATTCTTCAAAGATTAAAGTTGGTGATTGGGCTATAGCAGTTGGAAATCCATTCGGACTGGAAAACACAGTTACGCTTGGTATTATTAGTAATCTAAATAGAAACGTAGCTCAATTAGGAATATATGATAAAAAACTTGAACTAATACAAACAGACGCTGCTATTAATCCTGGCAATTCTGGAGGTCCACTGTTGAATAGCGATGGAGAAGTAATTGGCATTAATACGTTGATAAGATCAGGTCCAGGAGCGGGTTTGAGTTTCGCAATCCCAATTAATAAAGCTAAGAAAATTGCCTATCAACTTTTAAACAATGGGAAAGTAATCCATCCTATGATTGGAATTAGCCTAATAGAAGAAAGTATTTCTGAGAGAAAAAATAATGTCGTAAAAGTTGGATATGTAGTACCGAACAGTCCAGCTGAAAAAAGTGGAATCAAGATAGATGATATTTTAATTAAAATAGGCGATAAAGATATTGAAACCGCATCAGACGTAATTGATCAAATTAGTAGAAATGGTATCAAAAAACAAGTAAATATATTATTGAAGCGTAAAAATAAATTTGTAAAATTAGAAGTTATACCAACTGATATCACTAATCTACAAAATAACTAAAAAATTTAATTGTCATTCCGTTTAAGTATTTCCACACATCTAGAAATACATCTACCATCCCTTATATCGCAGGAAGTAATGCATTCAAAATAACTTTCAATAGGATCAGAAATTTGAAAATGTTTTTCTTGGAAGTCGTAATTTTTCATTTAAATTATTAAAAAATATTTTTGTATTTTTAAGATTAATCAAGGACGGTAAACTATGTAAAGATAAATGAGTGATCTTACTTAGCCAATTGTAAATTTTATAAAAGCAATCAATTTTTTTGGCTTTGAGTTTTTTCTAAAAAATATTTGTAATTACCATCATATGAAAATAACTTTGAATCTTTAATTTCAATAATTCTATTTGCAACCTTTGAAATAAAGTACCGATCATGAGAAATGATTAATAATGAACCTTTATAATTTTTAATTGCTAATTCTAAGTTTTCCTTAGATTGCAGATCCAAATGATTAGTTGGTTCGTCCAAAAGAAGAAAATTACTAGGATTAATAATCATGAGCGCCAATGCTAATCTTGCCTTTTCTCCCCCACTGAGTTGTTTAATGTATTTAAAAACAGTTTCATTTTGAAAGCCAAAACCCCCTAAAAATGTTCTAACTTTTTTTTGGGACCATTCTGGAGACTTATGACATATTAAATCAATAACTCTTTCCTCAAGTGAAAGTGCTTCAGCTTGATTCTGTTCATAATAACTGGTAATTATATTATGTTTACCAAGATTAATTTCCCCAATTTCAGGAGATATTTTTTTCATAATAATTTTCAGCAATGTAGATTTACCGCAGCCATTAGGTCCCAATATTGCTATTTTCTCCCCAGAAGAAATCTTTAAATTAATATCTAAAAAAAGAATTTTATCCTCGAAACTATGAGACAAATTTTTGATATTTAGAACTAATTTTCCTGAGCGAGGGCACTCTGGAAAATTAAAAATAGGACTTTTTGACTTTGCTATCGGAGCCTCAATTTTAGAAATCTTTTTTAATTGTTTTTCTCTACTCTTTGCTTGAGAACTTCTAGTTGCACTAGCTCTAAATCTATCTATATACCTCTTCTGTAACTCAATTTCTTTTTTTTGTAATTGATATGCCTTATTTTGTGATTCTTCATTCAAAGATTTCTGTTCGATAAAAAAAGAATAGTTCCCATTATATGTTTCAGATGTTCCTCTATCTACAAAAATTATTTTTTCACATAATTTATCTAAGAAATATCTATCATGGCTTATTATTATAACAGCAATTTTAAGCGATGATAGATATTCTTCCAACCAAAAAATAGTTTCTAAATCTAAATGATTGGTTGGTTCATCCAGTAAAAGTAAATCAGGTTTTTGTAAGATTATTTTTCCAAGTGCAACTTTCATCTGCCAACCACCTGAGAAATTACCAACTAATTTATCAGCATCTTCTATAGAAAAGCCTAATTTTGGTAATATTTTTTCTACATCAGATTGCATTTTATAACCACCTAAAGCTTCAAATTTTGCTTGATATTTTGCGAGTTGATTTACATATATTTCAAGTTCATCGGAATTTTTTTTTATATCCAACGATTTCATTTTATTCTCAATTTCTAAAAGTTTAATGGAAACAATTTGTATATCTTTAAAAGAACTTTCTAATTCCTGTCTCACTGAAAAATTCAAATTACAATCAAACTCTTGCTTTAAATGGGCTATTTTAGGATTTCCCTCTTTGATGATCGTTCCAGTTGTTTGCTCTTCCTCTCCAATTAAAATCTTAAATTGGGTTGATTTACCTGCACCATTAGAACCAACTAAGCCAACTTTTTCTCCTTTCTTAATCTCCCAACTAATATTTTTTAAAACAACATCCGTAGAATAAATTTTGCTTACACCGTCAAATCTAATCACTTTTTTAAAAATAGAATTTACAAAATCTGTGGCTTATTTACTAAAAAATATTTTGTGGAATAAAATTAAATCATGAAAAGAATAGAACAAATTGTAGTGATTTTCATAGCTGCAGCTCTTGCAATTCCAAGTTATTGGTTTTTTTGGACTTTAGCTGGTGGAGGTGGCTACAACAAAAGAATAAAACCTATTCCTAATCCAAATAATAATTATTCGAAACCTTTTCCTAAAGACCTCCTCGAGCCTTAATTAACCACATTTTAGTTGCCTCATCATCAATAGTACTCAAATATTCAATAACCTCTTCTTTAGTCACAGAAATATTTAACTCGTTACCAATATCGCATATTTTATCTAAGGCTTTTTTGGGATTAGTTAAGGCTGTCATAAACAGACTTTGTTTCTTTTTGGAATCGTTGGCTATTAACTTATAGAGCTTTTCAGCATTACTGGACATGTTTTTAAAATCTATTTATTAATAGATTATTACTTCAAGCTACATTTTGTTCATTATATTTATTTTTAGATAAATCATTATCCACTTCTTTTATCTCTTTTGCAGAGGCATCTGCCATACTTCTTGCGTCTAAACATAAAACCTTTCTTAGTTTCGCAAAGTTAGCTGCGTGAGATTTTCTACCATCTTTTTGGGCATAATACTCAGACTGCTGAAGAATATGGTGAAGATGAGTTAACAAATATGGACTAATTACAGCTGATACCAAAACGTCACTATTCTCATTATCGCGAGAATCAGAATTGACTAATCTTTTTTTCGGTTTATCGATTATCGACCTTTTAGGTGAATCAATGTTTCTTGAATTTTTCATAGGGCAATAAAACAATTAATTGATACGGACAAAATTTCCTTACTAATAATATACACAAAGATAGTATCCTTGACTAACTGTGTATACTAATAAGTAACAGTTATCAACTTTGACTCATGGCTACCCGCCAAAACTCAACTAATGGGAAGCCTAAATCCCCTAGAATTCAAGTAGTTCTTCCAGAATTAATATGTGAGCAATTAACTATTTTGGCCGATAATGAATCTAGGACAGTAAGTAATATGGCAAAAGTGTTAATACAAGAGGGTATAAATAAATATTTCGAAAAAGGAAGTAAATCAACTGTTTCAGAAAATAATTTAAATACTGATAAATTTAGAGATGAACTTGAAAAACAAAGCGTCAGAAGATTAAAAAGAGCTCCTCAAAGGATTAGATACTATAAAAAATCTGATTTAAAATAATTAATTTTGAGGCAATTTCTGTAAATCTACAGTTTTACCCATGACTACCAAAATATTTCCTCTTTCCAAAATATATTTTGCTGGAGGATTAACTGTTAACTCTTCAGCAGGTCCTGCAGCAAGAACATTTACTAAATAATTTTTCCTCAAATTTAAATCTCTTAAAGATCTTCCAATAAATTCCTCTGGAACAGTTATTTCATCTATACCAGTTTGATTATCTAGTTCCAATCTTTCGATTAGGTTTGGTCTTACAAGTTCTAAACCTAATCTTTCTCCTTGCATCCTAGATGGGAAAACAACTTTATCTGCACCTACCCTTTTTAACATTTTTTCGTGCAAGTCACTCGTGGCTCTTGCTATTACTCTTTTAACTTTGCTGCCTTCACTATCTTTAGCAATAAGTGTCGTAGTTATACTTGCTTCAATAGGTTCACTTATACCTACTACAACAGTATTCATCTCAAGTATTCCAGATTCCTTCATAGACTCTTCATCAGTACAATCTACAACTCTAGCTTCTATAGAAGGTTCCAATTGTCTCAAATCATCAATAGCTTTTTCTGAATAATCTGCAGCCAAAACATCTGCACCATTACTTATAAGTTCTCTGCAAACAGCAGTTCCAAATCTTCCAACGCCAACAACTGCAAAAGTAAGGGCTTCTTTTTCTCTCTTTTGAGACCACTGCCACCAATCAGCCATAATAAAACTCAGTCAATCCTAAACATAAAGATCAGCCCTAGGATAGCCAATTCTCTTTTGCCTATCTATTCTACTCTTATAAAGAGCCTGCCAAAGTGCACTTAAAAGCAAAAGGATTCCAAGTCTGCCCACAAACATTCCGACAATAAGAATAAATTGGCCGAAATGATTTAATTTTGTAGTTAAACCAATATCAAAACCAACAGTTGCAAATGCAGATATACAAGTGAATAGAATTTCTAGGAATGTGAATGATTCTTTTTTTACAAAAGTATTAGTTGTACTAAGCAACATTGCCATTAAAAGAACAAAAAGCAAAGATCCAACTGTAATTCCAACTGCCTTTAGAATTACTTTATCTGAAATTAATCTATTGCTAATAATTACATCTTTCTGACCTCTTAAAGTTGATCTAGTTGCAGCCATTAAAGCAATAAACGTAGTAGTTTTAATGCCTCCACCAGTACCTCCTGTACTGGCTCCAATAAACATAAGCGTCATTAATAATAAGAGACCAGTATCTGAGATGGAGTTCAAAGAAATCGGAAAATTTGTAAACCCTGCAGTCCTTGCACTAACTGTTTCGAAGATAGATGACATTAACCGTTCAAACAAATTTAAATCATTAAAAAATTGACTATTTAGCAATGATTCAGTAATAAAGAATCCTAATGATCCGAATAAGATTAGAGACAAACTTGTCCTAATAACTAGTCTGGAATGAAGGCTTAATTTCTTATAAGAAAGATTTTTTTTATGACTCCAAATATCATCAATAACCCGCCAACCCAATCCACCCATTACAATGAGAAAAACAAAAACACTATTAACCAAATAATTTGTTCTATAGTCTTGAAGACTATTTGACATTAACGAAAATCCTGCATTGTTATATGCAGAAATACTGTGAAAAATCGAGGACCATAGTCTTTCCCAATTATTTTGAATATCTACAAATCCAAAAGAATATAAGACAATTGCACCCAAGGATATAATACTAATCGCAGTAATAGCAATGCTTTGAAAAGTTCGACCAATTCCTCCAACTCCAAATTCATCTAAAGTCTTTCCTTTATCTAATCTAGTTCTTAGCTTTGTCCCCTTTACAACAAACCCTTGTAAAAATGTTGTAATGGCCATTAATCCTAGACCACCTGATAAAAGCATAAAAGCTAAGAAAACTTGGCCAAAGAAATTTAAATCAACACCAATATCTATTATGGTTAAGCCAGTAACAGTTATTGCAGAAGTAGATGTAAAAAATGCTTCCCACAAACCAACCTTAGAAGATGAACATAATGGAGAGCTCAAAATTAAAGTTCCAAGGCAAATAATAAACAAGCCTGTAACAATAGTAAATTGAGGTACAGATAGCTTTTTGTAAGCATCTTTTAACTTATAAACTGAGAATGGAAATTTCACGATATTACCCGTAATTTAAAATTATCAATGCTGGCACAGTAAATGACATAATAAGTGTTAATCCAGCTCCGTATTTTGCGATATCAAAAAATCTATATCTTCCAGGACCATAAACCATTAAATTTGTTTGATAACCCATTGGAGTCAAGAAAGATTGACTTGCACCGAATAAAACAAGCATTATTAAAGCGCTTGGTGAAATTTCTAAAACATTTGAGAATTCAATAGCAACAGGCAAAATCAAAGCAACCGAAGCAGCATTACTTATAAATTGCGTAAGAATAACTGTAGATACAAAAATCACGACTAGTGCAAAATAAAGAGGCATTCCGTTAAGAGCAAAGTTTAGGTTAACTGCAATTAAATCTGCTAATCCAGTTATCTGCATAGCTACACTAAAACACGATAAAGATCCCAGCAATAAAATGACGTCTAACCTAATTGATTTTTGTATCTCTGCAGGTCTTAAACATCCACAAGCAACCATTACAATCACTGCCAAAAGAACTGAACCTACTAATGGAATATTAGAAACCGTAGGCAAAACCACCATTCCTATTGCAATTGCAATCGATATAGGTTTTTTTATCAAAAAAGGTAAGTCATCTTCGAATTGATCTAAAATCAGCAAATCATTACTAGCTTGCAAACCTCTTATTGAATCTAGAGGTGCTTGCAATAATAAAACATCTCCAGCCCTTAAAACAGCTTGGCCTAATCTCTCCTGAACAGTTTGTTGACCTCTTCGTAATGCTAAAACTGTTGCATTATGACGCTGCCTAAATCTTAATTCTCTCAAACTTGCACCGGCTAAAGTTGAGCCAGCTGGTAACAAGGCTTCAAAAGTCTTAGTACCTTCATCATCTGAGAAAACATTAGCCCCATCGAAAGATGTTTTGTTTTCTCCTAATAGAATAGTATGTTCCTGCTGCAGCCTAAATAAATCTGCCCTTGTAACGCGGATTATTAATCTATCATCTGGTTCAATCTTTCTATCAGCCAAAGGAGGAAGAATAACTTTTCCATTTCGTTGCAATTCCAGAACATCAACATCAAATCGTCTTTGCAATCTACTATTTCTGACAGATTGTCCAACTAATTCTGAAGTAGAGGGAATAGTAACTTCGGTAAAATATATATTCATATCACCATTTTTAATAAACTCCTTATCTCTACCTCTATCTGGCAAAAGCATGTCAGAAACAAGAATCATATAGGTTGTACCTATAAGCCACACAGGAATTCCTATTGATGTCAAACTAAATAATTCCAAACCTCCATAACCTAATTGTTGACTAATATCACTTACAAGAAGATTTACTGAGCTACCTAATAATGTCAGAGTTCCACCGAGTAAAGTAGCAAAAGAAAGAGGTAATAAAACTTTTGATGGTGATATATTTCTTCGCTCGCACCAACTTTCAATTAAAGGTAACAAAGATGCTACTACTGGAGTATTAGGCACAATTCCAGATATTGGAGCAATCAAAAAAGCTATTAAAGAAATTAATTTCCTTGGAGTTCGAATACTTTCAGAAGAAATCAATTCTCTTACTCTGTCTAAGGCACCACTTTTAAATAATGCTGAGGAAACTGCAAATAAACCCATAAGGGTAATTAAAGAAGGGCTACCAAATCCAGCTAAGGCTTTTTCAGGAGAAAGAACCCCAGTAGATATAAATATTCCGACACATAACAGACCAGTCAATTCTGGTGCAATAGTATTTCTAATAAACAAAATTATTGACATTATTAAAACAACTACCGTTATAAACGCATCAAAATTATTACTAACTACTGCAATTAAATTCATACAAAACTTATTTAACTCAATATACCCAAAAACAATATTTCAAAAAAGTTCAATTAGAATAATCTTTTTTAAGAAACTTTTTAAAAATAGATTTTTTTTGGAATATCCATGAAGATGCAGATTTTAAGCTTTCTGTGATATCAGGCAACTTGGAAGCATATATAAGTCTTCTTGCCTCGAAAGCTAATTTCCCAGATAAAGTAACCCCAAGCCCAGAAATTGAAGCTTCGCCTATTCCTAAGCTAATCATTTCCCCGTTGTCTTGAAATTCAAAGGGTAAAGTATCTTTTCCTTGAATTAAAAGTTCTAAATTATTAGCAAGATGATTTCCTTCCTGCATAGCGACCTGAGCAGTTATGGGTAAATCCTCCATTCCTTCAATAACTGCAATATCACCAATAGCAAAACAGTTTTTATGGTTTTCTATTTGCAAATTATTATTCACTAAAATTCGTCCAAATTTTTTTGTTATTTGATCAGTTTCTAAATAAGACAAATTAGGTTTAACGCCTGCTGTCCAAATAACAATATCTTTATCCAAGGTAGTTATTCCAACGTCACTAAAAATACTAATCTTAGTTTCTGAGACTTCTTTAACTGTGGAATTCAAAAGAACTTTGATTTTTCTTTTTTCTAATGCCTTCTCTGCTTGTTCTCTATTAAAAATTTTGTTTTTATTGAGGATTTCATTTGATTTTTCTATTACATTAATTTCAAATTGATCTGTAAATATATCTTTAATTTTGCATGCCAACTCGATGCCAGAGGGACCACCTCCAACGATAAATAACTTTTTATGCAAAGTACTATCTTGTAATTTTTTTAAAAAAGAATTTAATTTATTTAGATCTTGAGCATCATTAAAAAAATAACAATTTTCATTTACACCTTTTATAAAAAAACTATTTGGAATAGATCCTGTACATATAACAAGATACTGATAACCTAATTTTAAATCGTCACTAAATTCAAGAATATTTTCTTTAAAGGAAATTTTGGTTAAAAAATTTCTTAAAAAAGTTATACCAGCATCAGAAAAAATATTTGCAAATTTTGGGGTAGCTTCCCAACTTCTTATTTCTTTACTTAAAACTTCGTACATTAAAGGTTTAAATATAAAGTTAGTTTCAGAATCAACCACAAGAATCGGTAAAGAAGGATTAAGTTTCTTTAAATTCAAAGCAAATGTCATACCTGCAAAACCTGCCCCAACTATTACTATTGGTTTTTGTATTGATTTCATTAGAGAAATATTGTTATGCATAAATGTATTATTAAACTATACGAATATTTTTTAAATTGAGCGAAATAAAATTAAACTCATAACCAAACTGAATGATGATTGAAAAAATCCAAAAAGATATTCAAACCAACTTGAGGAAATATAATCAAGAGCTAGTAGATTTGAAGCCTCAAGAAGTGCTTACATGGGGTTATGAAAAGTTTAATAATCAATTGGCTATTACAACAAGTTTTGGTATTCAGTCATCAGTCCTTTTAGATATGGTCAGTAAATTAGGTCTACAAAAAAAAATCAAAGTATTTTGGATAGATACAGGTTACCTTCCTCCAGAAACATACCATTACGCTGAAAAGCTTATTGATAATTTATCCTTAGAAGTTGAAGTTCTGCAAAGTGAATTATCTCCAGCAAGAATGGAGGCCAAATACGGAAAACTTTGGGAAACAAATAAAGAAAGTGATTTAAATAAGTATCATGAATTGAGAAAGATAAAACCTTTAGAAAATGGTCTAGAAAAATATGATATTTTCTGCTGGGCAAGCGGTGTTAGATCAAGTCAAACTGAAAATAGAAAAAAAATGAAATTCCTAGACGTAATTCGTCAAAGACTCTCTTTAAGGCCTTTATTAAATTGGACAAATAAAGATATTTTTTATTATATGGAAGAGAATAATTTACCTGCCCATCCACTTTTTATCAAAGGGTATTCTTCAGTAGGAGATTGGCATTCAAGCAGTCCCGATGGTATGGAAACAAAGGGCAGAGATACAAGATTTGGGGGGATTAAACAAGAATGTGGAATACACACTAATAATTAAATTGATCACAGAACAATGGTCTTAGATATAAATTTTTTATTAGTAGGCAATAGTAGGCTTCATTGGGCAAAATATTCTAAAAATCAATATAAATTCTTCCATACTAAAAAAGAGCAAAAAGTTCCCGAAAATATAGATTTTGATCAATTAATTTGGGCTTCTGTAGGAAAACTACCAAATTTTTTTCTGAAAAAAGAAAATGAAATAAAAACTAAAGATATTCAGTTATCAAATCTTCCTGATTATTTTGGAGTTGATCGAGCTCTTGCCTGTATTGCCGCTTTAAAAATTATTGAAAACCCTTTCAAAAAAGATTTGCTAATTGCAGATTCTGGGACAATATTATCAATAACAAAATTGAATTCAAATGGATCTATTATTGGAGGTCAACTTCTTCCAGGTTTTCAAACACAATTAAAATCAATGGAACAAAATACAAAAAATCTTAAAGTTCCCAAACATTATGAAATTCCTATCAAAGATTTTTTAATTAATACAGAAGAAGCAATCTTAAAAGGGGTAATCAACTCTCTTACTGGCGTGATTAATAGTTTATTTAACCCCGCAAAGGATATTTTAATATTCTGTGGAGGAGACTCTCAATTACTCACAAAATCTCTTAAGACTCAAAAAGAAAATATTATCAATGCTCCTAATTTAGTTATGGAGGGAATGATTATTCACCACCTGTCCGTAAAAAATTAGCTTATCCCTAGGTCTGCAATTATATGATCAGCCATTATTGCTGCTTTTACCTTTAAGTAAATTTTTTCGATATTACCATCAGTATCTATCAAAAAAGTATTTCTCATCATTCCCATATACTCTTTTCCCATGAATTTTTTCAGTCCATAGCTATCGTAATCAGAAGAAACTTGGAAAGGTTCAGGATCAGTTAAAAGAATAAAAGGTAAATTAAATTTTTCTATAAACTTCTGATGAGAGGATGCATTATCTTTGCTAATACCAAGCACAACAATATTATTTTTTTGGAGTAAATCCCAATTCTCTTTAAAATTACATGCTTCTTTAGTACATCCTGGAGTATTATCTTTTGGATAAAAATATAGTATTATTCTTTTACCTTTAAAATCAGTAAGAGAAACTTCTTTCTCAAAAGAATCTTTTAATTTAAATTCTGGTGCTTTGTCGCCAACCTTAAGAGCCATTGAAATTATTAAATGAGTATGAATATAAAATACCAAAAATTTGGTTTTATGAGATTAAAGGTGTGCAAGATGTTGCAACGATAGAAGAAATTAAAACTGCAAGAAATCTATCAAGTTCAAGATCAAAGATTTTTTTAGAAACAAGAGCCTACTTGCGACAATCACTTTCAACACTTTTTGATTTAGACCCCCTAGAAATTCCAATTAATGCTCATCCTGGAGAACCTCCAAGTTTACCCTCAGGCATGGGAAATATCAGTTTAAGTCATTGTAAAGATG
This sequence comes from Prochlorococcus sp. AG-402-K16, assembly GCA_003216795.1. Taxonomy (GTDB): domain Bacteria; phylum Cyanobacteriota; class Cyanobacteriia; order PCC-6307; family Cyanobiaceae; genus Prochlorococcus_A. The sequence goes on from QCIH01000006.1 coordinate 41,757, forward strand.
CCATTACCATAGTCTGGCATAAAAGCAAAATAGGGATTGATATTGAGAGAACAGATAGAGATTTTAACCACATAAAATTTGCGAAAAAATATTTTTTTGATACCAATAAATCAAACCATAATAATTATTTAACAAAAAATATGATATTAAATCAATGGTGTGCCGTTGAAGCGGCTATAAAATGGGATCAAGGAACGATAGCTAAAGACATTAAATATTGGCAATTTTTTGAAAAGCCAAAAGAGTTAATTCATAAGAAGAAAAATATACATTTAAATTATTCACAGATTAACTTCCATAATTGGACTATTGCTTTAGCCTACGAAGAAAAAACTTCTTTTAATCCTGAGATTATTTGTTGTTCGAAAAATTTTTAATTTTCTTTTCTTCTTAGCAGTTCTTCATATTGAGTTTTTTCCCATCCATTATTATTTGGTTCCCATATTTTTAAACCTATTAAAGATTTAGGAAGATATTCTTGTATGACCCAATTACCTGGATAATTATGAGGATTAACATAACTATTAGAATTATTTTTTAAATGAAGTGGAACATCAAAAGCATTGGCAGATTTGATTGTTTCAATTGCTTTAAAAATACTTTTCGTACTATTACTTTTTGGAGAAATAGCTAAATATAAAGAAGCCTGCGTTAAAAAATATAATCCTTCTGGAAAACCAACTCTATCAAAAGCATCACAACAGGATTGTACAACTACTATGGCATTAGGATCAGCTATTCCAATATCTTCACTGGCAGATATAAGGAGTCTTCTAAAAATAAAATTAGGATCTTCACCAGCCTCCAGCATATTCGCAAGCCAGAATAAAGTTGCATCTGGATCAGAACCTCTTATGGACTTGATAAAGGCACTTATTACATCGTAATGATTTTGACCATTTTTATCATAAACAATATTTTTCTTTTGTAATGCGTCCTCTGCTATTGAGAGATTTATATTAATTTCTTTAGCATCATTTTCAGCAGTTGTTTCTATGGCCATCTCTAGCGCATTGATTAATATCCTTGCATCTCCGCCAGAAAATTTAATTAAATGACTTATAGCATCTTGTGTTAAATAAACCTTTTTTGAATCTTTTTGTTTTGAATAGTAAGTAATGACTTTTTGTATTATTTTTTGCAAATCATTCTCTGCCAAAGGAAGTAATGTAAAAATACGAGACCTGCTAACAAGCGCTTTATTAACTGCAAAGAGAGGGTTTTCAGTTGTAGCACCAATAAAAGTTATAGTTCCATTTTCTATTGAAGGTAATAAAGCATCTTGCTGAACTGATGTAAATCTATGAAGCTCATCGATAAATAAAATTGTTTTTCTTTTTGAATTTATTAATCTAACTTTTGCATTAGCGATTTCATTTCTTAATTCTTTAACACTTGATAATACTGCATTTAACTTAATTAATTTTGACCGCGTATTAAAAGAAATAATTTCAATTAGAGTAGTTTTTCCAACACCCGGAGGGCCAGAAAAAATAAAATTACTAATCTTATCGTTTAATATTGCACTTCTTAAAAGCGAATTCTCATTCAGGATTGGTTGTTGACCAAAAAAATCTTCCAAATTCTTTGGTCTTAATTTATCTGCCAAAGGTGCATTGTTTTCTATTTGAGAATAATTAGTAAATAAATTTTCTGAATCCATATTAATTAAATCAAAAAATCATTACTTTCAATTCTATGTAATTACTGTAGGAGTTTCCATTTGAGTAAGTTTTGAAATGTTCAATAAAGCATCTAAATCATCTATTAGAGGTTTCAAAGCGATCTGAGGATTTAACGAAAGATTCTGTTGAGGATCAAAAAATTTCTCAAAGTAAAGTCTTAATGTTGCACCCTTAGTACCAGTTCCAGAAAGACGCACAATTACTCGAGAATTATCATCAAGGACCAATCTTAAACCTTGATTTTCACTTATAGAATTATCAACGGGATCTAAATATGAAAAGTTATCTGCAACTTTAACTAAATGGCCAGCAAAACTATTTCCTTTTAAATTTTCGAGCATAGAAGTTAGATTACCAAAGATTTGATTAGCAATATTTGAGGGAATTGCCTCATAATCATGTCTTGAATAATAATTCCTACCAAATTGCTTCCAATGATTCTGCATCAAATCACTTACTGAACATTTTTTCTCAGCTAAAACTTGTAACCAATACAAAACTGCCCATAGTCCATCTTTCTCTCTCACATGATTACTACCTGTCCCGAAACTTTCTTCTCCACATAAAGTAATTAAATTAGAATCTAAAAGATTTCCAAAAAACTTCCAGCCAGTAGGTGTCTCAAAACAAGGTATATTTAATGCTCGAGCTACATTATCAACAGCTGAGCTGGTTGGCATGGATCGTGCCACACCTGTAATACCATCTTTATAACCAGGGACACATTTTGTGTTAGCAGTGATAACTGCAAGGCTATCACTAGGATTTACAAAACATCCACTTCCTAAAATCATATTCCTATCTCCATCTCCATCGCAGGCAGCACCAAAACTATAAGATTTTTTATTCAGTAACAAATCAGCCAAGTGGGATGCGTAAGTAAGATTAGGATCAGGATGTAAACCTCCAAAATCTTTTAACGGGTTACCATTCATTACAGAATCAGGTGCAAGACCCATTTTTTCGACAAAAATATTTTTTGCATAAGGGCCCGTAACCGCATTCATTGCATCAAAGATTAACGAAAAGTCTTTTTTTAAAAAATCACTAATTTGATCAAAGTCAAAAATTTTCTCCATCAAATTAGAATAATCTGTTAATCCATCAATAATTTCTAAGGTAGTTTCATCGTAAGGATAAGTTCCATATTCACTAAAATCTGGTAGTTGAATTTTACAAATTTTATAACTAGTTAGTAATTGTGAAGCCTTGAAAATTTTATTAGTAATTATCTCAGGGGCTGGGCCACCATTAGAGATATTCAATTTCACTCCAAAGTCTCCATCAATACCACCAGGATTATGGCTTGCAGAAAGAATAATTCCACCAATAGCTTTTTCTTTTCTAATTAAATGTGATGTCGCAGGAGTAGATAATAAACCGTATTTTGGAACAATAACCTTTTGAACTTTATGAGCAATGCATATTTGGACAATTTTTTCTATTGCTTCAATATTGCCATATCTGCCATCACCACCAACAACTAATGTTGAACCTTTTAAATCTTCTAATGATTGTAAGATTGCCTCAATAAAAACTTCTAGATAATGTTCTTCCTGAAACTTTAAAGTACTTTTTCTTAATCCAGATGTACCTGGTTTTTGATCTAGAAAAGGAGAATTGATATCAATTACACTAACTTGATTCATATTTTTAAGAAACTTCCAAAAATCTAACTAAATTAATGAGGCATTTCGGAAGTTCTTAACATAGCGATAAACCATAATGAAGAAATTAATAATGCACTAAGAATTCCATAGTTAACACCAAATTTAGAAATTGTAATTGGAACTATTAGAGGAAACGTTAGTGCCCCAAACAATGGAGTAAAAGCTACAATTTTTTTCAGCATTAATTTAATTTATTAAAACCATTCAGTCTCAGCATTATCTTTTTCATTAGTATCGTCAAGTGGTGTAGATCTATCAAATTTTATTGATATACTTTTTTCTTGCTCACCAGATACATCAACAGCTTTAATATCATATTTTTGAGTCCCGTCTCTAAATGGAACTTGGATCCTAAAAGTACCATCTGCAGCAAGAGGTACATCTTCTCCACCTATTGTCAGTTTTGCAGAAGGCTCTGTAGCTCCATAAACAATTAATTCAGCATCAGCAACGAGCCAAAAAGATCTATTTTTAACAATTCCGCTTCCAGAATCATTTAAACCTGATGACCATTTACCAGCACCTGAGTCTGTGAGATTATCATTGAGATTTGTTGCATTTACGTTTTCCATAAACTCTTCAGAACCAACTTTTCTTCTGAGAGGAATGTTAGTTGCTGCTTGGTATAACCTTTCATGCATACCATTTTGTTCTGAAACAACAGGATTAGAAATATCTGGGATTGACTCAGAAGTGGAATCTAAATTAAAAGGTACAAATTTATCAAGAATTTGCTCAGAAGGATGAGACCCAGGAACATGGCTTATCGAAGAAAATGCCAATGACATCCAGTTAAAACCATATTTGTAACCTAATTCAACTTTATAGTCTCTATCTGCAAGTGGGATTGGTAAGTACCACTCAGTACTGTAACTATCAACTGCTATCTCTCTGAGTGTTCCTTGATTTAAGTTGCTTCCTTCAGAACCAGATGCATCAAATAATCGTAAACATAATTTATTTGCTCCCAAAGATTGGGCTTTTTCTCTATCTGCATCAGAAATTTGCCAAAAAACATAAGCCCAATCTGGATCTCGGGGTAAGAAAACTACATTTGTTTTAACTTCTTCACTAGTGTTGAATGCATTGGACTCAGAAATTTCTTCGGGCTTTGACTCAGGAGATGTCGTATATGTCTTTTTTGTAGATTTTTCTTGATATTTAAGTATTAAATCAACTAAAACAGCTTTTGTTTTGCGACTGTAAAGCGGGACCGATAATTTACTTGCTTCTTGACGTAATTGTCTGAGGGTTAGTGAGAGTAATTGATCTTTATTCATGATCCCATCAGCCACTTTAAATTCTCCGTTTTTGTTTGGGATCAGTATGTTCTTTTTTTTTAGGAATTGTGTGTCTTTTTGGGCTGTCGTCAGGATCCTCTGACTACTAAAAAATTCTCAAAATTAACATTTCTCTTCAAAACAATTGGTATCAGTGAAATTAATTAATTTTCAGATCTTTTTGAAATGTAAATTAATTTTCTTTTTTTTTAAATTTTATTACCTAAATTTGTTAACGACTCAACAAAAATATATTTTTTCTTCGGGATCAGTTAAATAAAAGAGAATTCAGCGTTGTTCAACTAAAAGTACTAAATCATCTATCTCTAAATCCTCAATACTTTTACCTATTTTTTTTGAAAAAGTACTTAATTTTTTCGAAGTTGATTCTAACTGCTCATAAAAAAGATCACTAAATTTTTTATCATCAAATTTTTTGGATTGGTTATCACACCATTCTCTCAGGAGGTTTTTATTTTGATATTCCAAACTATTATCTAAATTGATAATTTTTAAAATCTGAAGGCAATGAGCAAGTATTCTTAAATGATGTTTCTGCATTATTGGTAGATCAAGATTATCAATTTCCTGAATAGTTTCTATGTTTAATGGATTAGACAAGGGATCAAGATGATTAGACATTAATTTTTAGTTTTAATAAAGGGAAAAAACTCAATATTGGGGATATCTTTCGTTAAAGTATATAAAGCTAATTGTAATAAGTTATTTTTGATAACATGGTCAACGAAAATTTAGTTAAAGATGTAGTAAAAGAGCCTTACAAATATGGTTTCGTTACTGATATTGAAACTGAAAAAATAGAAAAGGGATTAAATGAAGATATCATAAAATTAATTTCACAGAAAAAAGAAGAGCCAAAATTTCTTCTTGATTTTAGATTAAAAGCCTTTAAAAAATGGCAAAAAATGAAAGAGCCTGATTGGGCAGCATTAGGATATAAAAAAATTGATTATCAAGATATTATTTATTACTCTGCTCCTAAGCAAAAAGAGAAAATTTCTAGCTTAGATGAAGTTGATCCCAAACTTCTTGAGACTTTTGACAAGTTAGGAATACCCCTCACTGAGCAAAAAAAGCTCACAAATGTAGCAGTAGATGCTGTCTTTGATAGTGTTTCCATAGCCACAACTTTTAGAGAAGAACTTGCTGAACATGGAGTTATATTTTGCTCAATTAGTGAAGCAGTAAAAAATCACGCTGATTTGATTGAAAAATATTTAGGTACAGTAGTTCCAGCTAGTGATAATTATTTTGCAGCACTAAATTCTGCAGTTTTTAGTGATGGTTCTTTTGTTTATATTCCAAAAGGTGTTACCTGCCCTATGGATCTATCTTCCTACTTCAGAATTAATAGTGGGGATTCAGGACAATTCGAAAGAACACTTATCATTGCTGAAGAATCAAGTTCTGTAAGTTATCTAGAAGGTTGTACAGCTCCAATGTTTGATACAAATACCCTACATGCAGCAGTTGTAGAGCTTATAGCATTAGACGACGCCTCAATAAAATATTCAACAGTGCAAAATTGGTATGCTGGTGATGAAGAAGGTATTGGCGGAATTTTTAATTTTGTCACCAAGAGAGGAAAATGTTTAGGTAAGAGAAGTAAAATTAGCTGGTCTCAAGTTGAAACAGGGTCTGCAATTACATGGAAATATCCTAGCTGTCTTCTTTTAGGGGAAGAATCTGTAGGAGAATTTTATTCAGTGGCTCTCACCAATAATCTTCAGCAAGCAGATACCGGCACAAAAATGATCCATATAGGTCCTAAAACCAAATCAACTATTGTTAGCAAAGGTATTAGTGCAGGTAACTCAAAAAATAGCTACAGAGGTCTTGTCAAAATGGGAACAAAAGCTACAGGATCAAGAAATTACAGTCAATGTGATTCAATGTTAATAGGGGATCAAGCTTCTGCAAATACATTCCCTTACATCAAATCTCAACAACCCAATTCTGAAATTGAGCATGAAGCAAGCACATGTAGAATCTCAGAAGACCAACTTTTTTATCTCCAAAGCAGAGGTATAGACTTTGAAGAGGCAGTATCTATGATGGTCAGCGGTTTTTGCAGAGATGTATTTAATCAATTACCTATGGAATTTGCTGCTGAAGCAGATAAGTTACTGGCACTTAAACTAGAAGGATCAGTAGGTTAATTAATCAATTTCTAAACTGATATGCAAAGTAAAATGAAAGAATCAGATCCAATTTTAGAAGTTGAAAATCTCTCTGCATCTACTGATAATCTTCCAATTTTAAAAGGGGTTTCACTTACTGTCTATCCGGGAGAAATCCATGCCATCATGGGAAGAAATGGATGTGGCAAAAGTACTCTTTCGAAAATCATTGCAGGACATCCCTCTTATAACATTACAAATGGCGACATAAAATTTTTAGGTGAAAACATCAACTCTTTAGAACCTGAAGAGAGATCTCAATCAGGAATTTTTCTTGGTTTCCAATATCCAATTGAGATTCCAGGTGTAAGTAATCTTGAATTTCTTAGAGTTTCAACTAATGCTAGAAGGAAATTCCTCAACAAAGAAGAATTGGATACTTTTGATTTTGAAGAATTAGTTAAAGAAAAGTTAGATATTGTGAAAATGGATCACGCATTCCTATCAAGGAGTGTAAATCAAGGCTTTTCCGGAGGTGAAAAAAAAAGAAATGAGATTCTGCAAATGGCATTACTTGAGCCCAAGATAGCAATATTAGATGAGACCGATTCTGGTCTAGATATCGATGCTCTAAGGATAGTGGCATCAGGAATTAAAAAAATATCTAATGCACAAACTGGAATTATACTTATTACCCACTATCAAAGATTATTAGATGAAATTAAACCAAATTATGTCCATGTTATGTCAGACGGGCAAATCATAAAAACTGGTGAGAGTGATCTTGCTTTAGAGCTTGAGGAAAAAGGATATGAATGGACTGATAACTTTATAAAAGAGACCTAAACAAATGGAAATTATTGAAAAAATAAAAAATAATAAATCGGATGATAACCTAACAGAAATACAAAAAATCTGTTTTCATAAATTACAATCAAACCCTCTCCCTAATCCTAAAAGTGAACTATGGAGACTTTCAAATAAATCAAAATTGTCAACCTTTTTAGATTACTCAGTTAATGAAAAAGATTCAAAATTTGATATACCATATCCGAAAAATTCCCAAAGTACTATTAGATTAATAATTGGTGAGAATTGCCAAATTAAATTAATAGAGAAAGATTATTCAATACAGCAATTAAGTGAGGATGAATTACAAAAATATATCAAGGAACAGATATCTTTTTTTAAGCAAAACGAAAATTGGAGTGACCTACTAAATCTGTATTTAAGTTGTAAAAATAATATTTTGGGATTAATAATAAATGGATCAAAAATTCCTCCTATTGAAATTTTTAGTCACGCATCAAGTAATTCTTTAAACGCAAAAACCCTTGTAATATTTTTAGAAAAGAATTGTGATATTGAATTATTACAAGTAAATCTTGGTAAAGAAAACTCTTCATTATCTCAATCAACTTTCTTTTGCTTGAAAGAAAATAGTTCCGTAAATCATGGTGTTGTTTCTTACGGTGAAAATAGATCCAATCTATTAAATTCTCTCAATGTAATTCAACAAAAAAATAGTTCATACAACTTAGGATCTTTACATTTTAAATTCAATTACGCGAGATTTGAAATTAATATTAAACAATCTGCGGGAAACGCTAAAACAAATATCAAAGGTATGCAAATAACAAAAAAAGATGAGCAGATTTCAACCTATACAAAAATAGAATTTAATGGCCCAAATGGATTTCTAGATCAAATTAATAAATCACTTGCTGATGATAAATCACATGCAATATTTGAAGGTTCAATAATAGTTCCGAAAATTGCTCAGAGAACTGATGCTTCGCAATTAAGCAGAAATTTACTTTTATCAAATCTCGCACAAATAGATACCAAACCTCAATTAGAAATAATTGCTGATGATGTCAAATGCAAACATGGGGCTACAATTTCGCAACTAAATGAAGAAGAACTTTTTTATATGCGAACAAGAGGGATCACATTAACAGAAGCAAGTAAACTACAATTAAGTTCTTACTTTCAAGAAATAATTTCATTTATTCCCATTTCAAAAGATAAATGGGATTTGCTTGATAAACTTTTAAATGAGAATTAATGGAAACGATTCAAAATTTTCCTGAAATAACGAAGAAAGATTTTCCTCTTTTAAATAAGAACTTAAAAAGTAATGAGCAAATTATTTATTTAGACCATGCTGCAACCACACAAAAACCAATACAAGTCTTAAAAAAAATTGATGAATATTATAAAAACTTTAATGCCAATGTACATAGAGGGGCACATCAATTAAGTGCTAAAGCAACAGAAGAATTTGAAAATGCACGATATTTAATTAGCCAATATATAAAATCGAATTCAGCAAAAGAAATTATTTTCACAAGAAATGCTACTGAGGCAATCAATCTAGTAGCCAGATCATGGGGCGAATATTCATTAAAAGAAAACGATGAAATTCTCTTATCAATTATGGAGCACCATAGCAATATTGTTCCATGGCAAATGGTTGCAGCAAAAAATAAATGCAAATTAAAATTTATAGGTATAGATAAAGATGGGAAATTAGATATAGACGACTTTAAATCCAAACTAACATCTAGAACTAAACTTGTTAGCCTAGTTCATGTTAGTAATACTCTAGGTTGCTGTAATCCAATCAAAGAAATAACTAAATTAGCCAAACAAAAAGGTTCTCTAGTGTTAATAGATGCATGCCAAAGTTTGGCTCATCAAAAACTGGATGTGATTGATCTTAATATAGATTTTTTAGCTGGATCAGGACATAAATTATGCGGTCCTACAGGTATTGGTTTCCTCTGGTCAAGAAAAGAAATCCTAGAAAAAATTCCTCCTCTCTTTGGAGGTGGCGAAATGATTCAAGATGTTTTTGAAGAGACAAGTACTTGGGCAGAGCTACCTCACAAATTTGAAGCTGGAACTCCAGCCATTGCAGAAGCAATAGGTCTTGCAGAAGCAATCAATTATATTAACAATATTGGATTGAATGAAATTCATGAATATGAAAAGACTATTACTAAATATTTATTTGACAAATTAAATCAAATAGAAAATATTGAAATCATCGGTCCATCGCCGGAGATAGATCCAGACAGAGCCTCACTTGCCACCTTTTATATAAAAAATTTACATTCAAATGATATTGCTGAAATTCTTGATTCAAAAGGAATTTGCATTAGAAGTGGCCACCATTGCTGTCAACCTCTTCACAGATACATTGGAATTAAATCAACAGCTAGAATCAGCATGAATTTCACAACCAATAAGGAAGAAATTGATATGTTTATAGAAAAATTAAAAAATACTGTTGATTTTCTAAAAATCAATTCTTAAATATTCAAAGCATTTTTTAAAAATTCCTGAGATTTTTGCATTACTATTTCTTTGTTCTCAAGATTTCTAAAACCATGCCCTTCATTATCAAAAAAAATAACTTCTGAATATTTATTATTCTGAATCAAAATTTCTTGAATTTTTAAAGTTTGTTTATAAGAAATAACTGTATCTTTTTTTCCATGAAACAATAAGATAGGTTTTTTTATTTTATTAATATGATTTATCGGTGATCTATTAAAATAATCATCATGGTCTTTTGCATAATTTCCTACCAAAGAATTTAAATAATCTTTTTCAAACCTATGAGTGTTGTAATGCATATCCTTCAAATCAATAACAGGATATTTACAAATTGCTGCTTTAAAAATAGAACCATATAATAAACAGTTCAGGGCCGTTAACCCACCAGCACTATTCCCAAAAATTACCACTTTTTCACTATCAACTTGATTTGATTTAATCAATTCAAGAGCTAGTGCTTTGCAATCATAAGAATCAACAATACCCCATTGATAATTCAACCTCTCTCTATATGCTTTGCCAAATCCTGACGATCCTCCATAATTGACTTCAGCAACAAAAAATCCCTTCGACGTCCAATATTGAACTTCAGAATTATATGATCCATCAAAACATGAAGTTGGTCCGCTATGTGCTCTAACAAGGAGCGGTGGCTTTCTAAAATTTTCAACAAGCGGTCTATAAAGAAAACAATGGGTTGATTTATCTTCAAAACCTTTAAACCAAAATGATTCAGGTTTTGAACAAACTTTTATATGATCAAAAAATATCTGCTCAGAAAAATTTGATAAAACTTTTTTTGTAAAATCAATTTCAAATACAATTCCCAAAAAATCAGATCCATAACCCTTTAAAAGAACTTTTTTCCGAAAAACACTGAAATCACTAATTGAGGTAAAAGGAGTAGAAAATTCTTTAACAAATTCAAGATCTTTATATTGTTCCACTATTAAATTATTTTCTTTTTTTGCTACACAAAATAAATTTTTTTTATCCCCTGAAAAAAATGTTATTCCAGTGACCCATTGTGGTGCTCCATATTCAATCAAATTTCTCTCTACTCTTTTCTTAATAAAAATATTCTCAATTTCACTAACATCTAAAAACAATAAGTTCCACCATCCAGAACTATCTTCAGAACATACCAAATGTGTTTCACTTATCCAATAGGGTTGAAAAAACGAAACGTTTTTTTTAGAATTTATAAGCTTATTTGAGAATTTTTTTATTTTTTGTATCTCACCTTCTTGATCTATTTGAGCAAAAAACAGCTCATTTTTCTCCCAAGGCATATATGGAGAATCCCACTCTATCCAGGAAAGTAAGTTAACAGATCTATTAGAGGATAATTCTCCAGCAAAATTTTTAAATTTTTTTATTCGATGAATATCTTGTTTAGTTTTTTTTAAATTTAAAGAAAATAAATAATCTCTATTATTTATTTCGCAAATTCCATACAATAAATTTTTTTCAGAAATGACAAATGAAGAATCAAAATTTCCATTAATTGATTTAGATAGTTGATTAGGTTCTTGAACTGAAACGAGATATTTATTTTGGCTTCTATCAGTTGTTGATGCCTCTTTAAAAATTTGAAACCATACTGCCTTGGTAATCTGATCTATCCATATCAAATAAAAATTATTTTTTAAATTTATACATTTATAAGATTTACCACCATATCCATGAAAATTATTTTTAATATTATATTTCTTACTTGTTAATTGCTGGGGAATAGCTTCTTTGACATTAAATGGTCTTGCAAAAATGGCATTTTCATTTTGACCTTCACCAACAACATCAATCCAAAAAATGGCATCCCTAATAATAGTTAATTCCTTGAAAGCATTTTTTTTAGATTCAGTTTGCCTAACTTTTAACTTATCATCATTACTCATTTAAAAAAATATAAAGAAAGTAAATTAAAGTGCTAGTATTTTTATAGCTAAACTATTATCTAAAACTTTTTTAACGTGGCAAACCATTTTTCACAACTTGCAAAAAAGTCAAGAACAAATGGAAGCTCAGAAAAAATTGCAAAAGAACAAACAGGTAAGCCATCTCTAGATATTTATAAACTTGGTGATGATGTATTAAGACAAAATTCCAAAAGGATAACTAAGGTTGACGAATCGACTAGAAAACTTGCTAGAGAAATGCTTCAAAGCATGTACGCAGCTAAAGGAATCGGACTTGCGGCACCTCAAATTGGTATCAACAAAGAGCTTCTTGTCATAGATGTAAATTTTGAAGATTCAGCAGCAGAACCTCTAATATTAATCAATCCAGAAATTACAGACTTTGGAACAACCCTTAATTCATACGAAGAAGGCTGCTTAAGCATACCTGGCGTATATTTGAATGTAGTAAGACCATCAACTATAAAATTAAAATTTAGAGATGAAATGGGGAGACCACGTAAAATGAAAGCAGATGGACTTCTGGCGAGGTGTATTCAACACGAAATGGATCACTTAAATGGAATACTATTTGTTGATAGAGTTACATCAAAAGATGATTTGAACAAAGAACTTATAAAGGAAGGGTTCAACGAAAAAGACGTAATTTCTCTTAATTAATCAAATGACTGAAACTACAATATTTCAAAAAATAATTAATGAAGAAATATCCTGCGATAAGCTTTATGAGGATGATTTTTGTATTGCATTTAATGATATACAAGCGCAAGCACCAGTACATTTTTTAGTGATTCCAAAAAAGCCAATTATTAGTTTATTAGATTGTATTGAAGAAGATGCAAATTTATTAGGGCATTTACTTTTTGTTGGCAGCAAAATAGCTAAATCAAAAAATTTAACTAATTGGAGAACAGTAATTAATACTGGAGCAGAATCGGGACAAACAGTTTTTCATTTACATATTCATTTTTTATCTGGAAGAAAAATGAATTGGCCCCCAGGTTAAAACTCTCGAAAGAAATGTTTATGGGTTATAAATAAAGAAAAAACACAATGAATACCCCAGATTCCTTAAATACAGAATCCAAAAATTTATTCAATTTAATATCAAAGAATTGGAATGAGTTAGACGAATCACTCAAAACTAAGTTAATAAAAATTTGGAGAGTTTTAACTTATAAATGGCAATTACAAATTTTATTTAATCTACCTTTTCTTTTATGGTGGGTATTAGATAAATCTTTTCCAATAGTTCATAAATTTGATACAACAATCTTGAATTACTTAAATTTACCTGACTGGGCACTTTCATTTATTGGCTTTGGTCAATAGACTGCTAAAAGTTATAATTTTCCTTATAAAACTTGTCGAGCAATGAATAAAACAGTTAATAATAAATCTAAAATTCTGTACCAATTACAAAAATTAAGGAAGCTATCTCAGCCATTTTTTCTTCCTATAGATCAATGTAATGGATTTCAATTCATATGGCTTTTGATTTCTCTTTTATTTTGTGTTGGTGGAGTAGTACTTGTTGGTCTTACAGGAATAATCAGTTTTTTTGAAAGCTTTCAACCAATTTTGCTTGAAAAGTATTTCGGAGGTGTAGTAAGTACTGTCAATTCAATTTGGGCTGGTAGTTGGGGATTGCTTTTCTCTGCCTTATTTCTAATTGGATCAGGGAGCTTTTTTAGCTTAAGACGTCAGTTAAAACATCGTAGATGGTTGCATTGGTTATTCCTTGCGATAATTGTATTAATGCTTTTAGCTGTGAACGGAATAAACGCTGGTATTGGATTTATTGCAAGAGATTTAACAAATGCCTTAGTAGAAAAACAAGAAGATGGATTTTATCGGATATTGGGGATTTACGCTTGTTGCTTCGCTGTGGCTCTGCCAATACGTGTTTCCCAAATATTTTTTACATATAAGTTAGGAATAATTTGGAGAGAATGGCTTTCAAAAAGTTTAGTCAAAGATTATATGACTAATAAAGCTTATTACCAATTAAATCCCAATGATGAAGAACAAACCGATGTAGATAATCCTGATCAAAGAATCACAGATGATACCCGAGCTTTTACCGGTCAAAGTCTCTCTTTCACATTAGGTATTTTTGATGCCCTACTAACATTTTCACTTAATATTCTTATTTTATGGAGTATTAGCACAACACTTACTTTTTCTTTATTTGGTTACGCTGCATTTGCAACTTCTATCCTTTTAATTGCTGGGAAAAATCTTGTAAAGATTGACTTTGATCAACTCAGATATGAAGCAGATTTTCGATACGGCTTAGTACATATTAGAGATAATGCTGAATCAATAGCCTTTTACTCCGGGGAGAATCCTGAACGAAGTGAAACCGAAAGACGCTTAGGAGAAGTGGTGAGAAACTTTAATTTACTGATTATATGGAGAGTAATAATAGATGTCATGAGAAGATCCATTAATTATGCTGGAAATTTCTTCCCATATTTAATAATGGCAATCCCTTACTTTAAAGGTGATATTGATTATGGACGCTTTATTCAGGCAAGCTTTGCATTTGGAATGGTCGAAGGTTCGTTATTTTTCATTGTTAATCAAATCGAAGAACTTGCAAAATTTACTGCTGGTATTGGCAGATTAGAAGGATTCCAATCAAAAGTTGAATCCATTAGTCAAACCAACCCAACAAGCAATCAAAACGTTATTTCAGATTACCCCTCAATTCTTATTAATAATGCTGACCTTTGCCCACCAGGATCAAATAAAACAATAATTAAAAATTTAAATTTGAGCATCGACAATAATCAATCACTTTTGGTAGTTGGACCATCTGGGTGCGGAAAAACATCTTTACTAAGAATGATTAGTGGTTTATGGGAACCCGATCAGGGAGTAATTAAAAAACCAAAAATTGGAGAATTATTATTCATACCTCAAAAACCATATATGCTACTTGGTTCTTTAAGAGAACAATTATGTTATCCCACAGAAGTTAAGAAATTTAGTGATGAACATCTTACTTCTGTACTTCATGAAGTAAATTTAAAAACTTTAGTGGATCGGTATCCTAATCTTGATATCAAACAAGATTGGCCACGAATTCTTTCCTTAGGCGAGCAACAAAGATTAGCTTTTGCAAGACTCTTACTAAATTCTCCAAGATTTGCAGTACTTGATGAAGCAACAAGTGCTTTAGATATTAACACTGAAAAAAAACTATATAGTTTACTTAAGGAAAGAGAACTTTCTCTTATTAGTGTTGGACATAGACCTAGCTTAAAAGATTTTCACGAGAATATCTTAGAATTAAATGGACAGGGAGACTGGAAATTATTGACGTCTGATAAGTATAATTTTAAGGATTAACAAAAAAAATGAATTCGAAAGAAGAACAAACTAACTCAGAAGTCACTAATCTAGAGAATGAGAGTTTTATAGAACAGCAGAAAGATCCAAATTCTATCAATGAACAGATTGGAGATAATCAATTAGATGAAAAATCTATAGAAATTAAAGATGAATATAAATTTGGATGGAGTAGTTATTCTGAAAAAACTAATGGAAGATTTGCAATGATTGGCTTTCTTTCAATAATATTAATTGAACTATTTAGTAAACAATCGTTTTTAAAATGGGCAGGAATCCTATAATTAATCATCAAATCTAGAACTGTTATCTCTAGGTTTTTTCTTGTTTGTTCCAACGTTATATCTACTATTTTGATTTTTTGAACTTGATCTAGCTGAAGAGCTTACTCTACGAGTCTCACGTGGTTTTTTAGCTTGATTAGCATCTTTAAATGAAGCATCTTCTACTTGAGCTGTTGAAGTTTGCTGCCTAATGGGGGATCTAGTAGGTTTCTTTCTTAATGGAGAAGAATCAGCAGGAGGAGAGATATTATCTTGTCTAGAAACTGTACGATTCATTCTGGGTCTTGACCCTGTTTTAACTTCATCGCGAGATAAATTTCTTCTTTCACCAAAGTTATTTGTTTCTGGTTGTTTCCTATTCCTATCTTCAGAAGTCTGTCTTCTACTTCTTATAGGCTCTTCATTTTCAAACTGACTTATTTCCCTTGTAGATGGCCTACTTCTACTTGCTGCAGCAGAGGGTATGGCTCTTGAAACATTCCTCCTACGAGATCTCCCCTCCGCATAGTCTTCTTCAAATTCATCTTCTTGAGGTTTAAATCTTCTAGATGGTCTTTCAGATTCTTCAAACCTATCATAATCGTCATTAAATCGACCTCTAGAATTTCTTGGAACATCAGAAATAGGATCATCATCAAAATAAGATGACCTTCTAGCTTGATCAGTAGCAACTCCCCTCAATCGCACACTTTCATATGCGAAAAAAACTGTAGTTCCTGCTAATAAAAACTGACCAAACTGAAGGATGGGATCTAACCTCCAGCCTTGAAAAAATAATATTCCTCCGCACAAAAGTCCAATTGCTGCGAAGAAAACATCATAATCCCGCGCTAAGGCAGGCTTAAAGGACCTCAAAAAATAAAGGCCTCCTCCACATACCGCTAGAACTATACCAACAATACTGGCCCAATTGAGACTAGCATTGACCACATTCTTTCTCCAAAAATTTATTTTTAAAGAGGTTACTTATATCCCCTATATATATAGTGTACTTAAAACTTCTACAAAAACTAGCGTCTTCCAGTAGAAGTACGATCGAGGGAATCTTTCTGGCTGACAAAAATCAAAAAAGCAGTGGCTGGAATAACGATAAGTAAGGCAGCAGCAATAAAACTACCTATCATCCCCACTGCGGAATTATTTGCAACTTCAGCAGAAAAATCTGCGGCTAGTAATAAATTTGAGATTTGAAACACTTTTTAAATATTAAATTCTCAATTTATAATACGAATTAAATACGTTTCAATGGGTAATTTATTAAGATGAATTAAATAATTGTGATTTCCTTGCTTGTAAACTCTCTTCAAATTTTAGATATTAGTTTAGGAATTTCTCTTTCATATCTAACTATAGTTTTTCTAATAAGATTAATACTTACTTGGTACCCAAAAATTGATTTAAGTAAAGGTTTATGGTTATTAGTTTCAATACCATCAAGCTCTATTCTTAATTTAACAAGAAAACTAATTCCTCCTATTGGAGGGGTTGATGTTGGACCCGTAATTTGGATCGGATTTATAAGCTTTTTAAGAGAAATATTAGTCGGTCAGCAAGGGCTTATAAAACTTGCATTGCATACACATATTTCATAGAAATCTTTTAATTATTTCTCAGTAATTTGGCAATAATTCTTCTTCTACATATTTAGTATGTATTTTACCCTGCTTAAATTTAGATTTATTCAGTAAGGTTAGATGAAAGTTAATTGTTGTAGGAATACCAGTTACTGCACATTCATTTAAAGCCCTGTTCATACGTTTAATTGCGGTATTACGATCCTTTCCCCAGACTATTAATTTACCAATTAATGAGTCATAGAAAGGAGGAATTTCATAGCCTGTATAAACATGACTATCCACCCTTACACCAGGGCCGCCAGGAGGAAGCCACCCAGTTATTTTTCCAGGTGATGGTCGGAAATTGTGAGAAGGATCTTCAGCATTGATTCTACATTCAATGGCATGACCGTTTAAATGGATATCATCCTGTTTAAATTCCAAGTTTGCTCCGCTTGCAATTTTAATTTGCTCAGCTATTAAATCAACTCCTGTAACCATTTCAGTAACAGGATGTTCAACTTGAATCCTAGTATTCATCTCCATAAAATAAAAATTATCATCATCATCAACTAAAAATTCAACTGTCCCCGCCCCTTCGTAGCCGATACTTTTTGCAGCAGCAATAGCTGCGTTCCCCATTTTTTTTCTTAGCTCAGTATTAATTGCAGGACTAGGAGACTCCTCTAGTAACTTCTGATGTCTTCTTTGAACAGAACAATCTCGCTCTCCTAAATGAACGACATTACCCGACCTGTCGGCCAAAATTTGAATTTCTACATGTCTTGGCTTCTTTATAAATTTCTCCATATATAAACCATCATTACCAAAAGCTGCTTCTGCTTCGCCTTGAGCTGCTTTAAACATTTTTTCTAGATTATCAGAGTTTTCAACCAACCTCATACCTCTTCCACCTCCTCCAGCAGTGGCTTTAATAATTACCGGATAGCCAATATCATCTGCCAATTTATAAGCCTCATCAACATTTGATAACAAGCCTTTACTACCTGGTACTGTTGGAACTCCAACTGCTTCCATAGTTTCTTTAGCTGTAGATTTATCTCCCATAGATCTAATAGCTTTAGGAGATGGGCCAATAAAAACTATGCCGTGATCATTACACATCTCGGCAAATTTATCATTTTCCGCAAGAAATCCATAACCAGGATGAATAGCATCAACTCCTCTCGATGTAGCAGCAGCAAGTATATTTGGAATATTTAAATAACTCTTATTACTTAATGAATCTCCTACGCAAACCGCCTCATCAGCAAGCTGAACATGTAATGCTTTTTTATCTACAGTGCTAAAAACTGCAACGGTTGCAATACCTAGTTCTCTACAACTTCTGACAATTCGTAAAGCTATTTCTCCACGATTAGCAATTAAAACTTTTTCAACCATTATGAAAATAAAATTGAAGAAATGAAATGACTTAAAATAAAAAATTATTTGCAAAAGTATTCAACAAAATTTTTTAGTGATCAGAGGACATTTTTTTACAATACAACCTAAAACGTTATATATGTATAAATATTTGTTTTATGCAATAGAAAAATTATTCATCATATTCAAAAAAACTCTTTTCGAACTACATTCTTAATTCAGCCAATAATGTATGATATTTTTAAGGTTTAAGCATCCCCCAGCTGCTGAAAACCCTTTGCGGACGTGGCGGAATTGGTAGACGCGCACGTCTAAGGAGCGTGTGGCTTCGGCCTTGCGAGTTCAAGTCTCGCCGTCCGCATTTAATGTATTCTGGTTTAACTGCAATGAAAAAAGAATCAGTTGCAGTAGTTATAATTTCCAATGGTCCTGGTGAATTAACTACATGGGTAAATCCTGTAGTGGATGAGCTAAACAAAATAAATAAATCACTATGTGATGAAGATAAACAAGATTTCACTCTTAGGTTAGTCCTTGTTCCTTGCCCAAATGCCACTGGTAAAGAATTTTTAGTTGCAAATTCATGGAATAAATTCGAATTAATTACAAAATCCAAAAGTTTTTGGAAATTATTAATCAAACCACATTCTTTTGCTGATTGGCCAAAAAAAGGGATAGTTATTTTCCTTGGTGGGGATCAATTTTGGAGCATTTTATTAGCTAAAAGATTAGGTTATTTAAATATCACATATGCTGAATGGATTTCACGATGGCCTAAATGGACCAATGAAATTGCTGCTATGAATTTAAAAGTAAAAGAGTTAATACCTAAAAGATATAAATATAAATGTAAAGTAATTGGCGATTTGATGGCAGATATCAAACTTAATAGCAAAATATCACTAAAAAATAAAGAAAAAAACTACATTGCATTATTGCCTGGTTCTAAGAAAGCAAAGCTTTCTATTGGAATTCCTTTCTTCTTAGAAGTTGCAGATCATATCGCTAAAGAAAGTCAAAATATAAATTTTATAATCCCCATTGCACCAACTACTGATAAAAGTGAATATTTATTTTTTCAAAGCAACAAAAATCCAATTGCTAAATATTACTCATCAAAAATCAAAACAATTAAAAAATTGCAAGACTCTAATTTTGATTACGTAATTGAAACATCAAAAAAAACAAAGATTTATCTAATCAAGAAACATCCTTGCTATGAAATATTAAAAGAATGTGATCTTGCAATTACAACTGTAGGAGCAAATACTGCAGAATTAGCAGCAATTAGTCTTCCAATGTTAGTTGTTCTGCCAACTCAACATTTAAATATGATGAACGCTTGGGATGGTATTTTTGGGATAGTTGGAAAAATTTCATTCATAAATAGATTCCTAACTTTTATGATAAAAAATTTCTATTTAAAAAAAAAGAAGTTTTTTGCCTGGCCAAACATTAAAGCTAAAAGAATGATTGTCCCTGAAAGAATAGGTAATATTTCGACAATAAAAATTGCAAGAGAAGTATTATTTCTTATTAAAAATAGAGATCAATTAAAAAGTATTAGGGATAATCTAAACAAAGAAAGAGGCGATAATGGTGCTGCAAAAAAACTTGCTTCTGTAATTGTTAATTCAATAAAAAAACTTTAACAATTACCAGGGATCATCAATTTCAAACTTTTCTGATTTTTTATTATCTTGAACTAAATTTTGTTCGTTTAGTGGTTCAATATCTAAAGTTTCAGTTGCATTTTGAATTGGTCTTTTCGAAGCTAAATTAGTAGTTGATTGTTTTTTTTGCTTCAAATCAATATTGTTTTTTTCATCTATTTGATTAACACTATTTTGATTCTGGATCTGATCAAAATCATCATTATCCATGTATAGCTTTTTTCTATTATTTATTTCTTCTTCAGAACCCTTTATTTCAACATATTCAAGTTCATCTTCATAATCATCTTCATAATCATCTTGTTCAACAACTTCTTCATATTCCTCGACCAAATTGTTTTGCTGTTCTGATTCAGAACCTGAAAGTAACTGATTCTCAACAGGTACAAGATTTGCTGAGTATCCATTTACTTCCCTTTCATCCCATGAAGAACCTCCGACTCCAAGTTTCTCAAGTAGTCCACTACTTAGTTGCTTCAATTTCTCATCCGCACCTTCATAAACAATAATCCTATCGGTACCACTACTTACAATTTCCTCAACAGGTATTTCCCAAGTACTTAAAACTCCCTCGCCTAAAAGCGGAACACCAACAGCACCCATAACAAGAGATATCAAATCCCCAGTCTCAATATCAAAAGAAAAGCCAAGAACTCTTCCTAAAAGTTGTCCAGATTCTGTAATCACTTGACAATTAATTACCTTTCCATACCTTTCTGGAGAAAAACTTTCACTCAAAGAATCTAGGGAGTCAACTAATATGACATCTCCAACTTGCTTTATACTTTCTAAAGGCATCCATTTTGGCAAACCTGGTAAAAATCTTGTAAGTGGATTATCTCTTAGTCCCAAAGCGACCACCTCTCTTCTATCAATATCAACAACAACTTCACCAACTACGCCTAGCCGCCTTCCAGTATCAGTAGTTATCACTTGTGTTCCCATTAATTCTGACCTTAACCATAAACGTTCACTAGGAACCGAGTTAGGGAGATTCTTATTAGCAGATGTGTTAGACAAGCTCATAAATTTCTTTTTATCATTCTGACGTATAAATTTAAAAAAGTGTGTTTATGCAGCATTTGGTAACCCAAGAACTTGAGTATTAGCACCTCTTGCTTGCACAACCCCAATTGTTCGTTCAGACGCACTTATCATAGGCCTTCTATGACTTACGACTATAAATTGAGCATTTGATGACTGATTTGATATTAGTTTTGACAACCTTTCAACATTAATACCATCTAAAAAACTATCAACCTCGTCTAACGCATAAAAAGGTGAAGGCTTATACTTTTGCAAAGCAAATAAAAAACTTAAAGCAGTTAACGATTTTTCACCACCTGACATAGACGCTAATCTTCTGACATTTTTTCCCTTAGGATGAGCCACTAAAGTTAATCCTCCTTCTAAAGGAGAATTAGGATTTTCAAGTTGAAGAAATCCATCTCCATCAGATAAATTTGCAAAAATTTCTCTAAAATGTCTATCAACTTCTATAAATGCTTGCATAAAAGCTTCTTGACGCATCGTAGATACAGTTTCTATTCTCAGCAATAATTCAGATCTTTCATTAGATAGAATTTCTAATTTTTCTCGCAAACCATTTAATCTCTCAATTAATTCTTCTAGTTCATCAAGAGCCAACATATTGACAGGTTCTAAGCTTTCTAGATTTGCATTTATAATCGAAATTTCTGATTGCAAAGATTCAAGACTCTTCCCTTCATATTCTCCAAACTCCGGGGAAGGATTAGGTAGATCTTTTTTATAATTTTCTAATTTTATTTTCTCGCTCCTCATCTCTTCTTTAAGGGAATGCATATCCCTTTCAAGATATTCAAGCTTTAAAAGATAGTTATTATATTCTTGCCTTTTATTTGAAATTGAAGAGTTTAATTCATCTCTTTTCCTTCTCAATAAACCTAAATTCTTCTCTAGAGATTTTTTCTGATTATCGAGATCTGAAAGCTCTTTTTTAAATTGATCTCTTTTTTCTATCCATTCACTATGAGCAATTGCGAGTTGTTTAATAGATTCCTGCAAGTTTTTTTCTTGTAGTAAAGTAATTTTTAATGAATTATTGATACGCTCTTTATTTAAAGCAAATTGATTCTTTTTATCTAGTAATGTATTTCTCTCTTTAATAAGTAATTCAAGTTTTTTATCAAGATTATTAAAATCGTCATTAAAGGCTATTAATGATGATTTTTGATTTTTTTCATAATTTGCCTTTTGAATGGTTTGTAGTTGATCAAACTTCTCTTGATAAGGCTTCAATTGATTTTTTAAATGGCCTAACTCGTTAACTAATAAATTATTAGCAGTATCAAGTTTATTTAATCTCGATTTACAATCCTCAATTCTTTGCGAGACAACTTTAAGAGAATCTTGATTTACTTCAATTTCTTTATTAAATGAGGCACAATCCTCAATTATTTGACTGCGGTTAGAATTTAATATACTAAGTCTATTATTTTTTAGTATCAAATCATTATTTGACTCTTTTAAAGCTTCTTCGATAACTAATAATCTTTCTTTTATAGGACTGGAATCATCAATATCATTATTAATTCCAAACCTATAAGCCAAATCTTTATTTAACTTACTGCCTCCTGTAATAGCACCACTTGCTTCTAATAATTCACCACTTAAGGTAACCAACCTATTTTTTTGTGTAGATAACCTAGCTGAGGATAAGTCTGAAAAAACCAAAGTATCTCCAAAAACATATCGAAAAACATCTGAATAAACTTCATCAAAAGTAATTAGATTAATAGCTTTATCAATAAATCCATTCTCCCTGTTATTTTCAAATCTTGAAATTGCATAATTCTTTTTTTGACTTTTAATTCTATTTAAAGGTAAAAAAGTTAATCTTCCCGCTTTCTTCTTTTTAAGAATTTCAATTGCTTTTGCAGCAATATGATCATTATCAACAACAATTTGTCCTAACCTATTCCCAGCAGCAATTTCTAATGCATATCTATTTTTCTCACTGACCTCTCCAAGTTGAGCTACATAACCATGTATACCCTCTAACCCTGCCTCTAAGAGAATTCTGAGGGCATATGAACCTCTAGATTCGTTTAAAACTTCCTTCCTGCTTTCGAATCTAGATAAATCCTTTTCAAGCCTTAATTGCTCGTTATTTAGCCTTGATTTAGTTTTAATTAATAAATCGATTTCATTTTTTAAAGAATTAATTTCTGCGCTATTACATGCCAAGTTTTTATTCTTTGTATCGGATGTCTCTTTTTTTCTTTGATTTCCCTGAAAAAGTTTCTGCTTTTCTAAGTCTAAGGATTCGATCCGTGACAATATCTCATCTTTTTGAATATTATTTTGAATAGTTTCTTCTTCAATTTTCCTTTTTTTTATTTCCAAGGGATTAATTTGATTTTTTATACTTTCAAGCTCAGCATTTAATTTGATACTTTGTTTTGAGAATTCTCCAGATTCTCCAGCCGCATCAGAAAGTTTTTTTCTGGATAGTTTGTGTTTTAAAGTGAGATCATCAATTTGCAAGTTCAATTGATTTAAAAAATTATCATCGAAATTTTTTTGGCTCATCTTTTCTGACTCGATATTCCTCTTAGAAATTGCAATTTCATCTCTCTGTTTCTGTAATTTAATGCCTTCTTCTTTATTCAGAATTGATATCCTATCAAGTTCTCTCAAGCTAGAGTTAATACTTCCAATATCAGAATTAACTTTTATCAATTTATCCTCTCCTTTATCCTTAAGCTCATCAACAAGTATTTTCAAAGCATCTTCTAAAACTGATATTTCCTTACTAATAGATTCTTTTTGTTTATTAAATAAAATTTTATTTTTTTCAATTTCACTTTCTTTTTTTTCTATAGATTCAACATGCTTAACTTGTTTTTCAAAAATAAGAACTTTCTCTAATTCTATTATGTGTAATAGTTTTGCCTTTAACTCTTTGTATCGCTTTGCTTTTTCACATTCTTTTTCAAGCTTATTTTTACTAGATTGCAATTCATTTTCTAAAATTTCACATCTTTCTTGTCTTTCGAAAACGTCATTTAATTTTGCATTAGTTTGTTCTATTCTTGTATCAAAAAGTGCGACTCCTGCTAATTCATCAATAAGATTTCTCCTCTCCTTATTATTCATTGATACTATTCTTGTTACATCACCCTGCATAACAACATTGCTGCCCTCAGGATCAACACTGATATCTCTTAATATTCTCTGTATTTGTTGCAAGGTGCATTGTTTTCCATCAGAAGTATAAGTAGAAGCATAAGAACCTCCTGGCATAAGCCTTAATTTTCTAGAAACTAACCATTCTTTTTGACCTTTATTAAGTGCAATTTCTTCTTCTTCTAGTTCCAAAGGCGGAAGGTCCTCTCTGGGAGACCAATCTTGAATATTAAATTTTACCGATACAGATGTTTCTGATGACTTACCCTCTTTAACTTTGGAGTTATTTATTAGATCTGGTAATCTTTCAGCCCTCATACCTCGACTATTAGCTAGGCCTAAACAAAATAAAATTCCATCTAAAATATTACTTTTCCCAGAACCGTTAGGACCCGTAACCACCGTAAAACCTTCTTCAAGAGGTATTTTTACATTTCCCCCAAAAGATTTAAAATTTTCAAACTCGACCTGATTGATATGTACCAATCTCAAGTCTCAATAGCTAAATAAGAATAACTAATTTGCAAAAATTCTCAATAGGAATATTACGTTTATTTATAAATGAGTATTAATAACTTTTGCTCAATCTACAAAAATTACCCGAAATTTCAAACAAGCCATAAAGAAGTTCACCATCCAAAATGAATCTATAATGTTCAGAGTCCAATTTATCTGAAACACTTTTAAATATTCCATGATCAATTCTTTTTACAAACCCTCTATTATCAGAAAGTTCATGTTCTATCCTAGATAACCATACAAGTCTATGATTTGGCTGCTTAATAATTTCTATAGAAGCTTGATTTAATAAAGGTAGTTTTAGAAATTTCCAAGTTAAACAATCTATGCCATTTTCAACGAGAAAATCATAATGAATATCAAACGAGTTAGCAGAATAAACTTTATGTTCAAGCAAAACCCATTTATTCATTATCTAATTAATAAATAAACCGAGTCTATTTTCAAAACAAAGTTAAGATAAAGATATATTTTATTAAAGATGATTCCTGTTATTTAATTACCTGCATCAGGTACAAATCTTAAAGCAATGAATAGCAAACTTCCAGCTCCAGCGATAGCTGCAGCTACTAATCCAAAATCTGTTGGGATTGTGCGGGATGCAAAAATTAAGGATGCAAATGTAATATCCATGATGAAATTTAAACTCATTTAATAAATTCAGTAATAGCTTAACAAAACCTTCTTGCAGAACAGAGTAGATAAATAAAATGTAAATAAACTTTTATATGTTTTTATTTTATATAAATCGAACAATTCTTTAGATAAGGGTTCCAAATTAAGAAAATAGGGTCTAATCTTAAAAAAAATAAGTTTAAATAATGGAGACTTTCCATCCTCCCAAAGAAGTAGAAGAAAAAGCAAATAACTCGGATCTTCCTGAAAAAGATGTTATTTCGGAAAAATGGTTACTTGAAAAAATTGATAGTTTAATACCTTTAATAAAAGAAAAATGGCCTAACATTGCACAACAAACCCTTGAAGCCACAAAAGGGAGTATTGATGATTTAGTTGAAGTAATAGCGAGCCATAGTGGAACCTCAGTAATTGGAATAAAAAGCCAACTATTTGAAATCATTGATTCAATAAGAGAAAACAATTGGGAAATATCAGAAAAAATTGAACCTATCGAAAGCCAATTAGAAGAATTATTAGAAGAACTTAACAATACACTTAGACCAAAAATAGAAAATCCAATAAGAAAAAAACCACTATTATCTATTGCTATTGCGGCTGGTATTGGTTTACTTATAGGAACTCTCCTTAACAGTGGCAGAAAATAATATGGAAAAACCAAAAAATAAAAATTTTGCAAGTACCGCTTCGAGAATTTCAGCGATCGCAAGTTCAGTAATGGATTTGCATGTAAGAATAGCTCTTCAAGAAGTAGATAGAGAAAAAAGAAGATTAATTAGTGGTGGAATATTTTTGGCAATTGGCAGTATATTATTATTAATAGTACTAATTTGCATACATATTATTTTTTATCTTTTTCTAACGAAATATAATAACTGGAATATTGAATATAATTTATTACTAATAATATTTATCGATTTATTTCTTGCAGGCTTAAGTTTGAAACTTGGAGGAAAATTAGCTAAAGGACCTTATCTTCCTCAAACATTAGAAGGTTTAGGCAAGACAACAAAGGCAGTTTTAGGCAAAAAATAAATTACCTTATTAAGTACTTTAT
Source organism: Prochlorococcus sp. AG-402-K16 (assembly GCA_003216795.1). Taxonomy (GTDB): domain Bacteria; phylum Cyanobacteriota; class Cyanobacteriia; order PCC-6307; family Cyanobiaceae; genus Prochlorococcus_A. Next base: position 68,435 of record QCIH01000006.1, read on the forward strand.
CCATCTACAATCTATTCCCCCATTGCTAACGGGAATTTTCAATGAAGATTTCATTTTTAAATATTTTGTTAGTTTTGGATTTCCACTTAGCAGCCAAAATTCCCAACCTGAAAAATTGTTCTTTAGGAAGATTCCCATTTGTTCATATAAACAAATCAATTCATTTTCATCGCCTAATTTTTTGCCGTATGGAGGATTACATATGATTATCCCAGGTGTGCAACTTAATTGGAGTGCTAAAAAATCATTATTTATAAGCTCAATATAATTTTCGAGTCCAGCTAATGATATGTTTACATTCGCCTGCTCAAAAACCTTTTTATTAATTTCACACCCTATTATTGTTGGTAATTTTTCATAATTTATAATTTTATTTTTTGCCTTATTTTTTTCATTAAGATAAATATCTTTCCTAAAGTCCAACCAATTCTCAAAAAGATATACTTGATCAATATTTATGGGAACTCCAAGGAATTGGTTGACTGCCTCAATTAAAAAAGTACCCGAGCCACACATAAAATCTATTAATGGAACTTTGCCATTCCATTGAGTCATATTTATCAATCCAGAAGCTAAATTTTCTTTTAATGGAGCATTTCCAATTGCGGGTCTATAGCCTCTTTTGTGTAAGCTTTCTACGCTGCTTTGAAGACTGAGAATTGCTTTATTATTATTTAAATGCAGATGAATTATAAAATCAGGATTATCTAGAGAAATATTTGATCTTTTATTCCAAACTGCCTGTTGCAAATCAGTTATAGAATTTTTTACTTCAAGAGCTGTGAAATGAGTATGACTTAAAGAAGATGTTTTCCCAGTTACTTGAACATTAAAAGTTTTATCACAGTGCAACCAATTTAACCAATCAAATGAATCTCTAACCCCCTCATATAAAGATTGCTTGTCATAGCAATTAAAACTTGCAATTTCTCTATAAAAACGAAAAGCTAATCTGGAAAAGAAATGAACTCTATAAAAAGTTTCAAAATCACATTCAAAATTAATAAATCTTTTATAGGTATTAATATTAAAGCCGCCTAAATTTGAAATTTCTTCTGCTAAAGATTTCTCTAGTCCCTCCGGAGATGATGCCACTACATTCATATACGATAAAACTTAGTAAAAAAACTATTCAATAACCATTTTGCCTGTCAGAATATAAATGTCCAATTGGACTAGGTGATCTCAACCGATGTTTCGGACAGCGGTTCGATTCCGCTCAACTCCACTATTTGGGGTTGTAATGGTTTCGACGGGGCATAAGGAAGGTGACTGAAGCCGGCTCGGTTAGAGCAAAAACACAAATGCTAACAAAATCGTTAGTTTCTCCCGTCAAACAGCACCAGTTGCTGCTTGATCCTAAAGGAGATGGGGTTATATCAGCCTTATCAACCAAATGATACGAGGAGTCTGGAAGGACTCCACTTTTTTAAAATAACTAAGAAGCTGTAATAGATAATTTATTAGTGTGTAAATATTGCTGCAAATGCTTGTATTAAAAAGAATTTTTTTAATTTTATAAGTATAAATACTGAGAAGATAAGTTTTAAATTAATTTATCTTATTAAAAAATCGAATCTTCCAAAATGGAATCTAATAAAAAACTGAATGAATTGATAATAAATCTCAAACCGAAAGTTATTAGATTCACTGGCGAAAAATTTCCCAATGAACTATGGAATAGTGGTTGTCAAATAAAAAAAAATAAGAAAATATCTAGCTAAAAATTTAATTAAATGCTTGAAAAAGGATTTTTAGGCATTTTTTTTAAACTTTTTTTTGACAATTCCTGAAGTACTTTAAATTCACTTTTATTTAAATTCCACTTGAATACATTCGATATATCTATAACTTGAGATTTTTTTCGCATTCCAACGAGCGGAATAGCTCCTTGATAACAACACCAATTAATTGCTACTTGCGCTTGGGAAACTGATCTTTGATTTGCAATTCTTTTTAAACACCTCCGCAATTCATATGTTGGTTTTTTATAGTTTTTAAATAATGCATTGCGAATAAAACTTTTTTCTTTATTCTGTTCTTTATCTGGATCAATACAAAGTATTCCAAAGGACAAAGGACTATAAGCAAAGAAATCAATATTATTTTCGTCGCAAATTTTTTTTACCTGATATTGTTTTTCTAAATCGGGAGCAAGCAAAGAAAACTGTATTTGCACACTTTTTAGGCTCTGATCTCTTTTTGCTAAGAAATTAATTAATTTCATCAATCTTTTAGGGCCTATATTTGATAGGCCTATTTGAAAATCAAAGCCTTCATCTTTTAAATCGCAAAGATTATTCAACAGTCCTAATTCCTGCCAAGGATTGTATTTTGCAGTTGACCAATGTAATTGCACTATATCTAATTTGTTATTAAGTCTTTCTAAACTTTTCAAAAAAGGTTTATTAAAACCTCTGTTACCTATTCTCCAAGGATAAGGTGCAAGTTTGGTTGCCACTTGAATTCTTTTTTTCTTTGCTGAAGGAGTATTTAGTAAAAATTTTCCTATCAACAATTCACTTCTACCCTGAAGATTCCCAGTACCGTAAGAATCTGCAGTATCAATTACATCGAAACCTCTTCGTAACGCTTCTTTATATGTCTCACGTAAATCATCGTCATTTGTAGATTGGTAATTCCAGAAAAGCTTATTCCCCCAAGACCACGTACCTAATCCAATTCTTTTCTTCACTGCCAATTTAAATAAGGAACTTTATAAGGTTATCTAAAAATATTAACTTCTTTAAAATATTTCAAAAAATAAGTTTTAAAGCATTAAAAATCAATTTCTCTTGACATTAAGAAATTATTCTCCAAAGTAAGAGAAATAAAAATAAAAAATTGTTCATTACTGTTTGCGGACAAAAAGGGGGGGTGGCCAAGACCTGCACAAGCATTCACCTTGCTAGTATTTGGCATTCTGAAGGTAAAAAAGTTTGCATAGTCGATGCCGACAAGAATAGATCTGCTTTAGCATACGCATCAAGAGGCAATCTTCCATTTCCAGTTTTCCCCGTCAGTTCAGCTGCTAAAGCATCAAGATCATCAGAAATTGTAATAACTGATGGCCAGGCTAGCAGTGATCAAGAAGAACTTAAACACTTAGCGTATGGTTCAGATTTAGTTATCTTACCTACAACTGCAAAGGCAAGATCAGTAGAATTAACTGTTGAACTAGCTAATTTATTAAGCAACTTAAAAGTTAACCATGCTGTAGTAATAGTAAAAGTTGATTTTAGACAGCAGAAAGCAGCGCAACAAGCCAAAGCAGCTCTAGAAAATTTTGGTTTATATGTTTTTGATACATTCATACCCTTACTTTCAGCATTTGATAAAGCAGAAGCCTCGGGCAATGCTGTATTTGAAGCTGTAGACGATTTAGGCAGATCAGATCCTCGTCGAATGACGGGCTGGTCTGCTTATTGTTCAATTGCCTCACAAATTCCATGCCTGATTTCGAAGCCCTCATCCGACACCAACAACTTAAACAACCAACAACCAATCAGCGCTTAAAAGTAGTTGATTCTCCTAATTCTGAAGAAGAAGAAGAAAACGAAGAAGCAATAATTAGACAATCTGGATTATTAGTTAATTTTTTTGGGGGTTTTATAGGCTCTGTAATTGGAACTTTAACAATACTGTTTCTTTATATGAATGAATATCTACCATTAGATTTACTAAAACTTAAGTAGTATATTCACTATTAATTTCCACCTTTGGCATTTAGTATATCCACCTTGCTGTAATCCATTGGTATCACATAAGCAAGTTAAGAAATAATAATCACACCATAATCACAGTCGGTGAAATAATAATCACACTTTTAGATTTTTAAATAAAAACACTTGAAAGCATTAGGTTTAATTTCTGTGATCTTTAAAGTAATCACAGAATAATCACATTTATCCCAAAGGTGAGTATTCATTTTTGAGGAACGGAATGCAAATATCCTTTAGCGGCATCTAATTCTCATTAGTTTTCCCAGAATATTCTCCATCTGGGGAGAAATCACTTAAATAAAACTGATCCCACCCTAAGTTATGAAGTTTTTCTAAATTAGAAAAATACTGATCTCTGTAAAAAGAAATATCATAAATATTTCGTCTTCTATATTCCGTTAATCCATTTCTCGAGTTGTAAATTTCAGGATAATCATACACATAAGCACTCATAGAATTTACCAATATTTTCTGTTCCATTACCCACGCTTCACATCTTGTTAATTTGGGTGATGTAAAAATATAACTTCTATATTCCCCTGATTTCTTTCTATCCTCCAAATCATTTGTAATTCCAGGTTTTATAAATTCATCATCAATATCAGCAATATAGAAATAGCAATCACTATTTGCATATTCATCATCCTTTAAGAAAGACAAATAATTATCTTTACCTTTAGGAGAACACCCACAACTTAGAGTATGACCATTTGCAATTGAATTGAATAAAGTAATGTGATGTCTTCCACATTCACATAAAGATACAACTCTCCTAGCAGAATTAATATTAGTTCCCCAATCTCTCTTGATAGTTAGTTTGCCAAATGTTTTATTTTTGATCTTTTCCCAATAGTAATTAGACCTCCTATTTGACCTCTCTCTTTGAGCACAAACATTGCATGCTTTGACTTTCTTTAATTCCTGAGCGCCAATAAAGTGAGGATCTCTACCGCAAGCACATTGCACCCACCAATAGGAATCACCATCAATAATTCCATGTTTCTTTTTATCTAAAATTAAATTTAAAACAGTTAATTTACTTCCAGGTGGTTTATAACCTGTTAGATCATTCGTGATAGAAATCCTGAAACAATCTGGGCATCCATAACCCTCAATATGACTATTGGGAATAATATCGAATTCCCCATTTCTTTCAGAATTATGTCCATCAATTTTACAAATTATAGTTACCTTCTTATCAGCACCTCTATATTTAACTTTTGAGTAATCATATCTATCCCCATGTTTCAACCTAAATTGATTAATGACTTCTTCTTGAGTTTTTCTTTTACTGCGATTTAATTCTAAAGTTTTCATTCTTTGTCTTTTCTTTCCACAAAAAGGACACCCATTATTTGATTTTGCATTTGACAAATGAGTAGATGGTTTTATTGGTTTAAAACCACATTCGGGACAACCAATAATGACTTCTTTATCTTTAGTTACATATATAACTTTGCTGTAATTATATTTTTCTCCCCATCTTTCTCTCGCTAAACATATCCACTCTTGAGTTGTATATCTCCTATGCATTTGCTTCTTCATAAAAGACACTACAATCCAGAAGAAATTATAATCACACTATAATCACAGTCTTGAAAGGTGTGTATTCTTTTTGAGAGTTTATATAGTCATCTCAATTGAACCTAAGGATCACAAAAATTACGTCGTATATTCACTATTTATTTCAACATATTTTTTAGAAAGATCGCATCCCCAAGCTGTGCCTTTCGATTCGCCAGAATTTAGATTAATCATAATTTTTACAATATCATCCACTAAATATCTACCTTTCATTCTGGACTTAATATAGTTTGTAACTTTTTGTGGATCATATTTATTTAACTTGCCATTTTCCAAAATCTGAGCGTTTCCTATATACAAGTCAACGTCATTTAAATTAAATTTAACTCCAGAATTACCTGCAGCAGAAATGATTCGTCCCCAATTCGGATCACAACCATGTATCGCAGTTTTTACCAAGGCAGAATTACAAATAGATTTCGCGAGCATAATTGCATCATCTGTATTTTTTGCTCCTTGAACCAAAACTTCTAATAAACAATTTGCTCCCTCTCCATCCCTTGCAATATTTTTTGCCAAGTTCTGACATACAATATCAATCCCTTGTTGGATAATGGGAAAAAACCTTTTTTCAATTTTCTCTCCTGCATTTATTCCAACAAAAGAATCATTCGTGCTTGTTTCTCCATCAACTGATATTGCATTAAAAGATTTTTGAACTGCAATAGCAATCATTTTGTCCCATTCTTCTTTTTGAATACCAGCATCACAGGTTAGAAAAGCAAGCATTGTAGCCATGTTGGGGTAAATCATTCCTGAACCTTTTGCAAAACCTGCTATTTTTATTTTTCTACCTTGAATAATCGTCTCTATTGACACTTTTTTCAAAGTCAAATCAGTAGTTAAAATTGCTTCTGCTGCATTTTCAAAATTATTACCCTTTAAATCACTTACTAAATTCGGTAAATTTTTTACTAAATCATTTATTTGTATTGGAACACCAATTACACCAGTTGAGCACATTAAAACTTCTTCTTCATTTATTCCTAAAAGTTCCGCAATCTTTCCTGTAGCAATTTGAAAATGTTGAATGCCAAGATTTCCTGTACAGGCATTTGCTTGACCAGAATTAATTAGTATTGCTCTTACAAAACCTGAAGTTGTTTTAATCCTTTCCTCACAAATATCCACACAAGAAGCTCGAACTAATGATTGGGTAAACATCCCACTAAAAATACTTCCTTCTGGAGCAAGTATTAGTGCTAAATCTTTTTTATTAGAAGCTTTTAAACCAGCAGATATCCCAGCAAAAAGAAACCCCTTAGGTGTTACCTTACTGTCATCAACAAACGACCAATTGGAATCTAACTGGCTCAAACTTTTTGGTATTTTAATTCATACTAACTACTCTTTAATACTAAAGAAACTAAGTAATTAGATTATTATTAATTATATGGATATTCTTCAAAAATTAAAAAACAACCAAAGAAGAATTGGTTTAACAGGAGGTATTGCAAGTGGGAAGACAACCATAACTAATTACATTAGAAAACATAAAAACATACCAATATTAGATGCAGATCATTTTTCAAGAGAATTAATCAAACCAAATACATATGGATATAAGAAAATTTTAGATTATTTTGGAAATAAAATTATTGATAATAAAAGCAATTCAGAAAGGGAAATAAACAGAAAACTTTTAAGGAACATTATTTTTAAACATTCAGCAAGCAAGGAATGGATTGAAAAACTACTTCACCCCTTAATTAAAGAAAGAATGATAGAAGAATGTAGTCAATACAAAAATAATCAAACTATAGTATTGGTTATTCCATTATTGTTTGAAGCAAAATTTGAAGATATTTGCACTGAAATATGGTTAGTTAAATGTCCTAAAGAACTCCAAAAAAACAGACTTATCACAAGAGATAAAATTAGCGAAAAAGAAGCATATGAATTGATAAATTTTCAATTAAGTTTTGAAGAAAAAAGAAAATTCTCAGATATTATTTTAGAAAATTCGGATGATCAAAATAAATGGATCAAAACGATAAAAGAGCTTCTTTAAGCTTTAGCTATTTAATTTTTCCATAAGAAGTTTATTTGCAAGTTTAGGGTCAGCTTTACCTTTTGTTCTTTTCATAAGTTGGCCAACAAAAAAACCAAGTAACTTAGTTTTGCCATTTTTAAATGCTTGAACTTCATTTGGATGTTCATTTATAAGTTCATCAATTATTGGTAAAATGCTTGAAGAATCAGATATCATTGCCAACCCTTTTTCTTCAACTAATTTTTTCGGAGAAATATTTTTTTGAATAAGTTCAGGTAAAATTTCTTTTGCAATTTTTCCACTAATTATATTTTTTGAAATCATGTTAATCATTTCAGCAAGATTTGCAGGACTAAGCTTTAATTCACTAAAACTTAGTTTGTTTGATTTTAAATAGCCCACAATATCACTTGTTACCCAATTTGAAGCTAGTTTGGCCTCTGCTCCATTTGCTACTGTTTCTTCAAAAAAGTTTGCCATGCTTATTTCATCAGAAATGACCCTTGCATCATATGCAGATAACCCAAATTGACTTACGTATTTATTTCTTTTCTTTGGAGGTAATTCTGGTAGTTCTTTAAACCATATTTCTTGTTGGGCTTTTGTTATTTCAATTGGACCTAAATCAGGATCAGGAAAATATCTGTAGTCACTGCTCCCTTCTTTTAATCTCATACTTTTCGTTAATTGCTTAGCTTCATCCCATAACCTTGTTTCTTGGGAAATTTTTCCTCCATTTTCATAAACTTCTATTTGTCTAGCTATTTCATAATCACAAGCCTTTTGAATTGCAGAAAATGAATTCATATTTTTTATTTCCACTTTGGTACCAAAAGGAGCATTAGGTCCTTTTCGAACTGAAATATTGACATCACAACGTAATGAACCCTCTTGCATATTTCCGTCTGATACCCCTAGATATCTGACTGTTCTTCTAATCTCTGAAGCATATTCAGATGCCTCTTTACCTGATCTAATATCTGGTTTACTTACAATTTCACAAAGTGCTATGCCGGCACGATTGTAATCAACTAAAGAATACTTAGAGCCAGCTAATCTATCACTTCCTGAATGGACTAGTTTTCCGGCGTCTTCTTCCATATGTAGCCTTTCTATACCAATTTTTTTGATATAAGGTTCTTTGTCCTTTTCAATTATTTCAACCTCTAGCCAACCATTTTCAGCTAGTGGCTCATCAAATTGTGAAATTTGATAATTTTTAGGCAGATCAGGATAAAAATATTGTTTTCTATCAAATTTACAATGTTCTGCAACGTTTAAATTTAATGCTAACGAAGTTTTTACAGCATACTCAAGAACTGTCTCATTCAGAACTGGAAGAGTTCCTGGTAACCCGCAAACCACAGGATCTATATGCGTATTAGGTGCATCACCAAAAGCTGTTGACGCAGATGTGAATATTTTACTTTTCGTATTAAGCTGTACATGAGTTTCCAAACCAATCACAGCTTCCCAAGATTCCAAATTGTTCATTATTAAAAGTCTCTTTATTAATATTATTGGATATAAAGGAAAAGAGGACCAAAACACAAATAAAAATATTAATTTTTAAATGGCACAAGAAACCAAAAATTCAATATTAATCATTGGCGGTGGACTTTTAGGTTTATCAATTGCTTATGAATTTTCTAGAAATAACTTCAAAGTTTTAGTTTTAAGCAAAAACAGAAATGAATCAGCTGGATTTGTTGCTGCAGGAATGTTAGCTACTCATGCCGAAGGGCTCGAAGATGAATTACTAAAATTTGGCCAAGAAAGTCAAAATCTAATTCCAAATTGGATAAAAAGTATTGAACAAGATAGTAATATTAAATGCGGTTTAAAAAAATGTGGCATAGTAGTTCCTTTTAAAAACAAAGAAGATCTTGAAAAGTTTCCCACTTATGAATATGGAAAATATTTAAATCACAAAGATCTTCAAACAGAAATTAATGGAGTAAATTCTATTTGGAAACATGGTTTACTTTTTGAACAAGATGGTCAAATAGATAACCGAAGAAGACTGATGCGTGCTCTTGAGAGAGCATGCTCCTTGCATGGAGTCGAATTTCAAGAGGGATCAGAAGTAGAGGGTTTGACATTCAAAAAAAACAAAATTACAGGTGCAACAGTTTTATGTGCCACTGGGGAAATAAAAAAAATTAACTGCGAAAAAGCAATTATATGCAGCGGTGCTTGGAGTAAAAAAATTTTTAATAAGATTCCAGTCTTCCCTGTAAAGGGACAAATGCTATCAATTCAAGGTCCAACAAATTTTTTAAAAAGGGTTATTTTTGGTCCAAAAACTTATCTAGTTCCCCGTGACGACGGACTTATTATAGTTGGAGCCACAGTTGAAAAGGATTCAAAATTTAATCAAGGTAATACTCCTAATGGAATAAAACAACTGCAAGAAGGCATTTGCTCCTTATTGCCAGAAGCTATTAATTGGCCACAAATGGAACATTGGTGGGGATTTAGACCTTGCACACCAGATCTAAAACCAATAATTGGAAAATCAAAAATTGAAAATCTTTTTATAGCTACAGGACATCACAGAAATGGAGTTTTATTTTCTGCAATAACAAGTGATCTTCTTTTGAAAATAGTTCAAAATAAAAATCTCAAAGAGATAGAAAAAAGCTTTTTAGAAAAATTTAGTTTAGATAGATTTGCGATTTAAATTTTAATTTTCAGATCGCCATTTCGAATCAGAAGTTTCCCACTCACATAATTCCTCTTCGTTAAACCATAGATCAATTTCAAATTTTGCTGTATCTTCTCCATCAGAACCATGAATAATATTCCTTCCAATATCAATAGCTAAATCACCTCTAATTGTTCCAGGCTCTGCTTCCAGAGGTTTTGTTGCACCTATTAGTTTTCTAGCACTCAAAATAACTCCTTCGCCTTCCCACACCATTGCTACAACAGGACCACTTGAAATAAAGTCTACTAAATCACCAAAAAAGGGTCTTTCTTTATGTACTCCATAATGATTTTGAGCAAGTTCTTTTGAAGGAATTAATTGCTTTAGTCCAACCAATTTAAATCCTTTTTTTTCAAATCTGCCAATAATCTCAGAAACATATCCTCTGTGAACTCCATCTGGTTTAATTGCAATAAAAGTTCTCTCTTTGGTCATTTAGTTAATAATCACTCTATGTATATTCGACTTTTGGGTGGTAACTTGGCAAGTAATCATTAAAATAAAAGATATTGTTTTGAGTTATTTTCAAAAACATTTATTAATCACTAAGACATAAATTGACCAATTTTGAGCCGAAACAATTAAAGAATATTTGGACTATTGAAGATAGTATTTCGACTTATAACATAGATAAATGGGGAGATAAATATTTTTCTATAAATTCCAAAGGAAATATATCAGTAACTAAAGATATAAAATCAGAAAATAAGATTGATCTTTTTAAGCTTGTTAAGGAACTTAAGAGTAGAGAAATAAATCCCCCATTAATCATAAGATTTAATGATATCTTGAAAGATCGAATAAATGCATTACATGACTCTTTTTTAAAAGCAATAAAAACCTATAAATATAAGAACATTTATCAAGGCGTTTTTCCTGTCAAATGTAATCAACAGAAAAATGTCCTAGAAAAGATAATAGAGTTTGGTAACCAATGGAATTTTGGTTTAGAAGTAGGAAGTAAATCAGAACTATTAATTGGACTTGCACTTCTTGAAAACCAAAATTCATTATTAATATGCAACGGATATAAAGATAAAAAATATATTGAGATTGCTACTTTGGCTAGAAAACTCGGCAAAAATCCAATAATAGTTATTGAACAACGAGATGAGGTAAAAAGAATTATTCAAGCAGTTCAATCACTTAACGCGACTCCATTGATAGGAATTAGAGCAAAGTTATCAAGTAAAAGTAGTGGTAGGTGGGGTAAATCTATTGGAGATAATTCCAAATTTGGACTATCAATCCCAGAAATTATGTTGACAATAAAAGAACTAAAAGAAGCAAATCTTATCAACGAAATGAAATTACTCCATTTTCACGTAGGCAGTCAAATAAGTGATATTGCTGTGATTAAAGACGCATTACAAGAAGCGAGTCAAATATATGTTGAACTATGTAAACTAGGAGCCCCAATGCAATATATCGACGTTGGGGGAGGATTAGGAATAGATTTTGATGGCACTAAAACCTCCTCCAACACTTCTACTAATTATTCTCTTCAAAATTATGCTAACGATGTAATTGCAACTATTAAGGATTCATGTGAATTAAATAATATCAATCATCCAACTATAATCTCAGAAAGTGGAAGAGCAATAATTAGTCATTGTTCAGTTTTAATTTTTAATGTCTTAGGAACAAGTCATGTCAGTTCCAAAATACAAATTTTTGATAAAAAAAATCAACAATTAATAATTTCAAATTTACTTGAAACTTTCTATGAATTAAAAAAACTAAACAATAAAAAAATAAATTTATCTCAAATAATTGAACTATGGAATGATGCAAAAAAGTTTAAAGAAGATTGCCTAGTCGCTTTTAGATTAGGATTTTTAAGTTTGGCAGAAAGAGCTTATGCCGAAGAACTTACTTGGGCTTGCGCAAAAGAAATTTCTAATAACCTGAATAATGATGAAATGAATCACCCTGATTTATCTGAAATTACAGAAACTCTTGCTTCAACTTATTATGCAAATTTATCTATCTTTAAATCTATTCCTGATAGCTGGGCAATAAATCAGATTTTTCCAATAGTACCAATACATAGGCACTTAGAAGAGCCGTTCTGCAAAGGCAACTTTGCAGATTTAACTTGTGATTCAGATGGGAAACTAAATAATTTTATTGATGATGGAAAAATTAAATCATTACTAAATTTACATAAGCCAGAGGAAGATAAAGATTATCTAATTGGAATTTTTATGACTGGAGCCTATCAAGAAGCATTAGGAAACTTCCATAATTTATTTGGTAGTACAAACGTTGTTCATATAGACATAAATCGAGATGATTCATATAAGGTCAAAAATATTATTAAAGAGGACAGTAAATCTGAAATTTTACAATTATTAGATTACAGTTCAGCTTCTTTAGTTGAATCTATAAGGATTAATACTGAATCTGCAATTGATCAAAAAAAATTAACTATTGAGGAAGCAAGGAAATTAATGGATCAAATCGAAATTAGTCTCAGAAAAAGTAGTTATTTATCAGAATGACTATCTAATATTTTTTGCAAATGATTTTTAGCATAATCAAGAGCGTCACTTAACTTATCAATATCTTTAGCACCTGCTTGAGCAAAGTTAGGCTTTCCTCCTCCACCTCCCGAACAAATTCTTGCAATCTCATTAATTAATTTTCCTGCATGCAATCCTTTTTTTACTGCATCATCTCCTAAAGAAACTACAAATAACAACTTTCTATTTTCTGGATTTGGTATTCCCCCAAGAATCACTATCGCTTTATTTCCCAAATGAGAAGTTAAATTAAGTGCTGCAGATTGCAAAGAATTCCCATCTAAACCATCAATCTGATTTACTAAAATAGAATAAGAATTTACTATTTGTGAGGATGATTTTATAGAAGAGTATTTAAAATATGCAATTTCATCTTTCATTTTTTGTATCTCTTTATTCTTAGTAATAAGCTCTGCTTGCAAATTATTAACCCTTTCAAAAAGTTGACTAGGATTTGCTTTTAACAAATCACTTAGTTGGTTTACTAAAGAATTTCTATCACTGAAATAGTCTAATGCTGATTGGCCTGACAATGCTTCGATTCTTCTTACTCCGGCTGAGATTCCTTCCTCACTAATTATTTTGAAAGAACCTAATACTGATGTAGTTTTAACATGTGTGCCACCACAAAGTTCCATTGAAACTCCTGGTACATTAACAACGCGCACCTCATCATCATATTTTTCTCCAAACATTGCGACTGCGCCTTTTTCGAGAGCCTCACTCTTAGACATATTTTTTATTTCTAGGACATGATTTTCCATAATCCAAGAGTTAACTAAAGTCTCAATCTTAGAAATTTGATCTTTAGAAATAGGATTGGAGGAATTAAAGTCAAATCTTAATTTATTAAAAGCTACTAATGAACCTTTTTGTCCCACACTTTTATCAACAACTGATTTAAGTGCAGATTGCAATAAATGAGTAGCTGTATGATTTGCCGCAGCCTTAGCTCTATTAGAGGAGCTAACATTAGTATTAACTTTTTGTCCAATAGTTAATATTCCTTTTTTGATCGTTCCATAATGTAAAAAAACATTTTTCTTTCGTATAACATTATCAACCAAGACCTCTACATCTTTTGAAAATATTGTTCCAATATCACCAACTTGCCCGCCAGATTCTCCATAGAAAGTAGTCTGATCAAGAACAATTAAAACTTTCTGACCCTCACTTGCTTGCTTAACTAATGTTGAATCCAAGAATATACCCTTTATTTCAGCTTCGGAAAGAAGCGAATCATAACCATTAAAAACAGTTTTGTTAAAAAGATCTATTTCTCTCTCTAATGATCCCTCTAATGTCAAATCAATATTATTTGAAGCAGCTTTAGCTCTTTCTTTTTGTGCATTCATTTCTTCTTCAAAGCCCTTTACATCTACACTGATACCATTTTCATCAGCAATTTCTACAGTAAGTTCCAGAGGAAATCCATAAGTATCATAAAGTTCAAAAGCTTTAAAACCAGAAATTAATTTCTTCCCTGAAGAGATTAACTCATCTAGCAATTTCTCTCCTCTTTCAAGAGTTTCCCTAAATCTTATTTCTTCAATTTTTATCTCATTCAAAATTAAATCATTATTATTTTTTAAATCAGGATAATTATTTTGCATTAAATTGATCCCGACATTAGCAATATGAGGTAAAAATTCATTTTTTATACCTAATAATCTGCCATGTCTCACCATTCTTCTAATGAGCCTTCTTAATATATATCCCCTGCCGAGATTACTTGCTGCTACTCCATCAGAAATTAAATGAATAACAGCTCTTGTATGATCACCAATGATTTTTAATGATATTTTGTTTTTATCATCTGAAGAAAAATAATCAATATTTGCAATCTCACAAATTTTTTGAATAATAGGAAAAATTAAATCTGTCTCATAATTATTTTGCTTTTTTTGTAGTATTTGGGCCATCCTTTCAAGACCCATTCCTGTGTCAATATTTTTAAATTTTAAATCTGTCAATTTTCCATTAGGATCACGATTATATTGCATAAAAACAAGATTATAAAATTCAATAAAACGATCTCCATCTTCTAAATCAATATTCTGCAGACCCTTTTCAGGATGAAAATCATAATAAAGTTCTGAACAAGGTCCACATGGACCTGTTTTGCCAGATGACCAAAAATTATCTTCCTCACCTAGTTTCACTATCCTATCTGGATGAATACCAATTTCATCACTCCAAATTTTTGCAGACTCTTCGTCTTCGTGAAAAACACTCACAATTATATTTTCTACAGAAAGTTGATAAATATTAGTAACTAATTCCCAAGCCCAGTGAATAGCCTCTTTTTTAAAATAATCTCCAAAAGAGAAATTACCAAGCATTTCGAAAAAAGTGTGGTGTCTAGCTGTAACTCCAACGTTTTCTATATCGTTTGTTCTGATGCACTTTTGGCTAGATGTAGCCCTTTTTGATGGTCTTTCTTTTAAACCTAAAAAAACTGGTTTAAAAGGTAGCATTCCAGCAATTGTGAGCATAACCGTGGGGTCATCTGGAATCAAAGATGCACTTGGGATGATTTTATGTAATTTTTCACTGTAAAATTTTAAAAAAGCGTTTCTTATCTCATCTCCAGTTACTATTTTTTTAATTAGTTGAGATGTCATTTATCCAGAATAAAAAGATTCAAAAATTAAAGAAAAGCGTAATTTCGGTTATTTCGCAAAAATAATCACGCGAATTTACATTCTATATAACTAAAGTTAATTTATAAAGCTAATTATTCTATGATAACCTCTGCCCAGACAAGTAATTCTAAATTGGCACAAACTAATAACAAGTTGACGGTTCAATCTCAAAACTTTGCGGATGATTCTTGTGCTATAAGATCTTTGGATTGGGATCGCAGTAGATTTGATATTGAATTTGGTTTAAGAAATGGAACTACTTACAATAGTTTTATTATTAAAGGCGAGAAACTAGCAATTATTGATACTAGTCACGCAAAGTTCGAAGAATTATGGTTTGAAGAATTACTGAAAAAAGTAAATCCACAAGAAGTTGATTATTTAATTACAAGCCATACAGAACCTGATCATTCTGGTTTAATAGGTAATCTTTTAGAACTAAACGATAATATTACAGTAGTTGGATCAAAATTAGCCCTTAAATTTATTGAAGACCAAATACATATTCCCTTTAAGCGTCTAGAGGTTAAGAGTGGAGAGTTTTTAAATCTCGGAACTAATCCTAGTAGTGGTCTTGAACATAATATTGAATTCATAAGTGCACCAAATTTACATTGGCCAGATACTATATTTTCATATGATCACAGCACACATGTTCTCTATACATGCGATGCATTTGGTCTCCATTATTGTTCTGACCAATTTTTTGACACTGATCAAAAGGAAATATACGAAGATTTCCGGTTTTATTACGATTGCCTTATGGGTCCAAACGCTAGAAGTGTTCTGCAGGCAATTAAAAGAATAGATAAGCTACCTGAGTTAAAAACAATAGCTGTTGGTCATGGGCCTTTGCTACATAATCAGGTCAATTTTTGGAAAGCGAAATATCTAGAATGGAGTAGCAATAAAAGCAAAGGTAATGATTTTGTGTCAGTCTGCTATATAAGCGACTATGGTTATTGCGATCGACTAAGTCAAGCGATATCTCATGGAATAAATAAAGCAGATGCACAGGTTCAATTAGTAGATTTAAGATCTTCTGACCCACAAGAATTAACAAGTTTAATTTCCGAATCAAAAGCAATAGTAATTCCTACATGGCCAGTGGACTCAGATAATGAATTAAAAGAATCTCTCGGTACTTTATTTGCAGCACTTAAACCAAAACAATTTACTGCAGTCTATGATGCATTTGGTGGAAATGATGAACCAATAGATTCCCTAGCAAATAAATTAAGAGAACTTGGCCAAAAAGAAGCTTTTTCCCCTCTAAGAGTTAGAAATATTCCAGATCCCATTGTTTATCAACAATTCGAAGAAGCTGGAACTGACTTGGGTCAATTGATCAATAAAAAGAAGAATATTGCCTCTATGAAGAGCCTTGATTCAAATTTAGATAAAGCGTTAGGCAGATTAAGTGGAGGATTATATGTAGTAACAGCGAGCCAAGGGGAAGGTTCGACATTTAGACAAAGTGCAATGGTCGCAAGTTGGGTTAGTCAAGCAAGCTTTTCTCCACCAGGTATTACAGTTGCAGTAGCAAAAGATAGAGCTATTGAATCATATATGCAAGTTGGGAAAGGTTTTGTTGTGAATATCTTGAGAGAAGATAACTATCAAAAAATGTTCAGACATTTTTTAAAAAGATTTGCCCCTGGAGCCGATAGATTTGCGGATGTAGATGTAATTAGCAACATCGCTGAAGGAGGACCAGTTCTCTCAGATTCACTCGCCTTTTTAGATTGTAAAGTCAGTTCAAGACTGGAGACTCCAGACCATTGGATAATTTACGGAATTGTTGAAAATGGTAATGTTTCTGACTTATCATGTAAGACAGCTGTTCATCACAGAAAAGTTGCTAATCACTACTAAGTCATTATTTTTGTAAATTTCGTACAAATCCATTGTAATAACTAGTATTAAGCAGTGTTACCTTAGAGTGGAAAATTAGTTTAAAAAATAGTATAACTCAAGTCATAGAAAGGGATTTTGCTGAATTAATAGTTGAAAATTAGTTGAATTTCGATCCCCCATCTAAGGCAAATATTTGTGAGAAAAAACTGAAGAATGAATCAATCAAACATGCAAATTGATTTAAAAAATATCGAAGGAATTAAAAACTTTGTTGACGAAGGTGGATATGATATTGAGAAAATTCTTTCAGTTCTTATCAGGATCAATTTGGGAAATGGAGACAATACTAAACAAAATGAATTAGATGCTTACAGAGTCGCAAAACTCAAAGCAAACCAAATTCATAAGAGATTTCGACTAAATGATAGTGCTGGAAGAGTTTTGGATCTATTTAGTTAAAAATATTTAAATCAGATCTTTTTGTATAAAACCGATATTACTTTTTAAGTGGTTGAAGTTGCGTTAGGAAAATTATCTTAATTAGTTCATCTGAATCCCATTTAACCATTTGCCATATGTTATATCTCCATTTGCTTGGGTAAAAGTACATGTTCCATTAAACTTACCATTAACAAAATCTCCTACATATTTATCCCCATTTAACCAACTATAAGTACCTGTACCATTAAACTTACCATTAACAAAATCTCCCACATATTTATCCCCATTTGGTAGCAATAAACTACCTTTGCTAGTTCTTCTGCTTATAGCAACTAAATTTTTATACGGAAGGGCATATGCATTTTTCCCAATTCCTAAGTTAGTTAAAAAGAGAGAGGTCAACAAAAAAGAAATTGGTATCCTAAACCTCATTAATAAAAAATCCGAATCAAAAAAAGTGTAACAATATATACCAAAAAATGAGTGAGAGCATCATAAGAACATGTATAAATACTTATGAATATGAGATCTAAAACCACCTATGAAGTGCTTTATTATCGTTGATTATTAACTCATGTAAATAGAGTACGGGTACGCAAAAGAATTATATTTTTTTGTATAAATAACTCTGTCAGGTTTGATTGAGATGTTTTTGGTACTGAAGTCCTTAAAGATACTTCAAAGAGATTATTTAAGAGATTTTAGATTTTAAATATGTTTATAAATATTGTTAAGCAATATAGTTCAAGACCGTAATAGATAAGCAAAGACAGTTCACACCATTACAAACAGAATAAAGATGCAGCAAATTTTAGACACCAGAGATGCCGTTAGGCAAACCGCCGAAGGTGGTTTCCATAGAGTCCTTCGTAAGAATGTTTCATACAACAAATACGAGGATCATATTCAGAAGATTGAAAAAGACCTGGAGAAGAAACACCGATTAGGATATTCTGCATTGGTTAAGTTTCTGATTCTGAAAGAAGGCCAACAACAGTTTGGAATTCCATTTATGGCATCATGATGATTAACATAAATCTCAACAAGGTTGATGAAACAAAGATGAGAGAAGTAATGAGAAAGGATCGCAGACCGTTTACACAGTTAGAGATAAAACAATGGTTTTTGGATCAATTAAATCGGTCATATATAAGGAAACTTATTCAGTAGATCAATAAATTCATTAATAATGCGGAGGTTCTGATTCCTCTGGAGGTGAATAGTTATCCTCATCATTACTTTTTGTCTTTTTTCAGAAATACTCTTCGGATGGATCTAATCCATCATTATCGTAATTCCGTTCTTTCCCATTTAAAAATCAAGAAAAATTAATGGTCTTTTATTCTTTACCTTTAAATAAATCAACTTTAATATCAAAAGTAACCACTACTCCAATGCTTATAAGCAGTAATCCAATCGCAATTTGAGGTGAAGGTAAAACCATATAAAACTCATTTGCAGTAACCCTATCGAATCCAATCAAGCATTGATGAAAGATTGAGTAATATTAATTCTGAACAAAAAAACACATTTAAATATGACAAACATAGAAAATGATCTTGATATTTATTACGCAGTAGGAAATGCAAATACTCAAAGACAAGAAAATGAAATTGCCGCAATTATGAAAAAACGTAATTCTGCGGGTTGGAAGTTAATCTCAACAAGCACTGCGATAGTAGATACTAAAAACCAATTTTCAAATCTTTATCTATTTTGGGAAAAGAAATAGTAATTAATACTGTAGATATTTGGCACCTTATTCCAGTAAATTAAAAACATCAGAAACTCCTCACACACTAATTTCTGATAAGTAAACATCCTTTTCTCTAAATTAGGGTGTTTTTTTATTGCCATAAATCCCTTAATGCACAACTGGCACATGTGACAGTTAAGTAACATTCCATTTCCCTCTTCCACGGAAAAGAAAAATATGGCATAGTTTATTCACGTGTGAAGGAGTGGTTTTACTGATACAGTGGAAACAAGGAAACACTTGATTTAGTAAAACCTTAAAGGACCCTTAGTAATAAGGGTCTTTTTTAATGCGTAATCACTACATGCGAATAATGACCAATAGGGAATCTGTGTGGGTATAATTAACGGATTAAAAGATTTTCCAGAACATAGAATGTTTAGGTCGGCAGTTGAAAGTCAGTTGAAAACTTTTTCTAGTTCAGTGCAGGACTAGAAAGTTTATATTCACTATTAGAAAATAAGTCTTTGAAATGTCAGATATTAATATTGGCATACTTGCAGAAAATCAAAATTTAGCAGAATTCGAAATTACTGAAAATTTTTCTTGTGTAAGATTCTTAGACCAAAATAAAGAAAGATTTGAACTTGAATTTAACCTTGAAAAAGGAACCTCTTTTAATACTTTTTTCATTAGAAGTAATAAGGAACTTTTTATTATTCATCCACCTGAAAAACAATATTTAGATTCGTTTAATAAAGTAATTTCTAGGTTTTGCGATCAATTTAAATTAGGTAAAATCAACTTCATTTCTGGTCACATTAATCCCCAAATTATTGAAACTATAAAAAATATAAGTACCCAATTTCAAAACACAACTATTACTTGCTCTAATCCAGGTTATAAACTTATTAGCGAACTTTGGAATCAAAGAAATCCTACCTTAAAAAACTTTATTGAAATTCAATTACCTGAAATAAACATAATCAAAAAAGAACTTAATTTAGAATTAGATAACATTTCACTAGAGTTAATTCCTATTCCAACAGCACGTTGGCCAGGTGGCCTTATAATTTATGAACGTAATCAAGAAATACTTCTTAGTGAAAAAATTTTCTCTGCACATATTGCATCTAAATATTGGTCTGAAACAAATCGAGTTAGTACAGAAATTGATAGGAAACATTTTTATGATTGCTTGATGGCACCAATGTCTAATCAAGTAGTATCAATAACTGAAAAAATTGCAGATTATGACATTAAAACTATTGCACCATTACATGGTCCCGCGATCGAATATAGCTTAAAAAGCTTTTTAAATGACTATATTAGATGGGGAGAGAATATCTCAACCAATAATCATAAGATCGCTCTGATATATGCAAGTGCATATGGAAACACAGCCTCAATAGGTGATGCATTGGCTAAAGGGATAAATAGAACCGCCGTAGAAGTTGAAAGTATTAATTGTGAATTTACACCTAATGATGTACTTGTAAAATCCATCCAAAATGCTGATGGATATTTAATAGGTTCACCCACATTGGGTGGTCACGCCCCAACTCCAATAGTTAGTGCACTAGGAACATTGTTAGCAGAGGGTAATAGAGATAAACCAGTGGGAATTTTTGGCAGTTTTGGCTGGAGCGGAGAAGCTATAGATTTGCTTGAAACAAAATTAAAAGATGGTGGCTTTAAGTTTAGTTTTGACCCTATTAGGATTAAATTCAGTCCAAATAAACCAAAAATTAAAGAGTTAGAAGAAATAGGAACTCACTTTGGAAGAAAAATTATAAAAAAAGCAAAGAAAAAACCCAGAAAATCAGATACTGGAATGATTACAAGTAAAACGGATCCAAAGCTACAAGCTCTTGGAAGAGTAATTGGTTCACTTTGTGTCCTTACAGCCTCTAAAGGCAAAGATGAGAATAATATCAAAGGAGCCATGCTTGCATCTTGGGTTAGTCAAGCAAGTTTTTCTCCGCCTGGGTTAAGTATTGCAGTAGCAAAAGATAGATCGGTAGAGTCTCTTCTGCAAATAGGAGATTCATTCGCATTAAATATTCTTAGTGAAAAAGATTTTAAAGAACCTTTGAAAAGATTTACAAAGCCCTTTGCACCTGGAGAAGATAGATTTAAAGGGATAAATATTGAATTAACTCCTAATGAACAGATCATCATTCCTGAATCGCTCGCATGGTTAGATGCTTCTGTAAAAGAGAGAATGGAATGTGGAGATCATTGGGTAATTTACGCCGAAGTACTACACGGTAATATACTAAAATCCGATAGCCTAACGGCAGTTCATCACCGTAAAACAGGTGCTAACTATTAAATTTATTTATCTAATTTATGACTGAAACAAAAGATCTAATAATCATTACAGCTAGTTGTGGTAAAAATCTAGAACTTTCTGAAAAATTTCTTAAAAAAAGTAATGAACTTAAAATAAATTCTGAAATTTTAGATCTTACTACTCTTGATATTCCATTATTTAATCCAAGAATTCACAGCAAAGAAAATATCCCAAATGAAATAGAAGAATTAAAAAAAAAGCTTTTTAAGATCGAAAGGTGGGTGATTTGTGCGCCTGAATATAATGGATCTATACCTCCCATTCTCTCCAACTTCATAGCATGGCTTTCTATTTCGGGAGATGACTTTAGGAATTTATTTAATGGTCAACCGATTGCAATTGCAACATTTTCTGGTGGCATAGGGTTAGAACTACTGACCTCATTACGAATTCAATTAGTGCATTTAGGAAGTCAAGTATTAGGAAGACAACTTTTGTCATCATATAGTAAACCTATAGATACAAAAACTATTGAAGATATTATTCAAAGACTTTTACAAATGAAAAAATTAAAAACATAAACTTTTAATAACTAAAAATTAACCTCATTTTTTCTCATTCCAAACTTTTAAAATTTCTCTTGCCATTGGCAGGGCGTGAACAGATCCACCACCAGGAGTATTCTGAGCAAAAGCAACTACAAGTAATTCGCTTGTTTCACTAGGAGTAAAGCAAACGAACCAAGCGTGATCTAATCCACCTTCACCATCTTCAGCAGTTCCAGTTTTGCCTGAAACTGGAGGTAAATTTGAAACTCCATAATTAATTGATACTCCTGTGCCAGACTCTACTACTTTCCTGAGACCACTTTTTATCAACTGAATATTATTTGAATCAATATCGATTTTAATAAGTTTTTTACCTGAAAGATTTTCTTCCTCTTTTTTAACTAAATAGGGAGTCACTAGATAACCTCCATTTGCAATTGCAGCATATGCTCTAGCTATTTGAATCGGAGTTACTTGAACGACAAATTGTCCAATAGACATACTCGCAATATCTTCTGGAACCCAAGGGGTCCTTCCTGGTTGCCCCCATCCTCTACCCTCTTTAGCCCATTTACTACTAGCTACTAATCCTATATTTTCTTGTTCAGAAATTTCAATTCCAGATAAAGAATTAAAACCAAGCTTTCGGGAGACCTTATGAATTTCATCAACTCCTACTCCATAACCTATTTGATAAAAAAATGTATTACTGGAAACTCTTAAAGCATCTTCATAACCTATTACTCCAAATCCTAAATCATTGTGCTCTCTAAAACATTGACTCCCATAAGTTATACATGGTTTTGTATCTAACATAGTATTTCTAGGAAATTTTCCACTTTCCAAGCCCGCCAAAGCAGTTACAACTTTCCAAACACTCCCTGGATCATAAGCATTTAATGCTCTATTAAAAAGAGGTTTTTCAGGAGAATTAAATAAATTATTATATTCTTTTTCAGGCTTAAATTCCTTAGAAAAAAAATTCAAATCAAAATTAGGCCTACTTACCATCGCTCTTATTGCACCATCTCTTGGATCCATCACTATTATTGCTCCAGCTTTTTTATCTTTAAGAACTTTCTCAGCAACTAATTGAAGATTAAGGTCGATTGTTAGTTCAATATCATTACCTTGTACTGGAGGACTTATACCTAATGATCTTTGAAATTTTCCTAATGAATTTACTTCTACTATTTCTCCACCCCACTCACCTCTTATAAAATCTTCGTAAACATATTCAATTCCTGTTCTACCTATTAAGTCATTTAATTTATAACCCTTCTTCGATAAAAATTTATATTCTGATTCAGTTATAGGTTGAGTATAACCAATTACATGAGCAGCAAGAGATTTATAAGGATAATTTCTAATTAATTTGGTAGCTATTTCAAAACTAATTAAATTACCTTCATTTTCCTTGAACTTTATTAATTGATCTACATTTAAGTCATCAAGAATAGTTACTAAAAGTTTTTGATTTTTTAGACCATCAGAATATTTTTTTTGAATTAAATTACTATCAATATTTAACAAGTTAGAAATAGTTGACTTATGTTTTTCCCAATTATTTTTTTTAACAGATTGAGGCTTTATGATTAAAGAATATTTCACTCTACTATCTGCTAAAACATATCCATTTTTATCTAGTATTCTTCCGCGTATTGGTTGTGAAGCAATAAGTCTGATCCTATTCTCATCTGACATCTTCCTAAAAGATTCATAATTTAAAAGTTGTAAAAAAATTAATCTTAATAGTATCAATAGAAAGGAAACAGAAGAAAAAATAAGTAAGACTAGAGGTTGTCTATTGAATGAATAAAGTTTTTTGTTGGGACTTGTTTTTATCAAAAATATAAAATTTATTTAAATATTATTTTTTCCAATAAAGCAATAGTTGATTTTATTTCTTTAAGTTTTACGATTAAGTCTTTATAATC
>QCIH01000007.1 GCA_003216795.1 Prochlorococcus sp. AG-402-K16
GGTCTGAAGATTTTGGATATCTCTTTGTTTTATTTCTAGCACGCCTAATTAGATCAACTTCATTTGAATTTAATAAATGTTCAATTTGACTTAATGATTGTGACTGAGATTTTGCTTTTACTTCGTTTACTACAGATAAGTGGAGATCTTTAGATTTTAAAGGGAAATGAACATGTCTTAATCTTTGGTGAAGCTCCCATACTGAATCTCCAAGCCAAGCAAGTTGAATTACACCTATATCCTCGGGAGATCCATAAGGAACCAAGTTTTGAATCCAATAATTCAATTCTTTAAATGATTTAATGCATCTTCAAGGCTTGACTTCAAGTTAAGAAAATCCCCTAAACGAACAAGTTTAATTGTTTGGGCAACTCTACTATTGCCAACGACAGAGAAACCAAGTTTCGACTTTTTGCATTCTTTTGCAGTTTGAACAAGAGCTCCAAGACCAGAGGAATCTAAAAAATCTATTTTTGTAAGATCAATAACGAATGGAAGCTCATTTTTTAAATTACTAGAAACAAAAGTCTTAAATTGTTTTTCTGAGAAAGCATCAAGTTGGCCTTTAAAAGTAAACACAATAATGTTTGTTTTAAACTCAAGGTTTCCTCTTAAAGAAACCGTTAACTTCTGAAAATCTTCTATGATCTAATACCTCCAGTAAATTAATGTATCAAATGTAATTATCAAATCAAAAGAAAACAACATGTCAACATCTTTCTAACATTAGAGAAACAAATTTATTAAATAAATAATCTGAATCATGTGGGCCAGGTCCTGCTTCAGGATGATATTGCACACTAAATATTGGCTTATTATTAACCTCCAGGCCAGCCACAGTATTATCGTTAAGGTTGTAGTGGGTTATTCTAACTATATCCTCTGAGAGAGAATTAGGATCAATAGCAAAACCATGATTTTGACTAGTTATTTCAATTTTATTATTTTCACCGCAAGGATGATTTAAACCACGATGTCCAAAAGGTAATTTATAAGTTGAACCTCCTAATGCCAATCCAAATATTTGGTGGCCAAGGCAAATACCAAACATAGGTATTTCCCCATAATCAATAAGTGATTTTGCTAAGTCTATACCTTCAGAAACAGAAGAAGGATCACCTGGACCATTTGAGAAAAATATGCCATCAGGCTTGTTAGATAAAACATCTTTTAGAGAAGATCGAGAAGGCAAAACTAAAACTTCACAACCATGGGATACAAGTCTATTTAGAATTGATTTTTTAATTCCAAAATCAATTGCTACTATTTTAAACTTTTTAGACGCTTCAGCATATTTTTTTCTTAAATCAAAAATTGTTTGTGTGTGACTTTTCCATAAATATTGTTTCTTTGTTGACACTTTTTTTGATAAATTTAACCCCTCCATCTTTGGAGTATCATTAATTATTTTTAAACAACTTTCATCAGTTTTTTCTAGAGAGGTAATAACGCCATTCATCGCACCACTAGATCTTAGAATTTTCACTAGAGCCCTAGTATCAATTCCATAAAGACCTATGATGTTTTTCTCAACTAACCATTGATCAAAATTCTTTTTAGAT
Organism: Prochlorococcus sp. AG-402-K16; assembly: GCA_003216795.1. Lineage (GTDB taxonomy): Bacteria > Cyanobacteriota > Cyanobacteriia > PCC-6307 > Cyanobiaceae > Prochlorococcus_A. Next base: position 1,563 of record QCIH01000007.1, read on the forward strand.
CTCCAATTGCTGTTATTAGATGAAAAATTTCTTACAATTATTCCCTTCACATTAATACTAGATTCTGAATCTTCAAAATTAATACCAGTATTTCCAATCTCTGGATAAGTGAATGTTAATATCTGGCCGTAATAACTTGGATCAGTAATCACTTCTTGATATCCGGTCATTCCCGTATTAAAAACTATTTCACCAATGGCTGTACCAGAAGCACCAAAAAAAAATCCTGGGAAAACTATTCCATTACTTAAAACTAATTTGGCATTTTTCTTATATGGATTAATCATCAATTTAATATTAATTAATTTGTGGATAAATAATTTTTTAAGAGTAAAAACTTTTTCCAAGGATCTCCTTGATTAATAGCAAATAAAGCTTTATTAAATCCTTTATTTAAATTATCCTCAATTCCAGATGCCCATAGCACTAAAGCAGCATTCAAGGCAACAACATCTATATGAGATTTTTTCCCAGAACCATTTAAAACATATTTGAATATTTCCTCATTAGACTCAAGATCTGAAACTACAAGCTTTTCGTTAGGAATATTTTCATGGTTAAAATCTGAAATATTTATTTTTGAAAACCGTAATTCACCTTTTTCAACAAACACTAATTTATTTTCTCCTTGAAGCGAGGCTTCATCAAGGCCGCCAGAACCATAAACGACTATTGCTCTGTTCATACCCATTTTTAAAAGCGCGCTTCCCATAGGTTTTAAAAGATCCTCAGAAGCAACACCCAAAACTTGCGCATTGGGTCTTAAAGGATTTACCAATGGTCCTAGTTGATTAAATACTGTCCTTATTCCAAGGGTCTTTCTTAATGGAGCAAGTTTTATTAAAGATTTATGCCAAACAGGTGCGAACAAAAAAGTTATTCCAATTTCACTTACGGCTGTAATTACTTTTTCTAATGAACAATTTAAATTCAAACCAAGATTCAATAAAACATCAGCAGAGCCAACTTTCCCACTAGCACTTTTATTTCCATGTTTTGCAATTTTTACCCCACAAGATGCAGCCACAAATGCTACCGCAGTTGAGATATTAAATGTATTAGCTCCATCCCCTCCTGTTCCACAAGTATCAACCAAATGTAAATTTGGCCTTGCTACTGGCAATTCGCAAACATTTAAGAGTTCCTCAGCCATAGAACTCAGTTCTACTCCTGTACAGCTCTTAGCTCTTAAAGCACTCAAAAAAGCCCCTGTTTCAACATCTGAAATTTCATCTTTAAGCCATCTTTGCATTAAAGTTCTAGAAGTTAAATCATCAAGGTTCCTTCCCTCTAACAAATTATTTAGGATTTCAGCGTTTGATAGGTTAGAAGACATTTATTTAATTATTGAAAAGATTTTGCAGATAAAATTTAATTTGAGGTATCGAAACCTGAGCCAACTAAATCTTTATTTGTATTAGAAGGCCTGAAGCTTCTTGACCAAATATTTTTTGTTTTTGAAAAAAGATCATTTTTAGTTATTTCCCAAAATTTCAAAATTTTTTCAATATCAATTTTAATTTCACTTTCTCCAGGGAAATTGGTATAACGATTTATTAATCTTGCTAAATTTATGTAGTCAATATCTTCTGGTGTTTTTTTAGTGATAAGGGAATCTATAATGTTTTTGTCGGTTTCATGTAATGGATGAGTTTGCTCGTTACCCATAAATAAATACTGAATCATTTATAAAATTAGCTCACATATTCAAAAATGAAACATTATCTTAATCATATCGGCAAAATAAAATGAAAAATTTAAAGATACAAGTTATATCTAAATACCTAAGACCTTACAAAAAAGAATTTTTTTATGGAGCATTAGCTCTCTTAATAGTTAATATATTAAGTGTTGCAATACCCTTAGAAGTAAAAAATATAATTGACCAATTACAAAATGGGTTTTCATCAAATTTTGTTATTTCTAAATCTTTATGGTTAATATTTTTAGCAACTTGTATGGGTTTGATAAGATTATTTTCAAGACAAATAGTCTTTGGCATAGGTAGAAAAGTAGAGGTAAATCTTCGTCAAAAACTTTTTGACCATTTACTTATTCAAGATCCTGAATGGATCCAAAAAAAAGGTAGTGGAGACATTATAAGTAGAGCTACAAGCGATGTTGAAAACATAAGAAGACTTTTAGGATTTACTGTTTTGAGCTTATGCAACATCGTATTAGCTTATTCATTCACTATTCCTTCAATGTTTTCGATTAATAAAACATTAACAATATCAGCTTTAATGATATTTCCATTAATCCTTGGAATTGTAAGCCTTTTCGGCGGCAGAATGGTTAATCAAAGAAAAGCTCAACAAGAATCATTATCAAAACTTAGTGATCTAATACAAGAAGATCTTTCTGGTATAAGTGCCATCAAAATTTATGATCAAGAGAATGCTGAGAAAAAAGAATTTAACATATATAACAATGCCTATCGAAATTCAGCGATAAAACTTGCAAGAACAGCGAGTACGCTATTTCCATTGTTGCAAGGTATTTCCTCAATTTCATTATTGATTTTATTATCATTAGGGACTTTTCAACTAGAGAGTGGATTTATTTCTATAGGTGGTTTAGTAGCTTTAATTCTCTACGTTGAAAGACTTGTCTTCCCTACAGCTCTATTAGGATTTACCTTAAATACTTTTCAACTAGGTCAAGTAAGTTTAGATCGTGTGGAAGAAATCTTCCAGAACACTCCAAAAATTGTAGATAGAGCAGAAACTATATTTTTCAGAAGAAAGGTTAAAGGATTCTTAGAAGCTAAAAATTTAACAATAAAATATCCGGGATCAAAATTTAACTCATTAAATGGTCTCAATTTTAAAATTTATCCTGGAGAACTTATTGCAATAGTTGGCCCAGTAGGTTGTGGTAAGACAACACTAGCAAAGTCTCTAGGACGGACTATCGAAATTCCAGACAATCAATTATTTTTAGATGAAATTGATATAAAAGCTTTAAAATTAAGTGATCTTAGAAAAAACATTTCAATCGTTCCACAAGAAGCATTCTTGTTTACTTCTACAATCTCTGAAAACCTAAGTTTTGGAGAACCAAAAGCTTCTAAATATTTAGTTAAAGAAAGCGCTACAAAAGCTGGATTAATTGATGATATCAATAGTTTTCCACAAAGGTTTAAAACTATTGTTGGTGAAAGAGGTATAACATTAAGTGGCGGACAAAGACAAAGAACTGCACTAGGAAGAGCACTACTTGTTAAATCTCCTATTGTTGTTCTTGATGATGCTTTAGCAAGCGTAGATAACAAAACAGCAGCAGGAATAATAGATGAAATGAGTGATAGAAGTAATAAAACAATCATAATGATTAGTCATCAACTTTCTGTTGCAGCCACCTGTGATAGAGTTTTAGTAATGGACAAAGGAGAAATAGTACAAGAAGGGACTCATAAAGATTTAGTAAAGGTGAATGGGCTATATAAGCAACTTTGGGAGAGAGAACTAGCTACCAGAATAGTTGATGGCAAAAAGTAATTTTTTTACTTATAATAATTGATTTAAATTATGTTTAAATTCCTGAAAAACATTATGAATAATGAAGAGGTAAATATAACTAATGATGCTTATTCATTACATAGAATATTAAAAACAGATATTAAAAAAGATCCTAATGTAGAAGAAGATGAAATAATTTTTGGATGTGGTTGTTTCTGGGGAGCAGAAAAATGTTTTTGGAAACTTCCTGGAATTGTCACAACTTCTGTAGGTTATGCTGGTGGTGACAAAAGCAATCCAACTTATTATGAAGTATGTTCTGGCTTAACTGGTCATTCAGAAGTTGTAAGAGTTATATGGGATAAAAGGGAAATAGATGTAAGTGATTTATTAAAAATGTTTTGGGAATGTCATGACCCTACTCAAAAAAACAGACAAGGTAATGATATGGGAACACAATATAGATCAGCAATATATTACAAAAATGAAACCAATATTAAAACCATATTAGCCAGTAAGGAACAATATCAAATGGAACTAAGAAAAAAAGATCTTGGTTTAATTGAAACGGAAATAAAAAAGATTGATTCATATTTTTATGCTGAACCATACCATCAACAATATCTTGCATCAGCTGGAAGCAGGCAGTATTGTTCCGCTTCACCTACAAAAGTTAAGTTAGGAGTTTTTACTGGAAGCAACTATAAATTAGAAGGCCATATATGGGAAAACTTTAATTGGGAAGTTGACAAGTGTGTATTGAGATCTGATAACAATCCTATAAAGAATAACATTTAAATCAATCTAATCTTTATAGTAAAGAAACGGGGCGTAGCGCAGTTTGGTAGCGCACCACTTTGGGGTAGTGGGGGTCGTGGGTTCAAATCCCGCCGTTCCGATTAATTATCCTCTTCATTTATAAGCGATTTGTATAGTTTATATGAACTTATGCCTACTGCTATGAATGTAAAAGAAGAAAAAAAAGCTAAAACCAATATAGTTAGATTTGAAACTTCTACTTCACCTAATTGAAAAGATATAAAAATGTTCATTAGAGAGAATTTTTTTAAAACCTTAACACAATTGCAAAAAATTTTTTCAACCAATTATAAATTCAAAAGAATTACAACACCAAAAATTAATCGATAGATGATAAATATTTTCAACCCATTTGATGAAAAATACTTTAATAAGAAATCTATTGCTAATAAAGAGGACAAAAATGTCGTAAAAAGACCAACAAAAAGAGGCAAATAACCTAATGAAAAAAAATCATTAAAAGAAGAAATAAACTCAACAATCGCAGCAAGAGAAATAGCTGGCATCCCTAAAAGAAAAGAAAATTTGGCAGCATCGCTTCTTTCCCATCCTGATATTAAAGCGCTAGAGATAGTAACCCCCGATCTTGAAACGCCAGGAAAAATTGCAAATGCTTGAAAGAAACCTATCAAAAAACTATTTGAATAATTATGGTTTTTAATATTAATAGAACCTCTTTTCGAACTATCTGCCAAGTACATAAAAAAAGCCATTAGAAATGAGACCAATGCTATTGATAAATTCGAACGAAGAACGTTTTCAAAAAAAGAAGGGATAAATATTTTTATACTCCCACCAAGCAAAACAATTGGTATAGTACCAATCAAAATAGACCTTAATAATCTTTCATGTAAGAGATATTCAAGAAACTTTTTGGAAGATTGACTTCTTAAATTAAAAATATCATTTCTAAAATACCAAGCTATGGCTAGAACACTTCCAAGTTGAATAGTAGCGGACAAAGATGCTCCAGGATCATCAATACCTAAAAAAAGAGAAATAACTTTTAGATGAGCTGTACTACTTACAGGGATAAATTCCGTCAACCCTTGAATTAATCCATATAAAACAAATTTTAAATATTCCAAAAATTATTAAATTACCTAATTAATTAATAGCAATTTACATTTAAAAATTAAAAGCTAGTATGGGAAAATGAAAAAAAAATCTATTTTAAAATTATTTTTTCTTTTTTCCTTAATCTTTTCTGGTTCTGCGAAAGCTAATTATTGGTTAATAATTGGAACTTATAGACAAGGGCCTGGAGGAAGGCCAGAGGTTAGTGGAATAACAAGTCCTTCCTTACATTCTATTCCCATGAAAGATTTAGATACTTGTAATAAGGCAGGTGAAAAAATAGCTAATGAAATATACAAACCAGTTTGGCAATTTGATAGTAGATGGACCTGTGTATTTAGAGGTGATTAGTAATAAATTTACCTTTTCACATCGTGAGCACAACCATCTCCTTTATAGTTTTCACTCTCGTAAAAATCATTTTTTGTGCCAAAATAAACTGTTAATAAAACGAAAGGTAAGCTTAATATAAATAAAATAGTTGTTAAATCCATAGTGTTAACTTATTCAAGAAGGTTATGAAAAATTAAAATTACAATTTGATGATTAACTCATGTTTAATAATCTGTGGGTCCTTTAATACCAAGATAAAAGAAGGCTCCTAAACCAACTAAAAGTAAAACTCCAGCGATAGCTGCAGAAGGAACAAAACCTCCTATTGCAAAGGAAGAAAGATAATACATCTATAAAACTAAAACTAGTTTGATAATATCAATAAAAACTAGGTATTTGTAAAAAATTTTGACTCGAAGACAATTAGATATTATCTGTTCTATGCCACTAAAGTCGAATCTTCGTTATCAGCAGAAATTCTTATTCTCTCTTCCAACTTAGGGCCATATAATTCATTTCCCCAGATTTCAACTCTTGAATCATTTGGGGCCATAAAAGTAAGAATATCAGTAGGAAATAAAACTCTTTCTAAGAAAAAATTTGATGGACCAATACATCTCAAAACAACCATCCTACAGCCTTCATTTTTGTAAGAAAACTCAACCATCACTAAGAAGCAAAATATTAACAATTAAACACTATTAAGAGCTGAAAAAAATGTATAAAAAATTACTGAAAAAAAAGAAATTTATAAAATGCTACAAATTCAATCCAGCCTCTACTAAATTTCTTTCTTGATCAATTAATAAAAGCGCGTAGGATTTTATAACGTCAAAGCTTTTATGTGGAATTGAGACATTAAGCATTCGCAAGAAATTTGATAATTTTTCATCTTTAAGGGCGTTACCTTTCTTTATAAACATTTCTTTTTCCTGATTTGCTTTCCATATATTCATATATTCAAACTTCAAAGGCTTTAAGTGCCAAATATTGTCTATTAAAGTCCAGATATCTAGATATTCGTTTAGGTTATTTTGAATTTTTAGTACATAAGATGATTCATGAAGACTCAAATTTGTTGTATTTATGGGTTGATCATTTATGTCAATAGAATAGGGTTTTATTCCCAAAAACCATCCCTCAAGAATTAATAAATCAGGATTATCTAATCTCCAATGAGATCTATCTCCTAGACCATTTCTTAAAGATTTATCGAAAACTGGTACATTTAATTCTCCATTTATCTTCCAATTTAATAATTTTTCATGCATTAATTTTACTGAGTGACTACCAGGAAAACCTCTTGAAACATTCCAAGGGTTATTCTCAATAGCTAATTTCATTTCATTTGACGGGAGATAAAAGTCATCAATTGAAATAACTGCAATTTTGAAGTTTAATTTTAAAGATATAGCTTCGAGCCATTTACCTAGTGTTGTTTTACCTGTGCCAGGTAGAGCTGAGATTCCAATAATTTTTCTATCGGGAAAATTATTTTGAAATTTATAAGCCTGAGATAAAAGAGGTAAAGCCAAACCCCAAATCCAATCATCGTTTACTTTATTGTTCCAATATTGATCAATTGAAAGAATGTTTCTTTTATTATTCCAAAAGTTAAACCAATCATCCAAGGATTCCCAACCAATATCAATAATTAATTTTTCAAATTTATCAAGAGGAAAATTGATATCTAAATCTTTCATCTTTCTAAATTAGTTCTCGCTCATTTATTAATTTATTGATTTCATTATTCCAACCATATCCATTTGGTTCAGAAGCCAAAGTAAATTCCAAATCTTTTAATTGATCAAGTAAATTTAAGTTAGGTCCATTTATTCCAGGAATAACGATTTTAATATCTGAGTTTAAGAGTAGAGGTAAATCATTTGGAGAATCACCTAAACCTATAATTTCAATATTTTGGACATTGGAATATTCTTTAAGAGCATTTATTGCTTTACCTTTATTCGATTTTGTAGATAATAAGTGACTCATTCTATTGCCCTTAAAAATATCAACATTGAATTTTTTACAATAGATTTTAATTTTTTCTTCTAAATAACTTGGCGGATTTAAAAAAGGCATGCTCCAGTGCCTATCACGCATTAAGTTCAATGAATTGCCTTCTAAACCTGTAAGCTGAGTGGCTTCTTGATCAGTGAGATTATTAAGAGGAGTAAGTTTGTAATCAATTTCTTTAGAAATAAAATTTAAGATTTCTTCAAGAGATTCGTATTTTATTCCAAGAATAATTTCTCCATTTACTCTTTCAAGAGATTCACCATATATTGCCGCACCATTCTCAACAATATAAGGATCCGTCAAGTTAAGTTCCTTTCTAATAACTTTTACTTCAGAAGCGGTTTTGCTTGTACAAAGAATTACGGGTATAGATAATTTTTGTAGTTTTTTTATTGTTTCTTTAGCAGGTGATAAATCATATGAGTGATCCATTAAAGTACCATCTACATCACTTACTACCCAAATAGAAGAATTTTCTATCATTTTTATAAAGCACTAAGCCAAATTACTTGAAAAGGATCAAGACTAATATTTTTGCAATTGTATTTAGTGGATGTTAAAAAATCATAGGTGTTGAAATCATTATCAATTATTTTTGGTAGATCATTATCATTCAATTGATAATTAATTTTATTTTCAGTCATATTATGGATTGCAAAAACAGACTCAGGACCTTTTCCTCTTTTAATTACAACAATATCACTTCTACCTTTAGACAAACATTTCATTTGTGAACAAGGGTGAAATTGCTTTAATTCTGATCGGACATCCATAGCATTACGAAGATATTTTAAGTTTTTATTAGCATTAGATTCAGGATTATTTAAAACAGCGGAAAGATTTTCTGATTTAAACTTTTCTCTATTTAGATCTCTTCTTTGACCTGTCATAGAAAAACTTTTGATATCATTTTCTGAAGCTAGTAATGCTGGCAAATAAAATGCAGGGACCCCTTTCAGAGCCATTACTAATAATTGACTCAAAATAAATCTCTCATGTTGAAATCTTTTAGCATCTCTACTGGAGTCTTCCATTGCACTCCACCAACTAATATTCAATTCATAAGGTTTATCATCACCATTTGACAAACGTCTATGACTTACTAATCCCCCTCTTTTCTCACAATTAATTAATAAATCCTTAATTCTCTGCTCATTCATTAAACCCTCAAGAGCTCTTAGCCCAACACCATCGTGCGATGCTGTGAAATTAAATAACGTAGTATCTTCAGGTAATATGGGCCAATCAAAAATCCATGAATTTAGAATATCAGCTCTTGAAGTAATAATTGCCTCTAGGAGAAGAGGAGGCAATGGGAAATTATATGCCATGTGGGCTTCATCATCAGGAATGAGATAAGATAAATTCTCCTTCTGAGGAACATTGGTTTCTGTTATTAAAACTCCATCATCAAGAAGATTATTTAAAAGGACTCTTAAGAGTTTTACAATTGAATGAGCTTTGGGTAAATGTAAACATGTAGTTCCTGATTCCTTCCAAATAAAACCTACAGCATCAAGCCTTAACCATTTAATTCCATTAGATAAATAAGTAGTAATTAAATTTAAGAACTCAATAGTCATTTTAGGATTATGCCAATTCAAATCAATTTGATCTGGCCCAAAAGTTGTCCAAACTTGTTTAGGGCCATCATCAGTATTTATTTGAGAAAACAAAGAGGAACTCCTAGGCCTAACAACATTTGACCAGTCAAGATTTTGTTTCGGTGAAAAAACATTTGATATACCCGGTTCTTGGGATTTAATAAATTGTTGAACCCATGGGTGAGATGACGAGACATGGTTTAGTACTAAATCAGCCATCAAGTCATGATTTTTAGAAATACTTTTGAGATCATCCCAACCACCAAATTTTTCTTCTAGGGAATCATAACTTGAGACTGCGAAACCTCCATCGCTTGTGGATTTTAGAAAAGGCAGAATATGTACAACTTTAGAAAGACTGCCAAAATGTTTACTTAACAACTTCCTAAGAGTTGTTAATGTTGCCTCGCCATTTTTATAAATACTATCTGCATAAGTTATCAAAACTGAATGAGATTCATTCCACCTTTCCTTATCTCTTATTTCTTCATAAGCAGATTTCTCTGAGAAATCATCTAAAATCTGTAATAATTGGTTTGAAATAAAATTAATTTCTTCTGTAGTATGATTTGAATAAATTGTTTTTAACAATTTATCAATTTTTAATCTATCTAATTTTTTCTCTGAATCAATTTGCTTCACTTTGAAAAAATCATCGAAGTATTAATACCATTCTGCACATCAATTAGAAAATGGACTTTCAACAAGGTTTAATCACAACAATACATGAATATGGAGTTACAGGAAATTTACTTAAAGAATTAAACAAAAGTCTTAAAAGAAGATCAACTAGCATTTTAATACCATGCTTATATGAAGAGTTTGAGCGTCCAGCATTAAAAGATATAAGAGAAGTTTTAAAAAACCTTACAGGCTTAAATGAATTAGTAATTGCTCTCTCTGCAAAAACTGTTGAGCAAGTTAAGGCAGCAAAATCATTTTTTGACTCAATGCCATTCCCAGTTCACGTTCAATGGACTAATTCTCCCTCTGTAATTGAGCTATTAAAAAGCCAAGAAAAAAATGGATTAGAACTTTTAGGAACTCCTGGTAAAGGATGGGCTGTATGGCAAGGCATAGGAGTTGCTACTAGAAAATCGGAAGTTGTTGCTCTTTTTGATGCTGATATAAGAACTTTTAGTAATTTATATCCTTCAAAAATGATACTTCCTCTTCTGGATGAATCATATGGAATATCATATGTAAAAGCTTTTTACAGTAGATTATCTCTAGAAACAAATCAATTGCAAGGTAGAGCAACAAGATTATTCGTGGGTCCTTTATTAGCAAGTCTTGAGCAGTTAGTTGGTAAAGGTCCGTTTTTACAATATCTTCAATCATTTAGATATCCATTAGCAGGTGAATTTGCTTTTACTAAAGACCTTGCTATGAATTTAAGAATACCTTGTGACTGGGGTTTAGAGATAGGTTTATTATCAGAGGTTTATAGAAACGTAAGGACCTCCAAAATAGCACAGGTTGACCTAGGTTTATTTGATCATAAACATAAGAATATTGGAGATTCTTCTAAAGAAGGATTGCAAAAAATGTGTACAGAAATACTTTCAAGTGTTTTAAGAGGTCTCATGGAGCATCAAGCCGAGACCTTAACTAGCACTCAACTCGCAACTTTAGAAGTTCTCTACAAAAGAGTTGGAGAAGATCGGGTAAAACAATTTGGATTAGATTCAGCAGTTAATCAACTTCCATACGATAGGCACGAAGAAGAATTATCAGTACAAAAATTTGCGAAACTATTAAGACCTGCTACAGAAGATTATTTGGCTTGTCCTACGACACTTCAATTACCAAGTTGGTCAAGAGTTCTATCTTGTGAGAACAAACTGCAAGAAGATTTAGCTATTGCCGGATCAAAAGATATAAAGATAAGTGAAAAAGAATTAATTAAAAACTTCTAAAGCAAAAAATACCTCTGAGCCATTGGGACTTCATCAAGTGGTTCACAAGTAAGAAGTTCTCCATCAGAAAAAACTTCATAAGTTTGAGGATCAACAGAAATATTTGGTAGTTTACTATTAAGTTTTAAGTTTGATTTATTGATATTTCTGGTATTTTCTACCGCAATACATTTCTTTTGTAAGCCTAATTTATTTGGAATATTTTGTTCAATTGAATTTTTACTTAAAAAGGTAAAAGAACTCTTAATTAGAGATTGGCCGAAACTTGCAAACATAGGTCGACCATGTACAGGACCTGGAGTAGGAATTGAAGCATTTGCATCACCCATTTGGGACCAAACTATAGATCCTCCTTTAACAACTAATTCAGGCTTTACCGCAAAAAAGGAAGGTTTCCACAATGCCAAATCCGCCATTTTACCCTTTTCTATAGACCCAACATGATTATCAATACCATGAGCTATTGCAGGATTAATTGTGACTTTAGAAATATATCTCTTTACTCTATAATTATCGTTTCTATCAGAATCCTGAGATAGCGGCCCTCTTTGGACTTTCATTTTATGTGCGGTTTGAAAAGTTCTTGTAATTACTTCACCAACCCTTCCCATAGCTTGAGAATCACTAGCAATAATTGAAAAGGCACCTACATCATGCAAGATATCCTCAGCTGCAATAGTCTCTCTTCTGATCCTTGATTCAGCAAATGCAATGTCTTCTGGAATTTTAGAATCTAAATGATGACAAACCATTAACATGTCAAGATGTTCTTCTAATGTGTTCCTGGTAAAAGGTCTTGTTGGATTTGTACTACTCGGAAGAACATTTTTTTCTCCACAGATTTTTATAATATCTGGAGCATGACCTCCACCTGCTCCTTCGGTATGAAAAGTATGAATAGTTCTTCCTGCAATAGCGTTGATGGTATCTTCAACAAACCCTGCCTCATTCAAAGTATCAGTATGAATACATACTTGTACGTCAAACTTATCTGCAACATTTAGACAGGAATTTATTGTAGAAGGAGTGGTTCCCCAATCCTCATGAAGCTTCAATCCACACGCACCAGCCTCAACCTGATCAATAAGATTGCTCTCATTTGTTGAGTTTCCCTTTCCAAAAAAACCTAAATTCATTGGAAATGCTTCTGCAGATTGAAGCATTCTTGAAATATGAAAAGAACCCGGAGTACAAGTAGTAGCATTTGTGCCAGTTGCAGGTCCAGTTCCTCCTCCTAACATGGTTGTAATTCCAGACGCTAGTGCTGTCTCAATTTGTTGGGGACAGATAAAATGAATATGCGTGTCTATTGATCCTGCAGTAAGGATATGCCCCTCTCCAGCTATTACTTCTGTTGATGCACCAATTACAATATCAACATTATCCTGGATATCAGGATTGCCCGCCTTACCAATTTCAAAAATCATTCCATCTTTTATACCCACATCAGCCTTAATTATTCCCCACCAATCTACTATCAAAGCATTAGTTATAACGGTATCTACAGCTCCATCAGCTCTTCTTACTTGAGACTGTCCCATCCCATCTCGAATAACCTTACCTCCACCAAATTTAACTTCATCTCCGTATGTAGTTAAATCCTTTTCTACTTCTATAAAAAGTTCAGTATCAGCGAGCCTTACTCTATCCCCGGTAGTAGGTCCGTAAGTTTGTGCGTAAGTTTTTCTATCAATTTTATAAGACATGATTTTAACTATCTAAAGAACCATTAACTAATGAATTAAAACCATATGCATTTCTTAAACCTGAAAATGGCACTAATTTGACATCTGTTGTATCACCCGGTTCAAATCTAACTGCTGTTCCTGCAGGAATGTCAAGACGCATACCATGTGTTATTTCTCGATCAAAAATTAAAGCCTTGTTTGCTTCATAAAAATGATAATGAGATCCAACTTGCACAGGTCTATCTCCAGAATTAGAAACAGTTACTGTTTTAACTTGCTTACTAAGATTTAGTTCGATTTCACCTTGTTCAGGAATTATTTCGCCAGGAATTAAATTACTCATAACTAATTAATCGGATTGTGAATAGTAACTAATTTAGTCCCATCGGGGAAAACCGCTTCTATTTGAACTTCATCAACCATTTCAGAAATACCGTCCATAACCTGTGATTTTGAAAGCCAGGTAGTTCCCTCTGACATTAATTGACTTACACTTTTACCATCTCGTGCTCCTTCAAGAACTTGAAAACTTATAAAAGCAATTGTTTCAGGATAATTAAGCTTAAGCCCTCTACTAAGCCTTCTTTCAGCTAAGAGCGCGGCAGAAAAAATCAATAATTTATCCTTTTCTTGAGGTGAAAGATGCATAATAAAAAACTAATCTATAAATTCTTAAAAAAGGTTCTTTCTGAACATAATTAATAATTCATAGAATCTTGTAAAGGCCATACACCTTGATATTTTGGCTCACAAAATCCACAAACAGACCTAATTTGTTTCCAAATACAAAAAAAACATTTTCTAGCATCTTGAGAAGAACTCCCTAGAAATCTTACAGAGATTCCATTTTCAAGGATTCCAATAGATAAATTATTATTAGTTTCATTGAAAATCTTTTTTATATTTCCTACAAGATTATTTATTTTTGACTTGGAAAAATCTTTTTCGCAAATCCAAATTAATGATCCAAAAACGGGCATGTAATCCATTCCTGACTTGGCCACAAAACTTGCCTTAGATAATTCAATCTGATCAACATATTCCCAATCATCAAGTACATCATTATTTCTCATAATTTCTAATTTAGACCTAAAAACTCCACTCTCAATAGATTCTCCGGAAGAAGATCTTCCAAGTCTTATTAAATCAGTAAATAAAAAACTTGAAGTTTCTGAAATAGATACTTTAAAAATTTGCTCATATAAACCATTTGCAAAGATGATTGTCTCTTGAGGAAGATACTCTAAATGAGAATTATCAAGAATGTTTATAAGATTCTTTTGCTTTGAAAAACTTCCTTTTGGATTAATTTTAGATCTTCCAACTGATCCATATACTTTCTGGGCTGAAGAAGTCGTCAACAAAACTTTAGAGTTTCTTTCAAGATTTACTTCAAAATCAAGTAAATCTCCTCCTACCAATCCCCCTGCTGTATGTAGAACAGGCAAAATGCATCTGCCCTCTTGATCATGAGTTGACTTCAATAACTTATAAGGAGAAGTTGATTTAGATTTAAAGATTGTTTTATCAACATTTCCTAAACTTGCTTTATTATTGAAAAAATTTAAGAAACAATTACCTTCCCATGAAGTTTCAATCATAAATTGTTTTCTTTAATTACTAAATTAAAGTAACCAAAAATTTTGATTATGAGAATGAATAAACAAATTGTTGTAACTGATTGGATTAAGGAAAAACCAAAATTAGGTTCATTTTTAAAACTTACCTTAAGCTCAGATGAAAGAAGAATCTTAAGAGGTAAAAGATTAACTGATTGTGATCAAGAAATAATTTTACAATTACCTAGAAAAGGTAAATTAAATGATGGAGATATTCTTTCAACTAATAAGTCTAATTTTTATGTAGAGATAATTGCCAAAAAAGAAGATTTAATTGAAATAAGTTCAAATTCTAAAATTGAGCTTATTAAAACTGCTTATCATCTTGGAAATAGACACGTGGAAGTAGAAATCGAAGAAGGTATTCTTCTAACAAAAAGTGATTATGTTATTAAAAATATGCTTCTTAATTTTAAAGTTGATGTAAAAAATACGAAAAAAAAGTTTTTTCCAGAAAGAGGTGCCCATAGTCATGAGTAAAAGTCACTTATTAAAATATTTATTAATAAGTCCTAACTTACCAGTTGGAGGATTTTGTTATTCTGAGGGAATGGAGAGTTATCTTCATAATAAAAATTTAACAGATTCAAATTCGGTAAAAGAATTAATAATAAGTGAACTAGAAATTGGTCAGATAAGACTAGATGCAAAACTTTTACTAGATTTTTATGATATTTTCAGTGAGATAAAAGACCGTAAAAATTTAAAAGGTAATTTGCAAAAACTAATGAGTTTGGATAAATGGATCCTCTCTTCAAAGGACTCTATAGAAATTAGAGAACAACAAATTCAAATGTCAAAATCTCTCTTTGATTTAACCAAAGAATTTGGATTTGAATATCTATATGAAAATAATGAAAAAAGCTCCTGGTCATTAGCGTGGAGTTGGGCTTGTTATTGTTTTGAAATTACCAAGTTAGAAATGGTTGAGAATTTTTTCTATGCATGGAGTGCAAACCAACTTAGTGCTGCATTAAGAATTATTCCTATTGGGTCAACAAAAGCACAATTAATTCAGAGAGACTTATTAGCAATAATTTCAAAAGTTTCTAAAGAAATTATGGACAAAGAAATTGATGACATCTATTTTGGCAATGTAGGTTTAGCTATGGCACAACAAAATCATAATGACCTTTATACAAAACTTTTTAGAAATTAATTTATGAGCAGCAAATTGAGAGTAGGGGTTGCTGGGCCTGTAGGTTCAGGAAAAACTGCATTAATAGAGACTCTATGCTTAAGCATGAAAAATAATTATGAGATAGCAGTTGTCACCAATGATATCTACACCAAAGAAGATGCTAACTTTCTAATAAATAATAAGGTTTTAGATGAAGGAAGAATTATTGGTGTAGAAACAGGAGGTTGTCCTCATACTGCGATAAGAGAGGATTGTTCATTAAATAAAAATGCAGTTTTAGATTTAGAAAATAAATATAATCCTTTAGATTTTGTTTTTGTAGAAAGTGGAGGTGATAATTTAGCATCTAGTTTTAGTCCGGAACTTGTAGATTTATCAATTTATGTAATTGATGTGTCTGCCGGAGACAAAATCCCTAGAAAAGGTGGACCAGGAATAACAAGGTCGGATTTATTATTAATAAACAAAATTGACTTGGCAGAAATGGTTGGTGCAGATTTAAAAATCATGAAAAATGATACGGAATTAATGAGAAAAGGAAGACCTTGGTTTTTTACAAACCTTTCTAAGGGCATAGGAGTTGATGAAGTTACAAAATTTTTAGAAGCTCAAATACCAAAAATTTAAATTCACAAAAAAACACTGAGTTTTTATCTTGGATTCAACAAAATGTTACCGTCGCTACAAAACTAAATCTCACTCGTTAATAACTTTTAATTTATCCCCCTAATGAGGGTCAATTACCTAATTTAAACGAATTCATGAGAATTTCAAGGCGTATTTTGGCAGGTTTAGCTACTGCCTCTCTAGCCGTTACCGCAACTTCATGTGGAGGAGGTTCAAGCACTTCCGGAAGTTTCGATGACACTGTGACTGTTGGTATTTTACATTCCCTTTCAGGAACAATGGCTATATCGGAATCAACTTTAGTTGATACTGAAAAAATGGCTATTGCAGAAATCAACGCTGCTGGCGGTGTAACCGTAGACGGCAAAAGCTACAAAATCGAATACATCGTAGAGGATGGAGCTTCTGATTGGCCAACATTTGCTGAGAAGTCTAAAAAGTTAATCGATCAAGATGGTGTGCCTGTTGTCTTTGGTGGATGGACTTCTGCTAGTAGAAAGGCAATGCTACCTGTATATGAATCAAAAGATGCATTCCTTTACTATCCCATTCAGTATGAAGCACAGGAATGTTCAAACAACATTTTCTATACTGGTGCTTCACCAAACCAACAATCAGAACCAGCAACTGACTTCATGTTCAAGAGGTCTCCAGCAGCCGGAAAACCATTTTTCTTAGTTGGTTCAGACTACGTTTTCCCAAGAACATCAAATACAATTACCAAAGAACAACTTAAATCTCTTGGTGGAACAGTCGTAGGTGAAGATTATTTACCTTTAGGAAATACTGAAGTTGCTCCTATCATTTCCAAGATAAAGAAAGCCCTGGCACCAACTGGTGGTGGAGTAATTATCAACACACTTAATGGTGACCAAAACGTTGCCTTCTTTAAGCAAATTCAGGATGCGGGAATTACTCCAAGCAATGGATATTATGTTATGAACTATTCAATTGCAGAGGAAGAAATAAGCACTATTGGACCTGAATTTTTAGAGGGCCACTATGGAGCTTGGAACTACATGATGTCTATTGATACTCCTGAATCTAAGAAATTTGCAGCTGATTTCAAAGCTCTGTATGGAAGCGACAGAGTAGTTGCCGATCCACAGGAGTCTGCATACAACATGGTTTATTTATGGAAACAAGCCGTAGAGGATGCTGGTACATTTGAAAACAGTGCTGTAAGGGAGGCTCTTGTAGGTCAAACATTTGACGCACCTCAAGGACCAGTAGAAGTTATGCCGAACCACCACCTTGCTCAAACAGTAAGAATTGGTTTAATTAAGCCAGAAGGAGGGTTTGAGATTCTTGAAGAAACTGATGGAGTTGTATACCCACAAGCATGGAACCAATTTGAACCAAGTTCAAAAGGATATGCATGTGACTGGACAGACCCATCTAAAGGAGAAAGATATAAGCTTTAATTTCAATCCTTAGCCTTAAAAAATCAAGAGGAGGCTTTATGCCTCCTCTTCTTATATCCACCATAATATTCTTCTTAATAAATTGGAATTGCTTCTTGATAGTCTATTTAACGGTGTAGCGATTGGATCAGTTTTACTTGTAGCTGCATTAGGCTTAGCTATTGTATTTGGTTTGATGGGTGTAATTAACCTTGCTCATGGTGAATTAATGATGCTTGGTGCCTACACTACATATGTAACCCAACTAATTTTCAAACTCCCATTATTGAAACCTTATTACAACGCATACGTTATAGTTTCAATCTTTCTAGCATTTATTGTAAGCGGAGTAGTCGGAATACTTTTAGAAAAAACAGTAATTAGAAAATTATATGGAAGTCCTTTAGAAACTTTACTCGCAACATGGGGAGTAAGCTTAATCCTTCAACAATTTGTCAGAAGTGTGCCTTTAGCGTATGGTACGGGTTTGGTTATAAGTCTGATAATTGGTTTGTTTTTACCAACAACATTTCCGTTGAGAATAAAAGAATCAATCAATTTCAAATATTTCAAATTTAGTTCTTGGATATTTGCTGCTTTAACTGGAGTTCTAACGGGTAACGTGATTTCATCTTCGGTAAGTAAACTTAGTAGAGCAAGTGCTAGAAATGTTGATGTAACAGCTCCCGCATGGATGAGAGGTCAGGTTGAAATTCTTGGAACGGCCTTCCCAAAAACAAGATTAATGATAATTATAATTACACTGATTTCTGTAATAGCGATAACATTATTTCTTAATCAAAGTGCTTGGGGAATGCGAATAAGAGCAGTAACTCAAAATAGAAAAATGAGTGATTGTCTTGGCATTTCAACAGAAAAAGTTGATGTCCTTACTTTTGGAATTGGTTCCGGGTTGGCTGGAGTAGCAGGGGTTGCAGTATCACTTTTGGGATCTGTTGGACCAAATGTTGGAGGTAACTATATAGTTGGATGCTTTATGGTTGTAGTTCTTGGAGGAGTAGGAAATTTATTAGGAACAGTACTTGCTTCCTTTGGAATAGGAATTATGACTGATTTAATTGGCGCCGGTCGACTTTTATCTATTTGGCCAGATATGCCTTTACCTCTTTCAAACACAATCAACTTTTTTGCCACGACAAGTATGGCAAGGGTAATGATATTTGCGTTAATAGTTATATTTTTACAATTTAAACCTACAGGTTTATTTCCTCAAAAAGGGAGGATGGTTGAAAGTTAATGGAATTTAAAAATTTAAAACTAAACAAAAAAACGACATTTATTGTGTGGGTTATAATAATTGCTTTCATAATAGCAGCGCCCACAATACTTCCTGTATTCAGATTAAATCTTCTTGGTAGATATTTATCCCTAGCAATAGTAGCTCTTGGAGTTGATCTTATATGGGGTTTTACTGGCTTACTTAGCTTAGGACAAGGTATATTTTTTGCCCTTGGAGGTTACTGTGCAGCAATGTATCTTCAGATAACAAGCTCTTCTGAATTCCCAAATAATATTCCTGAATTCTTTGGACTTTATGGAGTTGATAATTTACCTTTCTTTTGGGAGCCATTTAGATCCCCAATATTTAGTTTATTTGCAATCTGGGTTATACCCGCATTAGTCGCAGGAATGCTTGGATTTCTTGTTTTTAGAAATAGAATAAAAGGCGTATATTTTTCAATATTAACCCAAGCAGCTCTCTTGGTATTCTTTAATTTATTTAATGGGCAACAAAAACTTATAAACGGAACAAATGGATTAAAAACAGATGTAACTCAACTTTTTGGGCAAATGGTTGGTTCAGAACCAATGCAAAGAATGTTTTTTTGGGTAACAGCATTATTAGTTATTGCCGCATGGTTTTTTGCAAAGTGGGTAGTTAAAGGGCGATTTGGCAATATTCTTATAGGAATCCGAGATGATGAACCACGAGTTAGGTTTACAGGATACAATCCAGTGATATTTAAGACGATAATATTTTCTATTGCTGGAGGCCTCGCTGGCATTTCGGGAGCTTTATATACTGTTCAGTCTGGAATAGTCTCACCTCAATTTATGACAGTTCCCTTTTCTATAGAAATGGTTATATGGGTTGCAGTTGGAGGGAGAGGAACTTTATTGGGAGCGATACTAGGAGCAGTTTTCATCAACTATGCAAAAAGTCTAGTAAGTGAAGCTTTACCTGCTAGCTGGATGTTTATTCAAGGAGGGTTATTTATCTTAGTTGTAACAGCTCTGCCAGAAGGAGTTTTAGGATGGATTCAAGGAGATGGTCCTAGGAATCTTCTTCAAAGATTTGGTTTAAAAAGGAAGATTGAAACCTATCCAAGCTTAGAAGTTAACAATAAGGAGGGGAATAATGAATAATAAATATCTTCTAAAATTAATAGATATTACTGTTAGTTTTGAGGGTTTTTTAGCTCTCAACAAACTTAATTTAAATTTAAAGAAAGGAGAATTAAGAGCTGTAATAGGACCCAACGGCGCAGGTAAAACAACATTTCTTGATGTAATAACTGGAAAGGTAAAGCCAACAAAAGGTGAAGTGATTTTTAAAGGGAAATCTTTAGTAGGTAGAAAGGAGCATAAAATAGCCAGACTTGGAGTTGGAAGAAAGTTCCAAAGTCCAAGAATCTTTGAAAATCTTACAGTTAAAGAAAATCTTGAAATATCGGTGTCAAGTCCTAAAAGTCCCTTAAACCTTATAAATAAGAGTATTAAGGATGAGCAGCTTAATGAGATTGAACGTCTTATGAAGATTATAAATTTAGCTCAAAAAGTTGACTCTAAAGCTGGTTCTCTATCACATGGCCAAAAACAATGGCTCGAGATAGCCATGTTAGTAGGACAGAAGCCAGATTTAATGTTAGTAGATGAACCTGTTGCTGGTTTAACTGATGAAGAAACTGATCTTACAGCTGATTTATTAAAATCTTTATCAGGAGAAAATACCGTAGTGGTAATTGATCACGATATGGAATTTATAAGAAGACTTGATAGTAATGTTTCAGTATTAAATCAAGGCACAGTATTATGTGAGGGGACAATGGAAACTATTCAAAAGGACCAAAAAGTTATTGACGTTTATCTAGGAAGGCCTGAGGACTAGTTATGGAAAATTTACTTGAAATTAAATCATTAAATACATATTACGGCGAAAGTCATATTCTCAGAGATGTAGATTTAAATGTTCAATCTGGCGAAATGGTTTGTTTGATTGGAAGAAATGGAGTTGGCAAAACAACTTTATTGAAATCACTAATTGGTTTGTTAAAGCAAAAAAAAGGAGATATTTATTTGCTTGGAGAAAATATCAATAGAAAAGCACCTCATCAGCGAGCTAGAAAAGGTATGGCCTACGTTCCACAAGGGAGGGAAATCATTCCATATCTATCAGTTGAAGAAAATCTTATGTTAGGAATGGAGTCTCTGCCAGGTGGATTATCTAAGAACAAAAAAATAGATACATTTATTTATGATCTCTTCCCAATTCTAAAAGATTTTTTACAAAGGAAAGGAGGAGATCTTAGTGGAGGGCAACAACAGCAACTAGCTATTGCTAGAGCGTTGCTGGGCAAACCTCAACTTCTATTACTTGACGAACCAACAGAGGGTATTCAGCCTAATATAGTTCTAGACATTGAAAATGCAATCAATCAGATAATTAAAGATACAGGAATCGGAGTTCTATTAATTGAACAACATTTGCATTTTGTAAGACAAGCCAATAGATATTATGCAATGCAACGCGGAGGTATTGTTGCTAGCGGAAATACTAGTGAGTTGAGTCAAGCGGTTATTGATAAATTCTTGAGTGTTTAAATTGATTATTTTTTTAAATTAATAAAAAAATGTATTCATTTTTCGCATCTTATAAGGTCTATGCTATTTGGATGCTCATTAATATATTTATTAAATTCCATTGCTAGTGTTCTAGCCTCATAAGCGTCAAAAGCATAAAAACAATTTTCTAATCTTATATTTTGAAAATCACGGTAATGGACTGTATATGGCTTCAACATATTATTTTTATTCATTTTAATTTGCTAAAAAGCAATAATGTATATTTCAACCATGCATATATTCTTAAATTTAAAGCACAACTTTTGTTGTTATCAAAATATATTGACTGAAATTATGTAATTAAAAATACTTTATAAAGACAAAAAGTAATTAATCAATTTTTTTTTTTTTAGAATCTTGCTCTTTACCTTCTATTAAAAAAACAAATTTTGATAAAATATAACCAAAAACTGGGACCCAAAACTTTTCATAAAAAAATTTCATAAAATTAAGCAGCTAATGATTCGTTATCTTCAATTTCAGTTTTATTAATACACTTCAAATCTGTAGAATTAAATATGTATTGCATAAGCAGAAAATCAAGTTCCCCTTTCAACAAATTAACATCGGATGAAAGTAGATCATCAACAAAATCATCAAAAGTATCTGAAAGAAGATTCACAATTTAAAATTTATTTTTGCCATTATCATCGCATTAACAATAAAAGTCAACCAAATTCTAAAATTAACTATTGAACTATTTGAAAATTAATTAATAAACTAAAAAATTAAATAATAAATATAAACAAGCAAAATAACAAATTTAATATAAAGCTTAGGTTTTTTGAATTAAATTTCATTTATCTTGCTTTTCTTAATTTTATATCTCCTGATTTGCATTATCAAAACGACAATACACATATTTGCTAAAAAACAAATTTAAAGAATCCATCATCAAACCTTTTAATATATTTATAGTAAGAGTATTGATGTGCAAATCAGGAAAGAATCTCTTAAAAAATTCATAAAAGTAATAAATTTTTTTAACAATCAAATTTGATATTAATAGCTAATTTTAAATATTATTTTTAATTAGCTCGAAGTAACCATTTTTATTTAATAAGTACTTATCAAACCAAAGGCTTAATAGATTGTCTAATCCTATTCCATTCATTTTATTTATTTGCGAAGTCTTATAGTCTGATAGTGCAAGCAATAAATAAGGGAAAATCATATCTGAAACTCCTTTGGGGAGTTTTTCCAAAGGTACTCCATGGGCTCTATCCCATAAAATTTGCATATCCTGGGAGAACAAAGAACTCCAATAACTGAAATTACAATATAACTTGTCTGGGGGGAGTAGATTTACAGATAGAACTGGGAGAGATGAATTCATAGGAATAAATATTTTATAGATTAATTGAATTTAGGTTTTTGAAATGGTGAGAAATAACTTTAATATGCGAATCTCCTATAAATACAAATTAAACTTAACTCACAGTGTATCACCTAGCAACACTTTATTAAGTGTTATATTTATCCATCATTTCCTGAAATTTTAGGAATGATAAAAACTTTTTATAAGTTTGAAAGTCAAAAGCTTCCCGATTCTCCTCATTTAAATGGATTGATTTACTAGGAACAAAATGATTTCCTAAGTTATTATCAATTGAGAGTTTTGCTTTATCTAAAAAGTCACCAGAATTATCAAATAAGTTTTGCGAATAATCTTCATTTAGTTGATATGATTGAGTTACTTTACCAATTTTTTTATTAAATATACCTCTCATAGAAAGTGCTTCTTCTACCAAAATACTTATTATTTTTGAATTACTTAAATTATTCTCTATGCTCAACTTGTCAATTATTCTCATAACATCTTCTCTAGGAATAAAACCAACTCTTTTTTTCTTAGTAGGCATTTAAAAATTAATTAAAGTTCAGCACTTGACTCTAATAAGTGTTGCACTATATTCATTATAAGTCAATTAAATGCTTATGATTTTGCCCACAACCTTACTTTTAGGAGCCCTTGGATATCTTTTCTACATCTCAAAAAAAGAACTCTTACTAGATCATCATGACCATCTAGAAAACCAAAAAGAGAATGATGATTTGTATAAAGATTTGGAAGATCTATTTATTTAAAAATACTGTATATACATTAAAGAACTTTGTTTCTTGACTAAAGATATACAAAACCTTAAACATAATTAGAATAATATTAATAAAGCTATGAATTCAATGACTGTCCATCAAGATTATGAAATAAAAATCAATCTAAATGAATTGATCGAGAAGAGAATCCCATGTTGTGATTTACTTCATCCAGATCATTGTCTAACAGAAAAACAAGTCTCTGAAATTGCACATGACATTCGTATGGATTTAAATTTGCATGATCTTTATAAGCAAGTTGATCAACATATTATGAATTATGTAAATGCAGCTGGAATTGATAACAAAGATCATTGGGTTGAACCTCATCTTCCAGATTTGGATAGAAATTTAAAAGAAGAAGTTGGAATAGAATTTGATTAATCTTTTTTCTTACAAAAGAAATTAATATATGTATTTTTTTTCCAAATCATCTATTAATTTATAAATACTTTTTGGGGATCTCTTTCTTTTTTTTAAAATTGTAAAAACTATAAATCCAATTAATATTGCAAAAATAGGTGTGAAAATAATAATCTCATGATCCATAACCATCAAAAATAAGCATATTATTTAAATTATTAAAAAGTCTTCATGAATAAAATAGGTACTTTATACAAATATTTTTAGCTATAAACAATTAAGAATTTTTATAAAAAAGTGAAAGAACTAAGAATTTTTTTTAAATTATGTAAAGATGAATTTTAATTCAATAAAGATAATGATTAATTATTTTGCCTTAACAGTAACTGAGATGGGGATCAGTAAAATAGAATTAGCAGTTATTGGATCAGTAATATTAATATTTCCAATTTTATTTGTTTATGCATCTAAAAACCTTGATGCTAAGGGAGTTTTTGAATGGATGATGGAGAAACCCAATGATTGGGTAGGTAAAAAATAATACTTTAACAATTTATATTTTTTAGTTAAATTTTAAATTTTCTAAATTACTAATTTCAAAATCATAAACCTGGCAATTATTTTCTAAATCATTAACTATTGAATTTTTTAGAAGAGAATAATCTATCAACTTATTGAGTTTATTATTTTTAAATTCCTTATTAGTCTCTCCAATAGCAAAAGCCAAAGCTCCTTCATAAGAAATACCGAATTTGGTAGTATTGCAGTAAGTTCTAGTGAATTTGTTAGAAATCTTTTTAGTATACTTTTCAAGAGTTTTAAAAGAAGTATCTAATGAGTAAACTGGACTACTAAATAGAAAAAGCAAAGTTAAAGTGAATATCGCAAAAACCCTTTTGATCATAATATTACAAAAATTGCAAATTAAATATAGTTTAAAATTTAACTCTGCCGACAATGTTTTATTAAAAATATAGAAATTAAAAATTTATTAACCAAAACAGCTATTTCATATCTTGGATGATAAAAAATCTCTAAATGAGTATTTTATAGTTTGCATTTTTTTGGTAATTTTTTTAAAAAAAACCTTAATGCTTTTGACATAATAAAAAATCTATATCAATAATTAATAGATAACAAATAATACATGGGTATTCAATAAAGAATTATCCAAAAATAAGTAAATTAATTATTAAATATATGGATTGAGCTATGGAAATGTATTTAAACATGAATTACTGTTTAATTAAGTATTAAATACAAAATTAATATGGCACTACCAGAACTTATTTATGCTCCTATAGATGGCGGCACAATACATAGATATGAAATTAGTGGTGGCAAGAGAAAATTTTTAAGATTTATAGGTTGTTATTTGGGTCAATGTAATTTCCACAAAAATATTGATGATGCTATTGATTACATAAAAAATTTGAAAGAATCACAAAAGATACAAAAAACATGAAATAAAGATACAAAGATACGATAGAGACTAAATATTTTTCGATAACTACATAATTATTGCTACAAATAATAGAGAATTTTCTTTTTATGAGAAATTGATTATTTACTTGGGTTATAGTTCCGAAAGATAAACAGTCATTTAAAAAAAGAAATTAATTTATGGAAAACAGACAAATTAATTTTTTTAAATCAAAAGACTTTAATACCGTTCTTAAGCCATTTAAAAAAGGAACGGTAGTAAAAATTGACTCGTTTGATATTAGAGAAAATCAAAAAGATTTAAATATAGGTTTATTTGGTTGGTATGCAATTTGTCCCTCTAAAGAACTAAAAAAAAATAAGCTTTATTATTTTTCACTCTATGATGAGCCTCTTGTTCTTTATAGAGATGAAAATAAAAATGTTAGGTGCATTAAGAATATTTGTCCACATAGAGGGGCTTCCTTTTTTGGAGGGACATTATCAGATGGAGTAATAACCTGTCCATATCATGGAGCTAAGTTTTCATCTGGAGGAAGTTGCCAAAATCTCGACAGAATAACATGTCGCCATATAGTTGATAAAAACTATGATAACTACGCCAAAAGAATTCATTTATCTCAATACAAAACTTCAGAAAAGAATGGATATATTTTTGTACATTTTTCTAAAAAATCTGAGACTAATTTAAATAATATAAATGAAGATACACCTATAAGTAACTACGAATTATATGAAAATGGATTTTCACATAAGGATTATGTCTATGAGGAGGTACTAGTCGACTTCAAATGTGATTGGTCAAGGATTATTGAAAATCACCTAGATATCCTTCACATCTTTTGGGTTCATGGCGATACAATCCCAGATAAAGATGTAAATAAAAATGTATTAGTTAGTTTTAACCAGAAAATTAATATTAATCCCAAATACATTGAAAGTATTTATTATTACAAGAATGACCCTACAAAAGAATTTATTCGGATAAAATATATACCTCCAGGAAGGATATTAATTTACAAAGGCGATCCCTCCTCATCAAGATATTTGCAAGTTTTAGATCATATACCTTTAGGAAACAACAAAGCAAGAGTCATAGTGAGACACTACAGGAAATTCCTACAAAATAAACTGATTAATAATCTTTTATTATTTAAAGAGACTCAAAGAAAGATTTTTTATAAGATATTCGATGAGGATTATATGATTTTAAAAACACAAACATATAATCACGATATGGGATTTATAAGTAAGGATGAAATAAAATTATTGGGAGAAGATAGGATAATAAATTATTTTTGGAAGTGGTACAAGAAGTCTGAAGATAAAGATGAACCATGGAAAAATGTTTACAAAACTCAAAATCTTGATGTATATGACAAAGTGATATTGAAATATCCTCCTGAGATAAAGAAGTTAGAAATTGCAAATAATATAGATATTATTAGAAAAACATTTGTAAGATTTGCCGCTCCGCTTATATTTTTTATGTTAATAATATAATTTATGAAAAAAGTAGATAGACCTTCATGGTTGAATTGGCTTTATCTCTTTATATTTATTTTAAGCTCGATTCAATTGATTATATTTTGGAGTAATAAGTTTTAATGTTTAATAAATTTTGGTTTGACGCAAAAAATATAAATTGTTTTAAAAATGGCTTTAGAGTAATTAAAAATTTAAATTTAAAGATATCGTATTCAGAAAATGTAATATTAATAGGACCAAATGGTTCAGGTAAATCATCCTTAATTGAAATAATTAATAGGAACATATACCCAGTAGTAGCTAATGAATCGAAACTGAAAATATTTGACAAAGAACTTATAAATTTATGGGAACTAAGAAATAAAGTAAGTACCGTAAATAATGATATAAAAAATAGAATAAATCCAAACTTAAAAGTTTTTGATTTAATTTTAAGTGGACTATATGGAAGATATTGTTACGTACAAAATAAATCTGAAAGAGATTCTTATAAGGTGGAAAAAATCATGAAGAAAATGAATATTTCTAATTTATCTAAAAAGAATTTTTCCTATTTATCAGATGGAGAAAAACAAATTTCACTTATTGCAAGAGCATTAATCAAAAAACCGGAAATCTTAATCCTAGATGAACCAATTGCAAATTTAGATTATAAATCAAAGTTTTTTGTAATTGATAAGGTTAATGAATTATCAAAATTAAATACGAAAATTTTATGCGTTACTCATGATATTTCAACGATTACCAAAATTTATGACCGAGTCATAATGCTAAAAGATGGCAAAATAATCGCTGATGGAGATCAAAATAAGGTTATGAATAGTGAAAATTTTAATAAGTTATTTGGTATTCAAGCAGAGCTAACTAATAATAATGGACTTTGGAATATAAACAGATTATCTAAATAACAATTATAAAAATAGCTATTGCAATAGCAAGAAATACTAATTTTTTACTTTTTAAAAATGAAGAGGATTTATTTTTAAATGAAGAAGATCCACATTTAGAACATACAATCTTACCTCCTAAAGATCGATCAGAGACGAATGAAGAACTTCCACAATTAAAGCAAACTCTATTTACGCTCATTTAAAAAAAAATATTTAGCGATTCTACCTAAATTATATTCCTAAATACTATGTAAAGAAAAACTTCAGAAATATCATGATAATGAGAATCTATTGCAATAAGTAATTTTTTGGTGCATAATTGATAATAATTCTCATTATCATAAATAAACAAATGAATTTCCATAGTTATGGAGAATCTCCCTCAAAATCAGTAAGGATAATAACTGGACAATCCGTATTAATAGATCCTTCATCAAGGCCAAAAGGGACATGCCTAGAAGTTGAAAGTGGAATTGCAAGAGTTTATTGTCCATGTGAAGAAACTGAAGGAATGACACTCGCATTTTTACAATCAGGAGATCAATTAAGGACCGACCTTTTGTGTAGCGAAGGGGTCTGTGTTGAAGCACTAACAGATTTATCTTTTCACAGCAATGTAAATATTGATGAGAATATTGGTTTCGATGCAGTAAATGAATGGACTTTGCAACTCCTTAGGATTAGACATTTAGGAAATGCAGAACAGCGATTACAAGCGTTGTTCTCAATACTAGTAAATCGTCTAGGTAGAAGATGTGGTCAATGGTGTGAGTTACCTTTTAGGTTAACTCATGAAAGGATTGGTGAATTAATCGGTTCTACACGAGTAACATCAACAAGATTAATTTCTAAATTAAGATCATCTGAGTTATTAATAGCTCCTATTGGAACCCAAACAGTTAGTGTTGCTCCTTCTTTTATTGAAACATCGCCACTATAAAAATATGAAGGAATCACATTCACTTACTAACAACTTGTTAATGGAAGTTGAAGTTTTATCGAGTAGACTCAGAAATATCAAGCAATCCTACAAATCTACAGAAAATAAAGCATTGAAGGGAAGATTATTTTCTGAAAACAAAAATCTTTTTAATAGAGTTAATGAGATTTATAAAATAGCTAAGCTCTTAAATATAAAAAATACTGAGAATATTAACTTTTCTAATTTACTTGTTGAAATAACGAAAAGAACATTGAATGAAAATAAATTTGAAAGTAATCTATTTTTTCTTTAAATCGCTATCTATCAATAAGATTGCAGAAGGTTGATTAGAAGCAAACTTTACTTTACCAAGTATGTTTGCGAATTCATCTTCTGATTTAGTTTGAGCCTCAATGATTGGATCTAAAAATACGTTGGTTCTTGTATCTGAAATTCTTTCTGAAATAGAATAAAGTTGTTGCAGAGATGAAGTTAAATCAGCCTCCATATTGAAAGAATAAGAAATCAGATCCTCTATTGAATCCCATGCTTGAACAGGTGCAGGAATTTCATCTAATTTTACGCTTTGCCCCCTTGCGATTAAGTAATCTGCAAATTTCTGAGCATGTTCCATTTCACCTTGTGATTCACTTAGAAAATGAGAAGCAAATCCATTTAAATCGCGTTCTTGAAACCAGAGGTATATAGAAAAATATTGAACATTGGCATATCTTTCCATTGTTAAATGTTCAAAAATATTATCCAATAAACTTTTTTCAATTGGTTGTGCGACAGCTCTTCCGGATGGACCAAAATTAATTAATTTCTTCAACTTTAGATTATTTTCTTTCATTGCCATATAAGAAACTATTTAAATAATACAACATTTTGTATAAATTAGTAATTAATTAATCCTTTAAATTAAATTAAATAATATGATAATGAAAATCAATCTCAATATTATAAATGAATTTACAGTACAGATTTTCTGAACTGCTATTAACTAATAAAATATATAACAGTAAAAAAAAGAAATGTAAAAAGAAAAAATGCTCTAATTGGAAGGGGGGCAAGTGTAATTGCCTATAAAAAAAATCTATATATATTCCTTATATGCTCCGGGATATAAAAAATAATAACTATTTTTATTAATAGAAAGAGAACATTTATCGCCATTATTAAGAAGATTATTAATATCAGTTCTAACCCTTAATATGTCTCCATTAATAGATACTTTATATATAAGAAATTCTCCAAGGAATTCTTTAGATATGACAATCGCATCACCAGATTCTGATCTTTTAATTGAAATAAATTTAGGAGAAATTGACAAACTTTTGATACTTGTATTTTTCAAATAATATGAACTATTTATTTCGCCTAAACAAGAAATATATGAATTACCATTTTTTTTGAGATTAACAATATTATTACCCAAAATAAAACTACTAACAAATATGGTCTTGGGATTATTTAGAAGGTTAATTGGCGTATCAATTTGATGTATTTTCCCATCATTCATAACGGCGACCTTATCGCAAATTGACATCGCCTCTTCCGGATCATGAGTAACCATCAATCCGCTTGCATTACAACCTTTTAGGATATTAGGGAGTTCACTTCTCAATTTAAGTTTGACATGCATATCAAGACTACAAAAAGGTTCATCTAATAAAATAAAATTTGTACCTGGAGCAAGAGCTCTCGCAATTGCGAGTCTTTGTTTTTGGCCTCCAGACAGTTCATGTGGGTACCTTCCAACAAAACTATCAAGACCAACAACATTTAATAAATAATCAACTCTAGATCTGTCTTTTTTGTTTTTCAAACCAAAAGTTACATTTTCCAAAACAGTTAAGTGAGGGAAAAGTGCATAGTCTTGAAAAACCATACCAATATTTCTTTTCTCAGGACTAAGAATTTTTTTTCTACTTGAAATTTCCTTTTCATTAAGAGAAATCCTTCCTTTAGAGGGATATTCGAAGCCCGCGATTAATCTTAAAAGAGTAGTTTTTCCGCAACCAGAAGGACCAAGCAACCCTAACAATTCGCCATTTTCAATTTTCAGGTTAATTTCGTTTAATATCCAATTTGAACATTCTCTTTTATCATATTTATGATGCAAATCATCAATTATTAACGCATCATTTTTCACTAAGTTCTTCTTATTCAAATATATTAAGTTAGCAGAAAATATTCACCTAACATATACCTTGTATAATTTTATACACCATTTTATTTTCAAATTTAATGAGAAAGTCTGAAAGAGCAGAGATAATACGCAAGGAACTCAAAAAGCTATATCCATCGCCTCCAATACCCCTTGACCATACAAATGCATATACTCTTCTAGTCGCCGTAGTTTTAAGTGCTCAATCAACAGATAAGAAAGTTAATGAATTAACAAAAAGCTTATTTAAGGTTGCAGATAATCCAGAAAAGATGATGCAGCTAGGTATTAATGGCATTTACGAATACATAAAATTTTTAGGTCTATCTAATCAAAAATCAAAGAACATCTATAACTTATCTAAACTATTGATTGAGAAGCATAATGGCACCGTCCCAGATTCTTTTGAGAAGCTTGAATCTCTGCCAGGGGTAGGTCATAAAACAGCATCAGTTGTAATGTCTCAAGTCTTTAAAATTCCCTCATTCCCTGTCGATACTCACATACACAGGTTGTCACAAAGATGGGGGCTATCAAATGGAGATAGCGTAGTGCAAACAGAAAAAGATCTGAAAAAAATATTTCCTGTTAATGATTGGAATACCTTACATTTGCAAATAATCTTTTATGGCAGAGAATACTGCACAGCAAGAGGCTGTGATGGAACAAAATGTTATTTGTGCCGCACTCTTTATCCCAAAAGAAAAAAGAAATTTATATGTAAAAAGCCTTAAGAAATTTATATAATATTTAAATTAGTTTTTTAATTATGAAAATAGCAATTACTGGTGCATCGGGAAAAACAGGTTATAGAATTTCCGAAGAAGCAATTAAGAAAGGATATAAAGTAAGGCAAATCATTAGAAAGAATTCAAAACTCTTAGCAGGACTAGAGAATTTAGAAACAATTAGGGTTTCATTAGACAAAAAAGAAGAACTTGATAAAGCTTTAAAAGATATTGATGCTTTGGTAATTGCGACTGGAGCGAGAGCATCATTAGATTTAACTGGTCCGGCAAAAGTTGATGCATTAGGTGTATACAGGCAATTAAAGAGTTGCAAAAGAGTTGGTATTAAAAGAGTTATTTTAGTTAGTTCCCTTTGTACTGGTAAATTATTTCACCCATTAAACTTATTTGGTTTAATTCTCATTTGGAAGAAATTAGGTGAAAACTTTCTACGAAATTCAAATTTCGAATGGACTATTATTAGACCTGGAGGATTAAAGGAAAATGAAGATATTAAATCAGAAAATATAAATTATTCAAAAGAGGATACTCAAATTAATGGATCAATCCCAAGAAGATTAGTTGCGCAATGTTGTATAGATTCTTTAAAAAACAAGGAATCCATAAATAAATTAATAGAAGTTACAAGTTCGAATGATAATAAAAAGATATCTTTTAAAAAAGCTATGCAAATGATTTAAAAGATGTAAATATATAAATTAAAACTATGAAAATAGATCCCAAAATTGACGCATTACAATTAATGCTTACTGATTTAAGAACTAGAAATGAGCCAATAAGACACAAAGCTGCATTTAAAGGTTGTCAACCAGAATTTCAAAGTCTTGTATCAAGATTAATAAAGCAGTTAGAGGACGAATTAGTTGCAGAAAAGCTTTCTAATCGTGATAGTTAAATTTAGATTACTTAAATGAAATTAAGTTATCCCTTTTTGCTTGTTCTGAAAGTTCATCATATCCTCCAAAAAATTTACTATCTAAAAATATTTGAGGGAAAGTATTATGGTTACTGTGAGCCATTATTTTTTTAAAGCTCTCATCATTGTCTATTAAAGTAACTTCATGAGGGATAGATAAAGAATTAAGCAACCTAATTGCTCTTTTAGACCAAGGACAATCCTTTAAAATATATGCTTTAACACGTGATTCATTTTTTAAAAAATCATTACTTGAGATATTAATAATTTTTCGTTCAAAAGAAAGTAATAATATATCAGTACCTTTTTTTACAATACATCCCTCCTCAAGATGCCCGCCGAAGACATTACATCCCTCATCTGCAAAACTCAAATGTAAATGAACATCTCCTTTATTAAAATGTCCATTTAAAGAAACTATCTCTAGATTTCCCTCAAATTTATTTATCTCTTGATTTCCTGGGCATTGAATACAAACTGTTCTTAGATTACCAACCACTCCAGAAACATACCCGTATAAATTATTAGATAAAGAATATTCTTTTATTGAATTTATCAAATCAGATTCTGGAGATAGCTTTAGGCTATGAGGCTGCATTAGATATAAGGAATAATTTTGTAATATAAAACATCATCAAACATAAAAAGAAGATGAGTTTATAATCTTTAGGATTCAGATTTAATTTAAATTTTAAATCCAGCATTAAAAACAATTTAAAATTTTTACTAAATATTTAAGCTTCTTGAGAGTGTAATATATTTTTTATATACAAAAACTAATTTGATAATAAGAAAAAATCTTAAAAATTTGGCATTTAATATTCCTAACTTATTATCGATATCTCGACTTTTCCTCGTATTTCCATTAATACTTTTTTTAGAAATTAATAGACCTTTGTATGTCTTAATATTGATCATTATTGGAGGTTTAACTGATTATTTTGACGGGTTAATAGCAAGAAAATTTAATCTTCAAACCAGATTAGGAGCTATCCTAGATCCCTTAAGCGATAAAGTATTCTATTTAATTCCTTTAACCTTCCTTTGTAAAAATAATTTTATACCCTTTTGGTCTTTGTCATTAATTTTATTTAGAGAATTAATTATATCTAGCCTGAGAAACTCTACAAAAGACGGTTTACCTGCATCTATGTTGGGTAAATTTAAAACATTTTTCTTTTTTATTTCAGTAATAACCTTCTTTACACCATTAAAAATAAGCTTATTGAATAATTTGGCTTTAATTTTTTATTGGTTAGGATTCATTCTGACTTTTGTGACTTTACTAGGCTATTTAAGAATTAAAAAGAATATGATCTGAATTTTCATCAAACTCCTCACTCTTTTTATTATTAAAATCTTTCACAAAA
Source organism: Prochlorococcus sp. AG-402-K16 (assembly GCA_003216795.1). Lineage (GTDB taxonomy): Bacteria > Cyanobacteriota > Cyanobacteriia > PCC-6307 > Cyanobiaceae > Prochlorococcus_A. The sequence goes on from QCIH01000007.1 coordinate 35,548, forward strand.
CTATCCTTTAAACCATTAAGCAAATCAAAAGTTGGCACCCACTCTAGATCACGTTTAATCTTTGAGATATCAGTCTGATAATGATTTAATCTAATTGGAAATCCCTTTCGAGATTTAGGATCTAATTTTTGAAAATCAAATGTTCTTAAAGAAATCTCATTTTGGTTTAATCCAAGAACATTCGCACAGAAATAAATTAAACCCTTGATTGTTACTCCTTTTTCTCCTGAACAGTTGTAAATATTATTTTTAGAATTTTCAAAATTCATGCACCTAATCATTACATCAGTTAGATCAGAAACATGGCCTAGCTGGGTAATTAAAGATCCATCACCAGGGATTGGTATAGTTTTTTTACTAAATAACCTTTCAAAAAACCAATTTTCAATTTTATTATAATTTCCTGGTCCATAAATATAAGTAGGTCTAAAACTTGTAAAAGGAATTTTTTGGTTTTTTAACCAATTTTCTGTCTCAAACTTTCCTTTGTGCCTACTATCTGGATCAATTGGATCAACTTCGGATAATGGTAATTCACAATTATCTTTATATACACCTGCAGAGCTGACATAGATATATCTATGGAAAGAATTATCTAAATTTTCTATAAGAAGTTTTGTCTGTTTTAACTCTCTTCCAGAGATATCATAGACAACATCATACTTTTTCTTTCTTAGCCTGACGATATCTTCTGAGCTATTTCTATCACCCTTAATTAAATTTGTTTTTTCAGGATTACTTTTATTACCTCTCGTGAAAATATCAATATCATAATTTTTACTTAATAACTTTCCAACCAAAGACTTGCCAACAAATCTGGTGCCACCCATTACAAGAATTTTCATATTCAAAAAATATTTAACTGAAGTAGTAATCTTAAATAGAATTACATATTGAATAGTACTACTAAGAAGTAATTAATGAAAAGGACGATTCTATGGAACTAATACCAGCAATTGATTTAATGAATGGTAAGTGTGTAAGGCTTTTTAAAGGCGACTTCAATAAAAGAAAAGACTTCACAAAAGAACCACACGAGCAGGCTAAATTTTGGGAAAGCGAAGGAGCAAAATATATACATATAGTTGATTTGGATGCTGCAAAAACTGGATATCCAACAAACGATAAATCAATAAAAAAAATTGCAAAAACAGTTAACATACCTATTCAAATAGGTGGGGGGATAAGGTCTCAAGAAAGGATAGAACAATTATTTTCTTATGGTATTGAGAAAGTTATAATGGGAACCTCTGCGATAGAAAATAAAGAATTAGTTAAAGACTTATCAAATAAATTTCCTGGAAGGATAATTGTTGGGATAGACGCAAAAGATGGAAAAGTTAGTACAAGGGGTTGGCTTGAGCAATCTAATATTTTAGCCACAGATTTAGTAAAGGAGTTTTCTTCATTTAAAATCGCTAGTTTTATTGTTACAGATATAAATACAGATGGGACGTTAGAAGGCACAAATGAAGAATTCATAAATAGCATACTTGAAATTACAGATATTCCAGTAATTGCCTCAGGAGGTGTTGGTTCAATTTCTGATTTGTTATCGTTAGTAAAATTTGAAAATTCTGGACTCTTTGGAGTAATTGTAGGTAAAGCTCTTTATGAAAATAAATTTTCTATAAACGAAGCGAATAATGTATTGTCATCAAAGAGATTAAATGACTTTGATTTAAACAAAAATTACTACGCGTAAAAGAGGATATAAATTGATTTAAGGCTGGTAATTAAAGTAATTGTTAGTTAATTTTGTATAAGAGATGAAAAATTTAGTCTTGGAATTAATTTCAAAAAAATCGATATTGATTATTGCTCCAAGCTTAATAGCAGAATCATTATCGCTTAAGTTAACATCACTAGACCCAAATTTAGACATTTATTTTAATAACGGAACAAGCGATAAAACTCCGGATTTAGTTATTTGGAATGTTCTTAATTTCCAATCAGAAGATCTTATAAGGTTAGAATTATTAAAATTAGGAGAAAGATATGATGAGTCAAAGTTTCTTATAATTCTCTCTGGCGAACTTGTTTATGAAGCAAATACCCCTCCATCGTTAAATGCCGAAGGTTTTCTTTTAAATCCCAGTGCAGAAAAAGTTCTTGAATCTATTGATACCATTTCAAATGGAGGAAGGGTATTTGATATTGAAAATAATTCCCGAATTAAATTAAACAAATATAAGCCTCTTTCTTTTAGTCAAAAAATACTAACTTCAGGTCTTAAACAAATAGATTCTGAAATTAATTCCATATTCAAATATGTCAACTCTGATTCAACACCAGAATTTTATAAATTCATTTTAAAAGGCAGATTAAGAGAACTTATTACTGCAAAATCTTTTCTGATTTTCTTATGGGGTAATTCACTAGAACTTTATACAGAGGCGCTTTACACTGAAAATAAAATTAATCTTGAAAATAAGAACACTGTTTTCATTAAAGATAAAAACACTACAGAAATATGGAATTTAATCTTAAATAGACTAAAAGAAAGGTATAGCTCAACTAATTTACAGGTTGAATTTAATAATTCATCAATTATTCTCTCTGGGATAAAGAAAGAATTCATTTCACGACTAATTTGCAAAATGTTAGATGAGTTAGATAATTTGGTAAAAAATATTAAAGAAAAATATAAGGAGAAAGATTTTAAAGATGATTTAAATTCACTCATAAAAGAACTTAAAGTTAATACAATTTCAAATATCACAGACAGCTATTTTCGATTAAAAAAAGGAAACGAATCTATTTCAATAAATGATTTTATTTATAGTGAGGTAAGTTGCGAAGAGATAGATAGAGAATCACATGAATCAATAATTTTTATTGAGCCAATTATTAAAAATGAAGCTCTTGACTATGATGGAAAATTACTACCTCTATATGAAACAGAATCGTTTTTAATCCTTGAAAATATAATTTCAAATTGGACAATAAGGAACTGTAATTTATTAGCTTCTGAAATCTTCAATATTTGTTCTTCTTGGCCTGAATTAAGAACTGTACTTATAAATCCCGAATTACAATCAACAAGAAATTTTGAAAGATTTAGAAATAATATTAATAACTACAATCGCTGGCATGAATATATTTATATGCCTATCTACTTGTATGAGAGTAAACGAGAATATATTGATATTATCGATAAAAAATTTACCCGTTACTTTAAAAATGAAAATAGGGAAAAAGAATTAGAGAATCTAGAATGGCTACAAAAACAAGTTACATTGTTAGTTGAGATAAGAGATGCCGTAGCACCGCAATTAGAAGTTGCGGTAAAATACTTTGGTAATCTTTTCGTAACTTTCCTTACAAAGGTCGTTGGCAAAGCTATCGGTTTAGTGGGGAAAGGAATCCTTCAAGGATTAGGAAGATCAAGTTCAAAGTAAGTTTTTAAACTTTAATGAAAATAATTCAATGGATCCTAATAGCATTAATTTTCTTAAGTCCATATAAAGCAAATGCCTCTAGAGATTCTAATAGTTACGATGGCAACATCTTCCCAATATACGCAGGCAATGGGGCTATAGTTCCTCCCCAGACAACTCTTCAGGAATCATTAAAAAATAAAAGAGTCGCAGTTTTATTTTTTTATCTTGATGACAGCTCTGATAGTAAAGCTATGGCTCCGATAATATCTGGTTTAGATTTGATATGGAGAAATAATATAGATATCATCGCTCTAACTACTGATGAATTACAGGATAAAGAAAAGTCTGATCTTCCAAATGAACCTAATTATTATTGGAACGGATTAATTCCACAAACAATAATTTTAAACAGTGACGGTGAAGTTAAATATGATCAAAATGGAATGATTAATATCGATGAATTAAACAAAGTTATAGGAGATTTAAAAGGAATTGATATTAAAGATACAGAATTTTCTGTAGAAAGTTTTAATGAATACAACAGTATCATTTCTGAAAAAAAAGATAAAAACAAAGATAAAAACAAAAATTAATTAAAAAAAAATGATATTAATAAATATCTTCTTAGCTTTTTTTATTTTTTTAATTCTTTCGGATTTATATATTAAAAACTCACCCAAATCAATGTTAAATATGGTACCTATAAATTACAAAATCAAAAAAAAAGATGGATTAAACGAATTAATTATTGATTTAAAAATAATTAATACAAGTAAAACCAAAGAGACAATGGTATCTAATATAAATTTTGAATTAGATTTTTTCAAGAGTAAAGGAAACGAATATTGCCAAAATTTAAACTATCAAGAAGATATTTATATACACAATAATAATAAAATTAAGAATTTAAAAAATTATTGGCCAACAACAATTATCAAGTCAAATTCAGAATTATTTGTAAGAATCATATATAAATTTAGAAATAATAATTTAAGAAAAAAAATACAATATCTATGGCTAAAAGTATTTTGGGAGAACTATGGACATTTTGGTATTTCAAATAATAAGGATTGTTTTTTAATTAATTTATATGGTCAAAAACAAAGACCTAAAGAAGTTTTTGAAATTCCTATAAATAATAAATACAAAGCTTTTGCTATTAAAACTGATTTACTTGGTTGCTTTGATAACCCAGTAAATACTGTGATTGAATACTGTAAAGGAATTGCAGAAAAAAATGATATTTTGACAATCGGTGAGAGTCCACTAGCGATTATGCAAAATAGATATATTTCCCCTCAAAATTTAAAATATAGTTTATTTTCGAAAGCATTATGTTATTTTTTTCACCCTACTAGCAGTCTCGCAACAGCTTGCGGCATGCAATTACTAATTAATAGAATCGGAGTCACAAGAATAACCTTTGCACTATTTGTTGGATTTCTCTTCAAATTAGTTGGTATTAAGGGTATGTTTTATAGGTTAACTGGTTCAGAATCATCCCTCATTGATGATATAAGCGGTACAATTACACCTTTCGACAAGAGTATAGTTATGGGTCCTCTCAATGCGGATTTATTTTGTAAGGAGGTCTCGAACTATCTAAATATAGATGTTGCTGTTGTCGATGTTAATGATCTTGGAGGTGTGAAAGTCTTAGCTAGTTCAAATAAAAAAGTAAATAAAATACTCAAAAGAAACTTAATATCTAATCCAGCTGGCAATGGAGATGAAAAAACACCTATAGTATTAATAAGAGAAATAAAGTAAATGAAAAAAGATACCTCTTATTCTTTTCAATCTAAACAAGGAATGGAAGTAACTTTTGAAGATCTCCATATAAGGCACATTAATCTTTTAATAGATATTAAAAATAAGGAATTGAATAATTGGTTTTTAAAAATGGCAATTATAAACACTTTTGATGACTTAAAAATTTTTTTAAATAATCTTAAGAAAAATAAAAATAAATGCATAATTGCTATATATGGAAACGAAATTATTGGTTATTTGAATATTTTTCCTTTAAACAAAAAAGAAACTTGCTTAAAAATATCCAAGCCCAAGTTAATTACCAACAAGTGTTCTTTAACAGATAAACAATTAACTTTAGGTTTGATAAAAAAAGCTATCTCAATAAAAGACATCAAAACTTCAAGTTGGATAATTAACGCTGATATAAATAATGTTGACCTCATATCAAACTCAAGAGAATTAGGCTTTCAACCGTTAGGAGAGATAATCCTTTGGGATGGTTCTGATCTAAATAAATCAATAAATCTAAATACCAATGCCTATGCATTAATTAATGAATTCGAAAACATTAATAAACAAAATATTTTAAAAATAGTTAATTTCATAAGATCAAATCAATCTCCTTTAATAAGAAATATTTTAGATTTTGATCAAGACGACATTCTTAAAAGAAATAACTCTAAGAGTGGTGCCTTAATATATGAAAATTCAGTTTTATGTACAATTTTAAAAGATATTAATTATCAAAATGAAGAAATTTATACTTTAACTATTAGTAGATATTGGGATAAGAGATTCAATTCTATTTTAAAAGAATTTATAAAGAGGTTTTTTGAAAAATCACCTGTTTCATATTTAAAAACCTATAAAGAAAATTCTCAATTAAATCTTTTTCTCGAAGAATGTAATCTCAAAGAAAAAAATCAAGAAATAATTCTTATCAGGAACACAATAGTTAAGAATGAAGCCAAACAAGTAAATATAATAAATCAATCTTTGGAATCAATCTTTGAAAAGTTAAGTCCACAAGGTAATCCATATCCATCTCCTTTTCCATTAAAAACAAAGTGAAATTTGGCAAACCCAAACCCAAGTCAATTTTGAGTTTAGATATAGGTACCAAAAGGATAGGATTAGCTTATTGTGATCCCCTCTGCATAACATCAAATATACTGCCAGCAGTAAAACGGTTTGAAAATAATCAAGAGATTAAAATCATTAGAAATTATATAAATGAATTTAATTTGACTGGATTTATTGTGGGTATTCCACTAGATGAGGAAGGTCAAATGACCACTCAAGCTATTGACTGTAAAAATTACGGCCAATTACTTTCAAATGAATTAAAGCTTCCATTTTCTTACGTCAACGAACATAGTTCAACTTGGGAATCTTCAGATAGATTTGGTATAAAAAAAGATAAATCCGGATTGATTGATAGTTTTTCAGCAAAAATAATACTTGAACAATGGATCGAAGAGGGTCCTGAATTAGAAGAAATAGCTGGTAAACGTCAGATAAAATATTAGTATTTAAAAAGAACAGATAATTTTTAAATGAAAGAAGCCAATTCAAATGATAATTATGATGCACAGACTCTTTTATTAAATGACTCAAATGGAAACGAGCTATTTTGTTATCTTGAACAATTAGTGAGTGTTGAAGGCCAAGAATATGCTTTATTAACGCCAGTTGATACTCCAGTAAGTCTTTTTAAGATAAATGAAAAAGATGAACCTGAACTAATTGAGAAAATAGATAAAAATGAACAAATACTAAAAAATGCTGAAGCAGTTCTTCAAGAACATGATTTAAGACTTATCAGATCAGCAGTTACATTAACGGTCTCAGGAGAACTTGAAGAACCAATTTACGATGAATTAGAAGAAGATTACGTCGATGATGATAGTGAGAGTTATGAATTGCTCGTTAACTTTAATCTTTTTGACCAAGAATATGGCTTATATATTCCACTAGATCCTTTTTTTATTGTGGGTAAATTAAAAGACAAAGGTGCCTCATTAGTTGAAGATGATGAGTTCGATAAAATTCAACCTTTGATTGAAACTGAGCTTGAAAAAAGTAGTTCTTAAAATAAATGAGATCTATCCTAAAAGTCAATTGGGATTCAAACTTACCAATATATAATATTTCTCAATCTGAGTTGCAAAAAAAAGGAATTAATTCTTTATTGCTAGACGTGGATGGGACTCTAGTAAATAGAAAATCAAATATGATCCCAAAAGCTGTAAAAAATTGGATCATAGAATCTAAAAAACTTTTCTCCTTATATCTAATAAGTAATAATCCATCAAAAAAAAGAATCGCAAAAATAGCGAAAGAATTAAATTTAAGGTATAAATACAATGCATCAAAACCAAGAAAAAAAGTAACTTTGTCTGCTATCAAAGAAATTGGAAGAGAACCAAAACATATAGCCATTATTGGCGACAGAATTTTTACAGATATTATTGTTGGTAATAGATGTGATATAAAAACAATATTAGTTAAGCGATTAAATAGAGATGGCTTGCCTATTAAATTTAATTTAACTTTGACAATAGAAAAATTAATTTCTCATTTTATAAAATGAAAACTTGGGTTATAAAAATTGGTACTAGTATTTTAAGAGGAACAGAGGAAGCATCTACAGAAGAAGTTATTGAAACCCTTTCTAGATCCTTTACAAGTTTTCTTTCAAAAGGAAACAGATTAATTTTAGTAACTAGTGGAGCAGTTGGATTAGGTTGTCAAAAATTAAATATTAAAACGAGACCAAATGATTTAAGCACCCTTCAAGCTACTGCTGCAGTAGGTCAAGTTAATTTAATGTCCTTATACGATAAAGTATTTAATAAATTAGGTCATAATATTGCTCAAATTTTAATAACTAAAGCTGATTTCAATTCACGAGAATCCTTTAATAACGCTTCTAAAACTTTAAAAAAATTAATCGATTTGAATGTTATTCCAATAGTTAATGAGAATGATACCGTAGCAAATGAAGAGCTTAAATATGGAGATAATGATACCCTCTCTGCTTTAGTTGCCTTAGCTATAAATGCTAACAAGCTTATTTTATTAACCGATATTGAAAATCTATACTCAAAAGATCCACGTAATAATAAAGATGCGCTTCCTATTAAAGAAGTTCATAATAGTGAATTAAAAGAAATTAAAGATAAAAATATTCAAAACTCTAATAATGAATGGGGAACAGGAGGAATTTCTACAAAATTAATTTCTGCAGAAATAGCCACAAAAGGAGGAGTTGAAGTCCAACTAGTTGATGGAACTAACAAAAAAAACTTAATTGAAATTTTTCATGATAATAAAATTGGCACTTTATTTTATCCAGTAGAAAAACCTATTGGGAACAAAAAAAGTTGGCTTTCACATGCAATTCAAACAGTAGGGAAAATTACGTTAGATGATGGTGCTTCTTTTGCAATTAAAAAAAAAGGTGCCTCACTTTTAGCGGTTGGCGTTAAGAATGTAGAAGGAAATTTTACGGTTAATCAGGCAGTTAAAATCGTGAATACAAATGATAAAGAAGTTGCAAAAGGTTTAGTTTCCATAAGTAGCGACAGATTAAGAAGTATCTTAAATAATAAAGAAAATAACAACTCCTCGATAATTGTCGTACATAGAGATGTTCTTGCTCTCTCTTAGAAAAAAATTAAAACTGAAAAATGCTTTTAAGTGATTTAGTTGATCTAATAAAAAAAGGAAATTCAAATTTTATTAGTGCCAATATTTTCGAAGATTTAAATATAGATGATGCTGCCTCATTAGATACTGCAGTTAAAAATCAAATATCTTTTTTAGAAGAAAATAATATCCTTAAAGAAAAATTAGATCAAACTAAAGCATCAGTAATAATAACTACTAACAACGATGAAATCGTTAGTGCCCTAAAGAAACTCAATATATCAAACATAATCGTTAAAAATCCAAGAATTGCATTTGCAGAAGTATTGGATTGTTTATATAAAACTATCAATTTCAAACCAGGGATTCACGCTTCAGCGGTTATAGATAAAACAGCAATAATTGGAGCAGATTGCCATATTGGACCTAATGTCTACATTGGAGAAAATACTGTAATTGGTGACAATAATCATATTCTTCCTGGATCATCAATTTTAGGCAATGTTCGAATAGGAAATAATAATATAATTCATCCAAATTGTGTTATTTTCGAAAATACCATTCTAAAAGATAATTGTGTAATTAATTCAAATTCTGTTATTGGATCAGAGGGATTTGGTTTTATTCCTAAAAATGGCAAATGGGTAAAGATGCCTCAAAAAGGTGGTGTAAAAATAATGAGTTTTGTAGAAATTGGAACGAATTGTTGTGTTGATAGACCCGCAGTTGGATTTACTTTTATTGATGAGGGAACAAAGTTGGATAATTTAATACAAATAGGTCATGGGGTTAAAATTGGAAAGAATTGTGCATTTGCAGCACAAGTTGGTATTGCTGGAGGAGCAAATATTGGAGATGGTGTTATTTTGGCAGGGCAAGTAGGAGTAAATAATAGAGTAAAAGTTGGTAATAATGTCATTGCAAGTTCAAAATGCGGAATCCATCGTGACATAGAAGATGGCAAGGTAATTAGTGGTTTCCCCGCAATGGAAAATAAATCATGGCTAAGGAGTTCAAGTATTTTTAAAAAATTACCAGAATTGGCAAAAAAACTTAGACAATTAGACAAGCAATAATTTATTGTTCTATTAAACAAAAATTTAAATGAAGAAATATAAGATTGTTTTATTGTCAGGAGACGGAATTGGACCAGAGATTTCAGAAGTTTCAAAAAAAGTTTTAAAAAAGCTTTCAAAAAATCATAATTTCGATATTAATATTATTGAAAAATTATTTGGAGGGATTGCTTATGAAAGATTTGGGACTCCTGCTCCTGATGAGACACTGGATCAATGTAAAAAAAGTGATGCTGTACTTTTAGCATGTGTTGGAGATATTAAATATGACTCTCTTGCAAGAGAATTAAGGCCAGAGAGTGGGTTACTAAAGTTAAGATCTGCCCTAAACCTTTTCGCAAATATCAGGCCTGTCAAAATAAGAAAATCTCTCTTAGATGCAAGTACATTAAAAAAAGAAATCGTTGAGGATGTAGATCTTATTGTTGTAAGAGAATTAATAGGGGGTATTTATTTTGGAAAACCAAGAGGACATATAACAAATATAAAAGTCCCAAAAGCTTTCAATACAATGGTTTATGATTCTGCCGAAATAGAGAGAATAACGGAAATCGCAATAAAAATTGCTAACCAAAGAAATAAAAAAATATGTTCTGTTGATAAATCAAACGTTCTTGAGGTTAGTCAATTGTGGAGAGATACAGTTCTAAATATCACTTCAAAAGATAAAAATATATCTCTAAGCAATATGTACGTTGACAATGCAGCAATGCAATTGGTTAGAGATCCTAGTCAATTTGATGTGATTTTAACTAGTAATTTATTTGGTGATATTTTAAGCGATTTAGCTGCAATGTTAACTGGTTCTATTGGTATGCTTCCATCTGCTTCTTTAAACAATAATGGTCCAGGAGTTTTTGAACCGGTTCATGGTTCGGCTCCTGATATAGCTGGTAAAAACATAGCGAATCCTATAGCAATGCTTTTATCTGCTTCCATGATGTTAAAAATTGGATTAAATGAAGAAGAAGCTGCAGAAAATTTAGAAACTGCCATTGATAAAGTTTTATCAAAAGGATTTAGAACAGCAGATTTAGCTGATGGGTCTTCTGAAGTTTTATCTTGCAGTGAAATCGGAGATAAAATAATGGATGAAATTTAAAAAAAAAATTAATAAATAAAAAAATATTTTTAAGTAAAACATAAAGTTGGCATATGACCTGTCAGAATCATGGGATATTGTTTTTAAAAAATGTCAAAACGTCATCCAGTAGTCGCTGTAACAGGATCTTCAGGAGCAGGAACAAGTACAGTAAAAAGAGCCTTTGAGCATATTTTTGCCAGAGAAGATATCGTTCCCGCAGTTGTAGAAGGTGATAGTTACCACAGATTTGAAAGAATGCCTATGAAAAAAGCTATGGCAGAAGCTCTTTCAAAAGGTGAAAATTTCTCTCATTTTGGTCCAGAGGCTAATCTTTTTGACAAGCTAGAAGAACTTTTTAAAATCTATGGTGAAACTGGAGGAGGAAAGAAAAGATATTATCTACATAGTCTTGAAGAAGCAGAAGAACATAATACAAGACTTGGTACATCCTTAGAACCTGGGCAATTTACTCCATGGGAAGATATTCCTGAGGGAACAGACGTACTTTTTTATGAAGGTTTGCATGGCGGGGTAGAAGGTGAAGGATACAATGTGGCATCTTATGCTGATTTACTTGTTGGTGTTGTTCCGATAACAAATTTAGAATGGATTCAAAAAATTCATAGAGATAACGCAGAAAGAGGTTACTCAGCGGAAACCATTGTGGATACTATATTGAGAAGAATGCCTGATTATATAAATCACATTTGCCCACAATTCAGCAAAACCGATATTAATTTTCAAAGAATTCCCACAATTGATACTTCTAATCCTTTCATATGCAGAAATATCCCAACTCCTGATGAAAGCTTTGTAATCATACATTTCAGAAAAGGGGCAAGAGAGAAATGGGGGATTGATTTTCAATACTTGCTTGGAATGATTAACGATTCATTCATGTCAAGTCCAACAAGTATCGTCGTAAATGGAGGAAAAATGGGTTTTGCAATGGAACTAATTCTCACTCCAATAATTCATAAAATGATTGAGGAAAAAAATAAATAATAATTAATTTTCGTTGATCAACTCAAATCATTATATTTTTTTTTAATTTTGAGGAGTTTTTAATCTAGATGATCTCAAATTTTTATATATCTTTCTTGATAAAAGTACCTTATTTAGATTTAAATAGAAAAAACAGGAAACGTTGTGTCATTAATCGACTGGTTTGCCGCGAGGCGTAAAGATCAATTTGTTGGGAAAGTTTCGCAAGATACTGATGAGGGAGATGGGTTATGGGTTAAATGTTCAGAATGTTCGCAAGTAGCCTATAGAAAAGACCTAATTTCAAATTTCAATGTTTGTAGTAATTGTGGACACCACAATAGGATTAATAGTGATGAAAGGATAAATATAATTGCTGACAAAAATTCATTCGAAGAGTTTGATAGTTCACTAAGTCCTACAGATCCTTTAGGTTTTAAAGATAGAAGATCATATGCTGATCGAATTAAAGAAAGTCAAGCAGGCACAGGTTTAAGAGATGGAGTCGTAACAGGTATCTGTTCTGTAAATTCAATGCCTTTAGCATTAGCTGTTATGGATTTTAGATTTATGGGAGGATCCATGGGTTCAGTAGTTGGTGAGAAAATTACAAGGATAATTGAAAGAGCTACTTTAGAAAATTTTCCAATTCTTGTTGTTTGCGCATCAGGCGGAGCAAGGATGCAAGAAGGCATGTTAAGTCTTATGCAAATGGCAAAAATATCTGGAGCACTAAAAAAACATAAAGAGAAAAATCTTCTTTATATGCCCTTATTAACTCATCCAACCACTGGGGGGGTAACAGCAAGCTTTGCAATGTTAGGTGATTTAATTTTGGCGGAACCTAAAGCTCTTATTGGATTTGCTGGAAGAAGGGTTATAGAACAAACATTAAGAGAAAAATTACCCGATAATTTTCAAACAGCTGAATATCTGCTTGAGCATGGTTTTGTTGATGTAATAGTTAAAAGGAAAGATCTCAAGGATACTCTGACTAAAATTTTAAAAATTCATGGTGTAAAAGAACTAGCAAAAGCAAATATATAAAATGAGAATTATTTCAAATTTCTTTTATTTTTCTTTAAGCCTTTTACTTTTTATTTTAAATTTTGCGCCATATTCTTATGGGATAGGAAATGTTGACTGGGTCCTACTAAAAGAGAATAATGACGGGAAAGAATGGCTTGATAAAGGCAGTATTAAGTCGCTTCCAAATGGTGAAATAACTGTCTTAACAAAGTTCTTCAAAAATCCAACTAATTCTGATGATGATGGAGAGTTATCACTTTATGTAATGAGAATTAATTGCGATGAAAAAAAGTTTAAAGATACCTCAATAAATGGAATACCTCAATTCAATACAAAATGGCAAACTTCCAATAATGATGAATTAATAGATGTAGTTATTGAAAATAGCTGTTCAGAGTTTATAAATGGATAATAATGAATTCTAAAAATAAAAAATTGAAAATAGCAATCGCCGGACTAGGGTTTGGTAAAAAAGTACATTTAGAAGCGTTAAAAGAGTCGAATTATTTAACTCCTGTTGCTATTTATCATTATGACAAAAAGCAAAAATCAATTCTAGAGAAAGAAACTGGATTAGAGTTTTTTCATGATTGGGAAGACTTAGTTAAATCTCAAGAAATTGATGGGATTATTATTGCTACTCCTCCTGAATCAAGATTTAAATTAGCAAAACAAGCTCTTGAGAATAATAAAAATTTGCTATTAGAAAAACCTGTTTCACTATCGTCCTCTGAAATAGAAGAGCTTCAGAGGATTTCTTTGATTAATAACTTAAGCGTATGTGTTGATTTCGAATATAGAGCGGTACCCCTTTTTCTTCAGACAAAAAAACTTATTGATGAAAATATTTTAGGAGAAATATATTTAGTCAAATTAGATTGGTTAATGGGTAGCAGATCCGACCCTAAAAGATCTTGGAATTGGTATTCTTTGGAAGAAAAAGGTGGAGGAGTTATTGGCGCCTTAGGTACTCATGCATTCGATATGTTGAATTGGTTATTTGGAGAATCAATAAATGTATCTGGCAAGTTAGCAACATCAATCAAAAAAAGACCTTTAGCTAATTCATCTGATTTTAATGAAGTTACTAGCGAGGACGTTTGTCTTGCTAATATAGAAATATCAAACTATAGCTCCAATCTTATTCCATGTCAGGTATCTCTATCATCGATTTCTAAAAATGGTAGAGGTTTTAGTTTAGAAATATATGGAAGCGAAGGTTCACTTATTCTTAAAAGCGAGAACCAAAAAGATTACGTCCATGGTTTTAATTTGAAATATTCAAACAATGAAAATAAAATACAAAATCTAACTGCAGATTCAAGATTTAATTTTGAAAAAACATGGACTGATGGAAGAATAGCTCCAGTTTTAAGAATTCAAAATTTATGGGCTAAGAGTATTTTTAATCAAACACCTATCATTCCAGGATTATGTGAGGGACTGGAGAGTCATAAAGTTTGCGAAGCTATAAGAGAATCTTCGAAAAGCGGATTAAGAATCAAAATTTAAAGCTATACATCTACAAGTAGCAATTATCACCCGATAAAGTATTGGATTGATTTTATTTTTTTTTCATATTCTGGAAAAATCAGTTGAACTGAATTATTAAAGAATGGCTTTAAATTATTACAAAAACGAGCTTAAAGAGAATGCTCAATTACTAGCTTCTAAAGGGAAAGGGATATTAGCGGTAGATGAATCCACTAAAACAGTAGGTAAAAGACTCGCTGGAATTGGCGTTGAGAATACTGAAGACAATAGGAAGGCATATAGAGGAATGCTTTTTACTACAGAAGGACTTGGGAAGTATATAAGTGGTGCAATCCTCTTCGAAGAAACTCTTTTTCAGAATCATCAAGATGGTGAGTCAATGGTTAAGAAACTAAATGATTTAGGTATTATTCCAGGTATAAAAGTCGATAAAGGTCTAAATCCACTTCCTGGAGGAGGAGATGTAGAAACTTTTTGCTCTGGCCTAGATGGGTTAGTTGAAAGAGCAGCAAAATATTATGAACAAGGTGCAAGATTTGCAAAATGGAGAGCAGTTCTGCAAATTACAAATGATGGTTGTCCTTCAAAACTATCAATTCAAGAGAATGCCTGGGGATTAGCAAGGTATGCAAGATCCGTTCAAAAATCTGGTTTGGTACCAATTATTGAACCTGAAATCTTAATGGATGGCGACCATACTATTGAAAAAACTGCTGAAGTCCAAGAAGAGGTAATAAAACAGGTTTATATTGCTTGTCAAGCAAATGGAGTTTTTCTTGAAGGAACTTTATTAAAACCTTCTATGACTGTTAATGGGGCAGATTGTTTAACAAAGGCTGATCCTATGAAAGTTGCTGAAATGACAATAAGAACTATGGAAAGATGCGTTCCTGCATCTGTTCCTGGAATAGTTTTCTTATCAGGAGGGTTAAGCGAAGAAGCTGCTTCTGTTTATTTAAATAATATGAACACTCTTTACAGGAAAGCTTTATGGAATGTTTCATTCTCCTATGGAAGAGCATTACAGCACTCATGCTTAAAGGCCTGGAAAGGAAGCGACGTTGAAGGGGGTCAAAAAGCATTAATAGCAAGAGCCCAGGCAAACTCTGAAGCTTCAAAAGGGGCCTATGTAGCAGGATCTCAACCTTCATCTGATGAGCAATTGTTTGTGGCAGGCTACACTTACTAACTAAAAAAATCCTAAAAATATACTCTGGGTCATAAAAATAGTTTCTTTAATTTAGTATTTTGTATATCTAATGACGTGACATTTGATACCTCTTTATACTAAACTCTCGGAAACATATGCTTTATATAGCATTTAACTTATTTTAATTATGGCCCTCGTTCCACTAAGACTACTTTTAGATCACGCTGCTGAGAATGGTTACGGTATTCCAGCTTTCAATGTTAATAACCTTGAGCAAGTTCAAGCAATCATGGAAGCAGCATATGAAACTGATAGTCCTGTAATCCTCCAAGCTTCAAGAGGGGCAAGAAATTATGCAGGAGAAATTTTCCTACGTCATCTAATTCTTGCTGCTACAGAAACATATCCTAATATTCCAGTGGTAATGCACCAAGACCATGGTAATGAGCCATCAACATGTTATTCAGCAGCAATAAATGGTTTCACATCAGTAATGATGGATGGTTCTCTAGAGGCAGATGCAAAGACACCCGCTAGTTACGAATATAATGTTGCAGTTACTAAAAAAGTAGTAGATTTTGCTCATTCAGTTGGAGTTAGTGTTGAAGGAGAATTAGGTTGCTTAGGTTCGTTAGAAACAGGAAAAGGTGAGGCAGAAGATGGTCATGGATTTGAAGGTGAACTTTCTACAGATATGCTTTTAACTGATCCTGAAGAGGCGGCAGATTTTGTTGCCAAAACAAAAGTTGATGCATTAGCAATTGCTATAGGTACAAGTCATGGTGCATATAAATTCACAAGAAAGCCTACAGGAGAAGTTCTTGCAATAAGCAGAATTGCTGAAATCCATAAAGCACTACCAAATACACATCTTGTAATGCATGGATCTAGTTCAGTGCCTCAGGAATGGTTGGATATCATTAACAAATATGGTGGTGAGATTCCTCAAACATATGGTGTTCCTGTTGAAGAGATTCAAGAAGGAATAAGAAATGGAGTAAGGAAAGTCAACATTGATACCGATAACAGACTTGCTTTCACTGCAGCGGTTAGAGAGGCAGCATTTGCTGATAAGGCAAACTTTGACCCAAGACATTTTAACAAACCTGCTAGAAAATACATGAAGCAAGTTTGTCTTGACAGATACAAACAGTTCTGGTGCGAAGGTCAAGCAAGTAAGATCAAACAAAACAGCACTAATTATTTTGCTGATCTTTACGCAAAAGGCGATTTAGATCCAAAAGTAAAGGCTACTGTTTAATTTCTTCCAAAATTAAATAAAAAAAGACCTCCAAAATTGGGGGTTTTTTTATTTCAATATTAATGATTTTAATGTAAAGAGACCATCAGTCCCACCAATTGTCTTATCACATGCTCGTTCTGGATGAGGCATTAAACCTAGAACATTTCCCTTTTCATTAGTTATACCTGCGATATCGAATGAGGATCCATTGGGATTATTTTTATATCTCAAAGCGATCAATTCATTATCTACAAGTTTTTTTAAAGTATCAGAATCACAATAATATCTTCCTTCCCCATGCGCTATTGGCAACTTAATAGTTTGTTTTTCATCTACATTATTGAACCAACCTCCTTTTGAAGAAACGATATCCAGTTCAACGTCATCACAGATAAAATTAAGATTTTTATTCGCAACAAGAGCACCAGGCAAAAATCCTGATTCTGTCAAAATTTGAAACCCATTACAAATTCCTAAAACTCTTTTCCCGCTTTTAACAAACTCATCCAAGGCATTTATTAATGGAGAGAATCTGGCAATTGCTCCGCATCTTAAATAATCACCATAGCTAAATCCCCCAGGTAAAACTATTGCATCTACATCACTTAAATCTGAAGACTCATGCCACAGGTATTTTGTTCTTATATCTAAACAACCTTCCAATGCCCATGAAACATCACGATCACAATTAGAACCAGGGAAGACAACAACTCCTACGGTAAAATTATCCATCTTATAATTTTTCTAGTGAATACTCATAATCTTCAATAACAGTATTTGCGAATAACCTATCACACAATAAATCAATTTTTTCTCTTACTTCGTTTTCACCATTACCTTCTATTTTTACCTCAATTATTTTTCCTATACGTAATGATTTTATTCCCTCGGCTCCCAGTTTTATAGAGGCAGATTTGGTAGCTTCCCCTGCTGGATCTAGAACTGAGGGTCTTAGTCTTACAAAAACTTTTACAGCAAATTGGTCCAATTAAAAATTAATTTCTACTAGAAGATTAGTTTAAATTTTAATAAAAAGTACTATTGATTAATAAACAAATATTTTTACCTTAAGGTTTTCTGAGTTATTAGATGTTTATGTAGCCTCTACCAAAACAAACTAGGCAAGTTCTTCTTGAATTTTCATGTGTTTTAAAATTTCCTGCCCCTCCACATTTTGAACATCTTATTTTATCAATTGATGTAACTTCGTCAGAGATTATTTGTTTTAAAGCGATTTTTGGATTTTCCATCTTGGACTGTCTACTCTTAAAGTATCCCGGCAACTATAGTGTTAAATTGCTATTTTTGGTTGACTTAAAATCTTAAATTTCTCTTTAATTTTTTTAATGAAAGTTTTTATAGATTTTTCATCAAAGGTAATTATTACTAATTCAAGCCCAGCATTATCATTTGGTCTCCAACAATTGTCTGGAGCTTCTTCAAACCAAGTATTAATTTTCTTTCCAACAATTTGTATTTGTAAAGGCAATGATTTGTTTGGTATCCAAATACGTCCTTTTATTCGAAGAATGTTTAATTCATCCAAGATTTTTGACATCTCCTTTTCAAAATCATTTTTTTCAAGGAAATAATTTAATTTAATTGAATCTGATACAAGCTCAACATGATTATGGTCATGTTCTTCAGTTAAAAATTCTTTATAAGTCTCTTTTTTAAAATTAAAATCAAATAGATAATTCAAATCAATTTTGCCATTCTTGGATTTAAGGACTGGTGTAGATGAGTTTAGACTTCCTTGAATTTTATTTTTTACTACGTCAAACTGATCATCATTTAAGATATCTGATCTAGAGACTAAAACGATATCAGAAACTTCTAGTTGCTCCTCAAAAAGTTCATCTATAGTGGCGTTGTGATCAATTTTATCTGTTTCATTATATTGTTTTGTTATTTTATTTAAATCATTAATTGGTGAACCATTAAGTATTGATTCTCCATTAACGATACCAACAACAACATCAAGGTAGATTGAAGACCTAATCTCAGGCCAGTTAAGTGCTTGAATTAAGGGAATTGGTAGAGCCAATCCACTTGTTTCGATAATTATTGATTCGATAGAAGGATTAAATTCTATGAGAGCTTTTATTGATGGAACAAAATCATCTTGAACAGTACAACATAAACATCCATTGTTTAATTCGATTACGCAGTCGTCTTCAGATTCATCACATTTATCACAACTTCTAATTAAATCACCGTCAATTCCAACATCACCAAATTCATTAATTATTAAACCAAATTTTTTATTACTCTCTTTTAATAGATATCTTAGAAAAGTTGTTTTACCTGAACCTAGAAATCCCGAAACAATTATAACTGGTATTTTTTTTTTCATCTTTGATGATTAACAACCTAAGCTATATTCTGTACTCTCTCCTGTAGAACTATTTGTGCCATTAGCAATCGCACATAATTGTTTTTGTTGTGTACGACTAAGAACAGCATCAGTAAAATCTGCACCATCTATTTTTGCTCCTTCAAAATTACTCTCCATTAATAAAGCATTTGTAAAATTAACATCCGAAAGATCTGCATCTGTAAAATCTGTTGCATAAGCTAGTGCATCTCTTAAATTGGCTCCATTAAACTTTGAATTTTGCAATTTACTATTATTGAACACCGCGCCTTCTAAATTACTTTCACTGAAATTAAACCCATTCAAATCAAACTTAACGTATTCGTTACCGCTTAAATCTTGACCATGCATATCTGGCTCTAAATTAAGGTCTTGCTGGTTTCTAATCTCAGGAGGTCTTTTAGCCCATGCAGAATTTACAGAATTAAAAAATAAAACCCCAACAAACAATAAAGTAATTAATGCATTCTTTAGTGAGGGGAAAACAATTGATTTAATCATAATAAGACTGTATTTTGGAACTTAAGTATTTAAAGTTTGTAAGAGTATTTTAAAGGAAAACATATGGCAATGTCACTAAAGGTTATTGTTCCTCCTCATCCATTAATAAAACATTGGCTTTCAATATTGCGAGAAAAAAATACTCCAAATATTTTGTACTCAACAGGATATGAGCAATTAGGGAAATGGCTTACATATGAAGCATTACGTAATTGGTTGCCATATAAAAAAGAAATAGTAAATACTGATAATGGGGCCGCAGATGGATTCTTTATTAATAATGATTATCCAATAAAAGTGCTCGCAATGTTGCCCGAAGGGTTATCTCTTTGGTTTGGATCTAAAGAAGTAATCCCTAATTCAACCCTCTCATTAGGAGAACTTCCTAAAACTATTGAATCAAATGAAGGAGTTATATTTTATTCAGAACAAATAACGACAAAATCAGCAACATTAGAAACTTTAATTAAATTAAAGGAATTAGGTGTTGATTCAAATAGGATTCTTTTAATAACTGCTATTTGCTCAAATAAAGGGTTAAATGAAATTGCTAAATTATTCCCTAATCAGGTAATTTACGCTTCTTGCATAGATGAAGAAGACGAAAAAACAAGATTATTGGTACCCGGTATTGGTAATCCTTTATCGCGTTTAAGTACTATATTTCAAGATAAGAACTAATATAGGATATAGGAGTAAATATTTTACCAATGTCTGAATACAGAGATTCGTCTTCAAATAATCTTTTATCCTTAATAAGCGGTGCTTTTATTGGAGCAGCAGGTCTAGCTTGGTGGTTGATATCCGAAGCAGACAAACGAAAGGAGGAAAAAAAACAAAAAGCAATGATGTATTCCTCCAGAATTCAAGATGGTTCTGAAGCGATTGATTCAAATGAAAATATAAATGAAGTTGAAGGAGAGAATCTGGAGAAGAAAGTTGAGCAACTTAATTCTGCAATTGCTGATGTGAGGAAGCAACTTGAAGAGTTGGGGCAATAGAATAAAAAAGGTTCTCAAATAATATGAATAAACTCAGATCATCTGCAATAACCCAAGGTGTGCAAAGATCACCTAACAGATCGATGTTAAGAGCTGTTGGATTTAATGATGAAGATTTTAATAAACCTATTATTGGAGTTGCAAATGGATACAGCACCATAACTCCATGCAATATGGGTTTAAATAAATTAGCTCTAAAAGCTGAAGAGTCAATAAAAAGATCAGGTGGGATGCCTCAGATGTTTGGGACTATAACAGTGAGTGATGGCATTTCTATGGGAACAGAGGGAATGAAATATTCCCTAGTTTCAAGAGAAGTTATTGCTGATTCAATTGAAACTGCATGCAATGCTCAGAGTATGGATGGAGTTCTTGCTATAGGTGGATGTGATAAGAATATGCCAGGTGCCATGATTGCGATTGCAAGAATGAATATTCCCTCAATTTTTATTTATGGAGGGACAATAAAGCCTGGGAAATTGCATGGAGAAGATCTTACTGTTGTTAGTGCATTTGAAGCTGTTGGGCAATTAACATCAGGCAAAATTAATGAAGAAAGGCTAATCCAAGTTGAGAAAAATTGTATTCCTGGTGCTGGTAGCTGTGGAGGAATGTTTACAGCTAATACAATGTCTGCGGTTATTGAAGTATTAGGGTTAAGTCTTCCTCACAGTTCCACTATGGCTGCTGAAGATCTTGAAAAAGAACTAAGTGCAGATAAAAGTGCTGAGATATTAGTCTCTGCAATAGAAAAAGATATAAGACCTTTAGACCTTATGAATAAGAAAGCATTTGAAAATGCAATATCAGTAATTATGGCAATTGGCGGATCAACAAATGCGGTATTGCACATCTTAGCTATTGCTAATACTGCAGGAATAGATATCAACATTAATGATTTTGAGAGAATCAGACAAAAAGTACCCGTTATTTGTGACCTTAAACCGAGTGGTAAATATGTGACGGTGGATCTACATAAGGCAGGGGGGATTCCACAAGTAATGAAAATACTTTTGAATGCAGGCTTAATTCATGGCGATTGCAAAAACATTGAAGGCAAAACTATCTCAGAATACTTACAGAATATTCCAGATAAGCCTCCAACAAATCAAAATGTCATAAGAGGCATAGATGACCCTCTTTATAAAAAAGGACATCTAGCAATATTAAAAGGTAACTTAGCGAGCGAAGGTTCTGTAGCCAAAATTAGCGGAGTAAAAAACCCTGTATTAACGGGTCCAGCAAAGATTTTTGAAAGTGAAGAGGATTGTTTAAAATCTATATTAAATAACGATATCAAAGCTGGTGATGTTGTTGTTATTAGAAACGAAGGTCCAGTAGGAGGTCCAGGCATGAGAGAAATGTTAGCCCCAACATCTGCGATTGTTGGTCAAGGACTAGGAGAGAAAGTAGCTTTAATTACAGATGGCAGATTTAGCGGTGGTACCTATGGTCTTGTTGTAGGTCACATAGCTCCAGAGGCTGCTGTTGGAGGAAATATTGCTCTAATAAAACAAGGTGATTTAATTACAGTAGATGCTGTAAAACAACTAATTGAAGTTAATTTATCTGACGAAGAATTAGAAAAAAGAAAAAAAGATTGGGTCAAACCTACAACACAATACAAAAGAGGGATACTTTCAAAATATTCGAAAATAGTAAGCACATCAAGTTTAGGGGCTGTTACTGATTTATAGATCTGTTCAAAGTTTATTTTCTTAATCAATAAAGCTTTTTATCCTATTTGCTAAGTTTTCCAATCTAGAGCTGTATTTTGGTGAGTTGCATTTTTCTCCATTATTGCTGTTCA
Organism: Prochlorococcus sp. AG-402-K16; assembly: GCA_003216795.1. GTDB lineage: Bacteria > Cyanobacteriota > Cyanobacteriia > PCC-6307 > Cyanobiaceae > Prochlorococcus_A. The sequence goes on from QCIH01000007.1 coordinate 58,086, forward strand.
TCCACAATGTTTTAACTCCACACCACAATATTGGTTCATCAGGAAAATTAAGCTTAGAGATAACTAAAACCAACTCTTTATTTGATTTAAAAAGTTCTAATTCAAGATCGTAAATTTCTAATCTTTTACCTTCTTTGTCTCGACATAAAATATTAACCGTCAAATCAATATCTTCTTCTTCGATTTCGTATTCACCATTTATTTTTACCACAGAATGCATAAAAGGTTTATTTGTTAAATCCGCTGACTTGGCGATTAAGCTCTCTATATTTTTAGATGGATTTTCAAAGAACACGTATCGATTTAATTAAAACTTTTATGGAACCCTGTTTAAACCCATTATTAAGTAATCCATCATCACCAAACTTAGAATGTAGTAGTTGCAATCTTTTAATTTTAGAAGGCTTGAATTTAAATGGGAAACGTACCTTATTAGCTCTTACTGAAGGTTTTAGCTCACTAAACGGAATTTGAACATTTGTTGTTCCAAATTTTTTTGTTGGGAATGATTTAATCCATCTAAGACCACCAGGAATAAATTCTGTTAGTCCAAGTAGATCATCTTCACAAGCGACAGCAAATTTAAAAGTTCTTCCTTGTCCATCAATTTTTAATTCGAAGGAAGAATATTCAGATACGTTTAAAGAAGGTTTATAAATAGGCGACCTACAACTAACAAATCCTCCTGCTTTCTCGACAATATTACCCGTCAATAACAAACCAGAATTTAAAATTTCACAAAAAGCTGAACTTGATCCGCCCATAACAGTATCATTTAATGTTTTCCAACCATCGAACTCCTTTTTCTGGAATAAAAAATTTTTATTACTCATTAAATAATTTAAATTATAAATAGACTTTAACTAAATTTCTAATTCTTTTGCTGAATCCTGATCGCAAAATATTGAAATTTGATTAATAGATTTTATTAATTTTGATGGTGTTCTTTCTGGCGGCTCTTTTTCATCTAATAACCTCTCAAGAGCAATTCTTTTATTGGCTCCACTAACCAAAAATACTATCTTTGATGAGGCTGAAAGGACCTTTGGCGTTAATGAAATTCTTTTTAATCCTTTGCCTTCATTAAAAATCACAAAATCATCTACATTATTATTTTTTTGATAAGGAAATAGTGAAGCTGTATGACCATCGTCTCCAAGACCTAATAAAGTTAAATCAAAGGAGGGAGGGGTTGATCCGCATTTTTCAAATAATTTAGAAACAAATTGATTTTTTGTAGTTTCATCATTAGCGTTTAAATTATTGAAAATTTCATAAAAATAAGCTTTAGATCCAAAATTAGTTAACAAAGAATTTCTCAACATTAACGAGTTACTTAATTCTGAATTTGGATCGACACATCTTTCATCTCCTAAAAAGACATCAACCATATCCCATCGAAGATCACTATTAGATAAAAGATTATACACAGATTTAGGAGTTGAACCTCCACTTACACAAAATTTGAACCTGTCTTTCTTTTTTAAAGTATGAATAATGTGGCTTTGAATAAACTTAAAAACCGCCGTTGATAGTTCTAACTTGTCTTTGTATATATTTAAGGTGTATCCATTTTTAACCTTTTCAATCATTTCATCCATTCAGTATGAAAACTACCTTCCCTATCAATTCTTTCATATGTATGAGATCCAAAACAGTCTCTCATTGCCTGAACAAGGTTCTGCGGAAGTCTATTGGTTCTATAACTATTCAAATAATCTAAAGTACTGGATAAACATGGGACTGGGATACCTGCCTTTGTGGATAGAGAAACTACTTTAGCTAAGTTATCTAATCTTATGGCAATTTCATTATTAAACCAATCATCAAAAATTAAATTTTTTAGATTAGGGTCTTTGTTATAAGCATCTTGAATTTTACTTAATAATTTTGATCTAATTATGCAACCACCTTTCCATATTTGAGCAATTGACGGCATATTTAAACCATAGTTATATACTGCAGATGCTTCTCTTAAAATATCCATACCCTGGGCATAGCTAGCAATTGTAGCAAGGACTACAGCATCGAATAAAGGTTTCATTCCATCTGATATATTTCCTAAATCAAAATCCTCTATCTCTTTAGATGGAATAGTTTTTTCAACCTCACTACGTTGTTCTTTTAAAGAACTCATTACTCTTGCATTTAAAGATGCATAAATAGTTGGGACTGATACCCCCAGTTCTAGAGCACTTACAACAGTCCATAATCCTGTACCTTTCTGGCCAGCTTTATCTAATATTTTTTCGACGACATCATCTCCAGTTATCTCATCTTTTGTATTTAGACAAATCTCTGTTATCTCAACAAGATAAGAAGCTAATTCATCAGTATTATTCCAAATACCGAACACCTCTGACATCTGCTGACCATTCATACCTTTGACTCTCTTCATAAGGTCATAAGCTTCTGCAAGAATTTGTTCAATTCCATATTCAATTCCGTTATGAACAGTTTTTACAAAGTGACCTGAGCCTCCTGGCCCAACATATGCAACACATGGTCCGTCTTCAACTTTGGCAGCCATTTTTGTTAATAAACTTTCTATTGCATCATATGAAGCCTTAGTACCACCGGGCATCATACTTGGACCCTCTAAAGCTCCTTTGGCACCTCCAGAGACTCCCATCCCAATGTATCCAAAACTTTTACTTTCAAGAGTATTCACCCTTCTTTCTGTATCTTTAAATTGAGAGTTACCGCCATCTATTAATAAATCTCCTTCCTCTAGATATCCAGAAATATTATCAATAACAGCATCTGTTGCGGACCCAGCTTTTACCATCATTAAAATTCTTCTAGGTCTTTCTAGCTTATTAACAAATTCTTGAAGAGTTTCAGCTCCTTCTATATTCTTCCCAAGGCCACGACCTTGTAAAAATTCTTCGGTTTTAGAGTAAGTCCTATTAAAAACTACACTAGAAAATCCATTTCTCTCTGCGTTAAGAACTAAATTTTCGCCCATAACACCAAGACCTATTAAACCAAAATGTGCCTTGGACATAAAAAATTAAAAAACTCAATAAATATAGTGTGCCTGCAACTCAACAAAATTGCTCAAAAAAAATACTTATGTCAGCGAAAAATGATGGAAAAGATTTAAATAACAGTTCCGTTTGCAATAGTTGCATTTTTAACTACTACAACAATTCCATTTCTGATATAAAAGCCTAATTCTGGCTTATCTGCTTCTTCTACTCGATCTTTATTAATAATCACTACATTATCACCAATTCTTGTATTCTTATCAATAATTGCTCTTTTTACAGTAGTCCCTTCACCTACTCCAAGAGGCGTTCCGCCCCCTTTTCTTAATTGAATCCTCTCTTCAGGGGATTCAAAGAAATCGGCTCCCATAACAAGAGTATCCTCAAGAACCGAATCACTTTCAATCCTGCTTCTTACACCTAAAACACAATGTAAAATACTGCATGACTTCAAGATTGTACCTTCACAAACAATTGAATCAGTAATTTGAGCATCTACAAGTTTAGAAGGGGGTAAAAATCTAGGTCTAGTATAAATTGGAAATTTCTCATCATAAAAACTAAATGGAGGTTTTGGTTGCTCAGTCAATGCAAGGTTTGACTCAAAGAATGCCCCAATGGTCCCGATATCTTCCCAATAATCATCGAACACATAACTTTTAAGAGTATCGCCTCTTTTGAGAGCTTCTGGAATTATGTCCTTACCAAAATCCGTATAATTAGGAAATTTATTTAGAAGATCGAAAAGAGTATTTCTGCTAAAAACGTAAATACCCATAGAGGCTAGATATGGTTTTTCGGCAGCTGACTCCTTACTCAATCCAAATTTTGAAGTATCTACTGCCATAGCCTTCAACTTCTCTCCAGTGGGCTTTTCACTAAATTCTTTTATATTTCCCACATCATCGGTTCTCATTAGGCCAAAACCTTCTGCCTGGGCCTCATCAACAGGCAAAGCTGCAACAGTTAAATCAGCGCCATTATCTCTATGATGTTGAACAAATAAACTGTAGTCCATTCTGTAAAGTTGATCACCTGACAATATTAAATATTCATCAACATCCCATTCTTGAAATAACCACTGGTATTTTCTTACAGCATCAGCAGTACCTTCAAACCACTTCGGACTATCAGGAGTCTGTTGTGCCGCTAGAACCTCAACAAATCCTTGGCCGAAAGGGCCATTTAAATTATAGGTTCTTCCTATATGTCTATTTAGAGATGCACTATTGAACTGGGTCAATACGTACATTTTTTCAATGCCTGAATTTATACAATTACTAATCGGAATATCTATCAAACGATACTTACCTGCCAATGGCACAGCAGGCTTAGCCCTCATTTTTGTAAGAGGGTAAAGTCTAGAACCTTTTCCTCCTCCGAGGATTATGGCCAACACACGCTTCATTCAATCTAATGGAGGTAGATATACAACTACTTAAAGTAACTGATTATGGGCATATTTAGAAATACAAATGGTCAGTTTACAAAGGTATTTCGATAAATCACTGGAAAAACTTAATATAAATTGAAAAAAGTTAGTTATTTTTATCCTCTTCTACCAAAGAAAACAATTTTTCAACGATTTTCAAAGAAACTTGTCTTTCTTCTCTTGATTGAGGACTTCTCAACTTGGTGACCGGTGTATGAAGTATTTTATTAATTATTCCTTTAGTCAGAGCTTCCACAACTTTTCTTTCTCGGGCCGAAAAATCTGGTCCCATTCTACTAAGTGCTTTTTGCAATTCCTCTTTTCTAATTAACTCCAAATCTGATCTAAGTTTATTAATTACTGGAACGGCCTCTAAACTTGCCCACCATTCTAGAAAAATGATCCTTTCTTCTTCTACTAAAGATTCAGCTTGCTTTGCTATTTTCTGTCTAAATTCTTGATTTCTTGAAACGACTTCTTGTAAGTCATCAACATCAAATGATTTTACAAATTCATGTTCTTTGACATCATTAGATATATTTCTCGGTACACCAATATCAATAAATTTTAGTCTATTACTCAAATTTATTTTTTCAATTCTTTTGAGATCAATGATTGGCTCTTCAGAAGCAGTACTGGTGAAAACAAGCGAAGATAATGAAATGTTTTCTTCTAATTCGTTTAACCCTTTACAAAAAATCTCTAAATCAGGGAAGTCTTGAGCAAGATTTAATGCTCTATCAATATTTCTATTTAAAAGGATAAGTTTATGACATCCTTTTGATTTTAAATGAGTTATTAAAAGCCTACTCATTCGTCCGGCGCCAACAACAAGAACGTTCTCTGATTCCAAACTTACAAGAGTATCAAAACCCTTTTCTTGTCCAATTTTTAATTGAGCTAGTTCTACCGCTGCTGAACTGATTGACACAGCTCCAGTTCCTAAATTTGTTTCGGATCTTACTTTTTTACCTGTACTAACTGATTGAGTTAATAATCTATTAAGAATTGGTCCTGTAGATTGATTCTCTTGACCTAATCTCATCATTTTTTTTACCTGCGAAAGGATTTGTCCTTCCCCTAAGACAAGGCTATCGAGTCCTGCCGAGACTTTCATCAAATGCAAAACTGCTTCTTCCTGTCTAAAACAAAAAAGATGTGGATTTAAATCTTCAAAAATAATTCCAGAATATTGTGATATGAATTCTTTTATAGATGAAATTCCAGTATTTTTATCCTTTACTAGCGCATATATTTCCAACCTATTACAAGTACTTAAGATTGACACCTCCAATACTTCATTGAAAGCTTTTAATGCTTTCAATGATTCTGTTATGGATTGGTCAGGAATACTTAACTTCTCACGCACTTCGACAGGTGCCGTGCGATGACTCAGTCCGACGACAACAATATGCATAAAATCAAAAGTGAATTTTTAAAGGCTGATACTCTTAGCACCATCTTTTATATGGACAGTATTCGTGAACCTTGCAGTACTATCTAATGTACTAATAACTAAACTACTTGTTCTAACACAATCCCTTTCAAATTTAACTCCGTCAAATAGTAATCCATCAGTTATTCCACTTCCAGCGAAAACAACATTTTCTCCCGATGCCAATTCATTAGCTTCATAGATTTTATCTATATCGGTTATGCCCATTTCATTAAGACGTTTTATGTTTCCTTCTTTTGTGTAATCAGCCCATTCAGAAGTTTGAGCGATTGCGGGATCATAAACTAGTTGTCCTTGAAAGTGTCCCCCTAGAGCTCTCATTGCAGCAGCTGAAATAACACCTTCTGGGGCTGCACCTATACCCATCAAGCAATGAGTTCCAGTACCTGCAAAACCACATGCAATCGCAGCTTGAACATCACCATCAGAAATCGGTTGTACTTTTGCACCACATCCTCGAATCTCTTTAATTAAATCTTTATGCCTAGTTCTATCCATTACAACAACAGTAAGCTCATCAATAGAAAGGCCCAAGCAATCACTTAGTATCTTCAAGTTTTCAGTAGCTGAATTTCTAATATCTACTTTACCTTTGGCCGCAGGAGGCGCCGCTAATTTGTTCATGTAAAAATCAGGAGCATTGAAAAGACCACCCGTATCAGAGGCAGCTAAAACCGCCATAGAACCTCTTTGATTATTCGCACAAAGGTTAGTTCCTTCACAGGGATCTACTGCAAAATCAACACCGGGGCCACTTCCACTACCAACCTCTTCACCTATATAAAGCATAGGCGCTTCATCTCTTTCACCTTCTCCAATAACAATTTTCCCTTTCATTTCAATTTTGCCCATTCGCAATCTCATTGCTTCTACTGCTGCAGCATCAGCTTCATCTTTTTGACCAAGTCCTGTAAGTTTTGCTGAGGCAATTGCTGCTTGCTCGACAACTTCGAGAATTTCTTGAATTAAAGTTTGATTCACAATTAAATTTTGAGGATTTTCTTAAAGGTTTTGAGTATGATCTTATAAAAAAATATCATTTTTTATAAGAATTATTATGCTAGTAAGCTTTTTTTAACTCTTTACAGCTGTTACTTTATCAGGCCGTGACTTGAAATTAGGAATAAACAACTAAATATAGTATCTTTATTAAATATTTTAAAAATTAAATGACTGAGTCAAATCAAACAAATTTAGCTGGTGTTAATAGACCAATTCAAATAATTCCTTCAGTTTTACCAGCAGATTGGGCAAATATGGGTGCATGTGTGAAAGAGCTCGAGGAAGCTGGGGTAGATAGAATTCAATTTGATGTAATGGATGGGAATTTCGTACCTAATCTTACATTCGGCCCTGAAATGATTGCTGCATGCAGGAAATATTGCAATGTGCCTTTTGAAACTCAATTAATGGTGAGCCAATACAACTGTGAAACCATGCTTGAATCTTATGTAAACGCTTCAAAAGGGACAAATGGTGAACCCGGAGTAGTAATAGCTCATGCCGAAGCAAATATTCATTTGCATAGAGTTCTCGGAAGAATAAAAGATCTAGGAGGATCACCTTCTGTTGCATTAAACCCTCATACTCCTTTTGAAATGATTAAAAACATTATGGATATGGTTGATCATGTTTTGGTTATGACGGTTAATCCAGGCTTTGGTGGACAAGCTTACATACCAACAATGCTTAATAAAATCAGAGAGATAAGAAACTTTATTATCGAAAAAAACTTAAATGTCGACATTGAAGTTGATGGGGGAATAAAAGCAAATTGGACTATTTCACAATGTGCAGATGCGGGTGCTAATTGTTTTATTGCAGGTAGTGGAATGTTTGCTTACCCAACATTAAAAGAAGGATGTGATGACTTGAGAAAAGTTGCACAAGAAGCACAAAAAGGGAATGTTCTTTCGGAGCCTGAATAAATATTCTTGGTGATTAAGAAATCACCCAAATATCCAGCCATAACTATGCAACCCTATTCCTAAGAAATTTACTCCTAAATAGCATACTAAAACCACTAAAAAGCCTGTAGATGCTAATAATGCGGGTCTGCGTCCTTGCCAACCCTTGCTTATTCTCATATGCAGATAAGCAGCATAAAATAACCATGAGATAAATGCCCATGTTTCTTTTGGGTCCCAACTCCACCATGTACCCCAGGCCTCATTAGCCCAGACCGCACCTGAAATCAAACCGAGAGTCAAAAGAACAAAACCTACTAATATAGAGCGATAACTTAATGTATCCAATTCTTCTGAATGAGAAAACTCTACAGGTTCAACAAAATCATTTGCAGGATAGCTATTTGAAAGTTTAAATCCTCCTATACCTGTAGAACTACTTCTGATTTGAAGCGGCTTATTTTTATTAATGAACAAAACGGACATTGAAAGTAAAGAACCTATTATTAATGCTGCATAACTAAGCATTACGACGCTAACATGCATCACTAACCAACTAGACCTTAAAGCTGGAACTAAGTTGGATGATAATTTCAAATCCTCAGGTAAAACAAAACAAGCAAAAGCCACAGTCAGTAACTCAATAGGTATAGCAATTGAGGGAATGATTGGAGCTTGGTATTCTCTTTGAACCAATAGTTGACCTAATGTGATACCCCAAGTAAGGAAATAAAGAGATTCATACAAATTGCTAATAGGAAAGTGCCCAGAAATTAACCACCTAAAAAGTAATTGTAATGTTATTAATAAGTTAACTAAAATCGTAATAAGGCTCACAGCAGAAGAAGACTTTTTTTTGAAAACTGCAACCAAAGATATTGGTAAGTTAATTAATAAAAAATAAAAAACTAAAAGACCTAAAACTGAAACCGGTTCAAATATTAAATTTTTAAAAAAATTATCTAATATCATTTCTAACAATTTCTCAAGTTTTAACATTCAATGTCAAACAAATAATAATTAAAATCATTCTTATATGAGTAAATCTTTAATAATAAAGTTTTAATTTATTTTTTTTAAAGCATTTCAAAGTTTGAAATCATCTCCTAAGTAATACTTCTTGACTATTGAATTATCAGCCAATTCACTTGATGAACCGTTAGCTAAAATTTTTCCTTCACTTAATACATATGATTTGTTAGTAATTAGAAGGGTTTCTCTCACATTATGGTCTGTAATGAGCATCCCCACCCCATCACTACTTAATTTAAGAATTAGTTTCTTTAGATCATTAACAGCTAGAGGATCGATTCCAGCAAAAGGTTCGTCTAATAACAAATATTTAGGCCCTTTTCTGCCCACAGTGAGAGCCCTAGCTATCTCACACCTCCTCCTCTCTCCTCCCGAAAGTTGATAACCATAATTATCTACAAAGTTATTCAAATTAAATTCATTAATTAATTGTTCTCTTCTATTTCTTATCGCTGCTCTACTATAAGATGAATTTTGTAAAGCCAAATCTATATTTTCCTTAACTGTGAGGTCTCTAAATATACTCGCTTCCTGAGTTAAGTACCCTAACCCAAGTCTTGATCTAATTGGTAGAGGAAGATTGGTTATATTTTTCCCATTCATTAAAATTTCACCTTTATCTGGTTTTATATTCCCAACTGCAAGATTAAAAGTTGTAGTTTTCCCAGCGCCATTAGGTCCCATCAAACCTACAACTTCCCCTGGATTAACAGTTATGGAAACATCATTTACGATTAATCTCCCTTTAATTGAAAGGGATACATTATGAATCTTTAGGTTCATTTTCCTTGAGATCGATTAGTTTTCTTTTTTTCTTGAAAAAAAAAGAAATACACAATAATAATTTAATTGAAGATAAAGATATATTCATCAAAGAGTTTTCAAAAAAGGCTTATCTTTCTCGTTTAAAAGTTCTTTATATTGTAATTTCCTTAATAAATCTTCCAAACATTGGCAGAAGGATTCAAGATCAATCCCTAAATCAATCTTTGTTCTAGTTTTTATTCTACCTAAACCCTCTCCAAGCAAAATAGTAGCTCCATTTAAATTACCTTTACTTAAGTGAAACTGAGAAACAGATACCTGTAAAATTCCTTGGATAACTTGTCTTTCGTCACCATCTACGCAATTCCATATTTCTTCAAAAGCATCATGAGCCTCATACCATTTATGATTGTTAAAAAGATTTAAAGCTGTAAAAAGGGCATCTTGAAAACTTTTTGCACTTTCTTTGTTCATTAAACCAATTACTAATTTTTTTTCTTTTTATTTATTTTTCTCATTCTTATTGAATCAGGTGTTACCTCTAGCATTTCATCTGGACCAATATATTCGAGTGCTCTTTCTAGGGTAATATCCACAGGTGACTGCAAAGTATCAAGTTCTTCTGCCCCTGCAGATCTCATATTAGTCAACTGCTTAGTTTTACATATATTCAACTCAAGATCTTGAGGTCGATTATTCTCTCCAATTATCATTCCTTTATAAACTTTAACTCCAGGTTTAATGAAATATACTCCTCTATCTTCAGCATTCTTTAAAGCATAAAATGTGGCTACACCTTCCTCAAAAGCTATAAGAACGCCATTCCTTCTAGTTTCAAAGTCTCCTGTTTTAGGTTTATATTCATAAAACGAATGACTCATGATACCTTCACCTCTGGTTATCCTTACAAACTCCCCGCGAAATCCAATTAATCCTCTTGATGGAACTAAAAATTCTAATTGAGTTCGACCATCTGAACTTGTCTGCATGTTTTTCATCTCTGCCTTTCTAGATCCAAGTTTTTCGATACAAGAACCAACAGATATTTCAGGTACATCTAAAACCAAAGTCTCTATAGGCTCACATTCAACATTATCAATTTCTCTGAAAATTACTTGAGGTTGTGAGATTTGAAACTCAAAACCCTCCCTTCTCATGGTTTCAATCAATATCCCTAGATGTAATTCTCCTCTTCCTGAAACAGAGAACCTGTCAGGAGAATCAGTTTCTTCTACTCTCAGGGCAACATTTGTTAAGAGTTCCCTCTCCAATCTATTTTTTAATTGTCTACTGGTAACAAATTTCCCTTCCTTACCCGCAAATGGTGAATCATTGACAACAAAAGTCATATTTAAGGTAGGTTCATCAACTTTGATTAATGGAAGAGGATAAGGAGAATCGGGACATGCTATGGTCTCACCAATATTGACGTCATCGAAACCAGAAACAGCAACAATATCACCTGCAAATGCTTCATTTATATCAATTCTTTGTAATCCTTCAAATCCTAATAGCTTACTAACCTTGCCTTTAATAGTTTTTCCGTTTTCTTTAATTAAACTAGCCTGCTGGCCATTTTTTATAGTTCCATTGTGGATCTTTCCAATTACTATTCTGCCTAAGAAATCAGAATAGTCCAAAGTAGTTATTTGTAGCTGAAGAGGCTTATTAGAGTCACCTACTGGAGGAGGAACGTGTCTGATAATAGCTTCAAAAAGAGGCATCATATTATCACTATTAGATTCCATCTCTTCTTTTGCGAAACCAGATAAGCCACTCCCAAAAAGATAAGGGAAATCACATTGATCATCATCAGCGCCTAATTCCAAAAACAAATCAAGAACCTTATCAATTGCTATTTCTGGTACTACTCGTGGTCTATCAATTTTATTTACAAAGATTATAGGTCTAAGACCTTTTTCTAATGCTTTTTTTAAAACAAATCTTGTTTGAGGCATAGGTCCTTCATTTGCATCAACAATAAGCAGACAGCCATCAACCATTCCCAAAACCCTTTCAACTTCTCCTCCAAAATCAGCATGTCCAGGTGTATCTATAATATTAATTCTGGTATCTTTGTAGTTAACTGCAGTATTTTTTGAGAGAATTGTTATCCCCCTTTCTCTTTCAAGATCATTCGAATCCATTACACATGTAGGGATAACTTCATTGTCTCTGAATATTCCTGATTGAGATAACAATGCATCTACAAGAGTTGTCTTCCCATGATCTACGTGGGCAATAATTGCCACATTTCTAATTTCTTTCATCGAAGATGACATTTATAGAATTTATATAAATATTAGATTTACTTTATTAAGGCTAACTCAAAGAATGCTTATTATGAGAATTTTCCCTTTAAGAATTTGAAAAATATAATCTAATTGAATAATTAAATAAATCAATTAGATTTATAATCTTCTATTTGAGCTTTCAAAAACTTTTAATGCTTCAATTGACCCCTCATATCTCCAATGCCAGGGTTCGTAATCTATATATTTATTATCTTTGTTGAATGATAACTTAAAGTGAAACTTAGCTGCATTTTTTATTAACCATCTAAAGGCGTCAGTATTTTCGAAGTCGGTTTCAAAATTGGTCTCTCTTTGAGTAGCATCACCAATATCGATTGCGAAACCTGTACTATGTTCAGAATACCCTGGAGGGGCGGAAACTCTAGCTCTCTCTGCCGCTTCTTGATTTCTAATAGATTTTAAAGAATAAAAGATATCTTTTTGCAAATTTATTGATCTATAACCACTCAAGAAGACCAAATATATCCCATCCCTTTTGGCTTCTTCTCTCATCTTTAGTAGAGAATCGCGCATATCAATATGAACTTCAATATTAGGCTCAATTAAAACTAGTTTCTCTTTGGGAGTTTCGTTATAGGGAAGATGGCCTAAAATCCTGGCATCATCATTTCTTTCAACCTGAAATTTGAGATTATTAAAAGGTATTAATTCTACATTTCTAATAAATCGCAACGCAGCGACAGAAAAGATAAGAAAAAGAAATGGAGAAAATATTAATAATTTTTTTAAAAATGTTGAATTTGGGTTATTTAGATAAGTTCTTTTGGCAAGTGGTATATCAAATTGATCGATATCTTTGTTTAGTTCCAATATTTATAAATGTATTTGGAAAAGATATTTCGATATTAACTATTATTTTAAGAAATGCACTTTTATAAGCAAAAAAGATGTAGTTTTTATATACAGTATTATTTTTTTTTAATATGTTGAGGGTAGCTGTTATTGGCGGAGGTCCAAGTGGTTCATGTGCGGCAGAAATACTTGCTAAAGCTGGAATAGAAACTTGGCTCTTCGAGAGAAAATTAGATAATGCAAAACCATGTGGAGGAGCAATTCCACTTTGCATGGTAGAAGAATTTGATTTACCTGAGTCAATTATTGATAGAAAAGTAAGGCATATGAGAATGATATCTCCATCAAATAGAGAAGTAGATATAAGTTTAGATAGAGTTTATGGGAAAAGTGATAATGAGTTTATTGGGATGTGTAGAAGAGAAGTTATGGATGCCTTTATGCGCAACAGAGCATCAGATCTTGGTGCTAAATTAATAAATGGATTAGTTACTTCTATTGATACTGGCGATAATAATCAAGGGCCATATAAGCTTTCCTACTCAGATTTTACGAATGGAGATAAAAAAGGGGAACTCAAAGAGCTTACTGTTGACCTTTTAATCGGAGCTGATGGAGCCAATAGCAGAGTCGCGAAAGCAATGGATGCGGGAGATTACAAAGTTGCTATAGCATTTCAGGAAAGAATTAAACTGCCTAAAGAAGAAATGAGTTACTACGAAGATCTTGCTGAAATGTATGTAGGAACTGATGTTTCTCCTGATTTTTATGGGTGGGTATTTCCTAAATATGATCATGTTGCTGTGGGCACTGGAACCATGCAAAAAAATCAATCATTAATTAAAGGACTTCAAGAGGGTGTGAGAAATAGGGCAAAGAAAAGACTTGTTAATGGTGAAGTAATAAAGGTAGAAGCTCACCCTATTCCTGAGCATCCAAGGCCAAGAAGAGTAGTCGGGAGAATGGCATTGGTTGGTGATGCAGCTGGTTATGTTACAAAAAGTTCTGGAGAGGGTATCTATTTTGCTGCAAAAAGCGGAAGAATGTGTGCTGAAGAAATTGTTGAAGCATCAAAAAACGGTCAAGTAATTCCATCAGAAAAAGATTTAAAAAACTATCTTAAAAAATGGGATAAAAAGTATGGCACAACCTATAAGGTGCTAGAAATCCTTCAAAATATTTTCTACAGAAATGATTCTGCTAGAGAAGCCTTTGTTGAGATGTGTGATGACATGG
>QCIH01000008.1 GCA_003216795.1 Prochlorococcus sp. AG-402-K16
ATTTATGAAGGATCAGGATCAAATAATTTCTAGGGACATTATCAGAGTAATATGGCGTTGATAAGGATGATCTTGAATCATCCTACTTTTCATTTTTCAATTAACTTTTTTGCTAGTGAGTAAGAACATTAAGGGTTTAGTCCTAATAACAGGAACAACTTCAGGAGTTGGATTAAATACTCTAAAACCTCTTTTAAGATTTGGATGGGAGGTTATAGCAGTTAATCGATCAAATAAAAGAGCTATAAAAATAGCTGAGGAATTCTTGACAAAAGAGGAAGTTGAAAATGTTCACTTTATAGAAATAGATCTTTCTAACTTGAATGATGTAAGAAAAGGTTGCGATGAAATATTAGAAAGATTTAAGAAGCCAATAAATTCTCTTATTTGTAATGCAGCAGTTTATAAACCTAGACTAAAGAGACCTGAAAGATCTGCTCAGGGGTTTGAAAACTCTATGGCAGTAAATCATTTTGGGCATTTTCTTATGATAAACCTACTTATGGATAATATTTTATCTTCTGAAAGAGAAATTGTTTTAAATAGCAAATCAACTGTATTCAAGCCAAGAATTACAGTATTAGGGACTGTTACTGCTAATTATTCAGAACTTGGAGGAAGGATTCCTATTCCTGCCCCAGCTGATTTGGGAGATTTATCTGGATTCAAAAATGGTTTTTTATCTCCAATAAGTATGGCAAATGGAAAGAAATTTAAACCTGGAAAGGCTTATAAGGATAGTAAACTTTGCAATATGGTGACCGTTCAGGAATTATCAAAAAGATATCCTGCAGAGAAGATTATTGTAAATTCTCTATATCCTGGATGTGTTGCTGATACAAAACTTTTTAGAGATACTCCTTGGTTATTTAGATTCCTTTTCCCGATATTTCAAAAATTCATAACAAAAGGATATGTTTCACAAAGACTGGCAGGAGAGAGAGTCGCTCAAGTGGCAACTTATAAAGAATTTGCTAAACCATCAGTCCATTGGAGCTGGGGGAATCGTCAGAAAACTGGTAGAAAAGCTTTTTCTCAAAAGTTGTCAAAAAGAATAATTAATACGAAGACCTCTCAACAAACATATGATTTAACACGCCAATTGGTTGGATTAAATTAATTTAGACTAATCAAATCCTAATAAATCAAAAATTTCTCTATCTTTAAGTGGATTACCTTCTAAAGGTTCTACGTTTTCAAGCATATTTTTGGCAAGAGATAAATATTCATTTTGAACTTCAATAACATCTTCAGTAGGTTCCATTTCAAAAATGGTGCATTTTTTTAGTCTTGATCTTCTAATGGCGTCGACATCTTTAAAGTGGGCCATAGTTTTTAAACCTGTTCTTTCATTGAATTTATCAATTTGATCTGTTTCTTTTGATCTATTTGCGACTACCCCACCTAATCTGACTTTATAATTTTTTGCTTTTGCTTTAATTGCAGAGACAATTCTATTCATAGCGAATATTGAATCGAAGTCATTAGCAGTAACAATTAGACAATAATTTGCATGTTGCAATGGAGCTGCAAATCCTCCGCAAACGACGTCTCCAAGGACATCAAAAATAACAACATCAGTATCTTCTAATAAATGATGTTCTTTTAATAGTTTAACTGTCTGACCGGTTACATAACCCCCGCACCCTGTTCCAGCAGGAGGACCTCCACTTTCAACGCACATTACGCCATTAAAACCTTCAAACATGAAATCTGTTGGCCTCAATTCTTCGCTATGAAAATCCACCTCTTCGAGAATATCTATAACTGTAGGAACCATTTTGTGCGTCAAAGTGAAAGTGCTATCGTGTTTGGGATCACATCCAATTTGTAGAACCTTTTTACCTAATTTTGAGAATGCTGCAGAAAGGTTTGATGATGTAGTTGATTTTCCGATGCCACCCTTCCCATAGACCGCAATAACTAAAGCCCCTTCCTCAATGTTTATTTTTGGATCTTGCTTTACTTGAACACTTCCTTCTCCATCAAGAGGTCTATTTATGGTACTTGTCATTTAAAGCTTAAAACAGATTATTATTTATATTCTTGCAGCGCAAATACACATGAAATATGTTTCTAAACAAATATGTATTTAATTGTATTAAAAGTGTGAAATATGTTCTTATAACTGAATTTTTAGGATTAAATCTGTTAGATTATGAGTGAAAATACTCATGACTTAATTATATTTTATTAGTAATTGCTAACTGAAATATGCTTTGGCATCGTAAAGAGTTTCATCGCTTATCTCTGGAATTCCTCTCAAGATTGCGTATTTTTCAGTATTTGTTTTAACTTTACCTCTTACAAAAAATGGAACTTTTGTTAATTCAGCTCTACCAGATTCAGTCCAGATAATTCCTTCTTTACTATTTTTTTCTTTTTTCTCGTCAGAATTTAAAATGTTATTTGTGTTTGTCGCTGTGTGTCCTAAATGGCTTTGATGACCATCAACAAACTCAAAGTCATGTTTGAACATATCAATAAGATGCTCTTCTAAGCCCATCATTAGGGGATGTACCCAGTCATCAAAAATCACATTCGCTCCTTCCCATCCCATTTGAGGGCTATATCTTGCAGGAACATCTTGAACATGCATTGGAGTACTAATTACTGAGCATGGAATGCCGAGTCTTTTTGCACTATGCCTTTCCATTTGGGTCCCTAAAACTAGTTCAGGGGCGGCCTTTTTCATGGCATCTTCCACTTCTAGATAATTGTTAGTTATCAGAGCTTCTACATTAAGATCTTTTGCAGTAGCTCTTACTTGCCTGGCCATCTCCCTGCTGTATGTTCCAAGGCCAACTACTTCAAAACCCAATTCTTCCTTTGCAATTTTGGCTGCTGCAATTGCATGTGTTCCATCACCAAAAATAAAAACCCTTTTGCCAGTTAAGTAATTAGAGTCAACTGATTTTGAGTACCAAGGAAGTTTTGATTTATTTTCTAATTCTTCTTTATTAGTCAAGGGGAGATCCAACTTGTTATGAACTTCACTTATAAATTCAATTGTATTTTTTATTCCAATTGGAATAGTGTTTGTATATTCCATTCCAAAGTTCCTTTTAAGCCATTCGCATGATGCTTCCGCAATTTCTGGATAAAGACAAATATTTATTTCAGCATCAATTAGTCTTTCAATATCATCTGGACTAGCACCTAATGGAGCAACTACGTTTGTATCTATTCCTTGCTCTGAAAGTATGCGTTGGATTTCAATTACATCATCTCTGCATCTAAATCCCAGTAATGAAGGACCCAGTATATTGACTTTTGGTCTGCGACCTAACTCCTTCCACCTTAGAGGACTTATTTTTTCTGAAGAACTTACTTTCTCTTTCAAAAGAGTTCTTGTTAATTGATAAAAAGTTTCTGAAGCTCCCCAATTTTCTTTCTTGCTATAGGCAGGTAATTCAAGATTGACAATTGGCATATCAAAACCCATTCCTTTTGCAAGAGCCCCAGGTTGGTCTTGGATTAATTCTGCCGTACAACTTTCTCCCACTAAAAGAGTTTTGGGTTTAAATCGTTCGACAGCTTCCTTAATATTTTTCTTCACTAATTCAGCTGTATCGCCTCCAAGGTCTCTAGCTTGGAAAGTTGTATAAGTTACTGGAGGTCTTTGCCCCCTCCTTTCAATCATTGTAAAAAGAAGATCTGCATATGTATCTCCTTGAGGGGCATGAAGAACATAATGAAGATCTTTCATTGAAGAAGCAATTCTCATCGCACCAACATGTGGTGGTCCTTCATACGTCCAAAGAGTTAATTCCATAGTTTTTAATTAGTTACTAAAGTTTTCTTAGTTAGTATTTGATTCCTTCTTAAAGGTTTAGAGAAGAGACCTGCTAAGTCTGCGGCTTGATCAATTCCATGAATTGGACTGAATACCATTTCTATGGACCACTTAGTACTAATTCCTTCGGCCTCCAGTGGGTTAGCTAAACCCATCCCACAAACTACTAAGTCTGGATTAGATTCCCTTACTCGATCTAATTGTTTTTCTACATGTTGCCCTTCGACAATTTTTGTATTATCAGGTAATAAATTAATCTCCTCTTTCATTAAATCCTTATTTAAGTAAGGAGTGCCTACCTCTATAAGATCCATTTCGCATTCATTATGCAAAAATCTTGCCAAAGATATCTCCAGTTGCGATTCAGGAAGAAGAAATAATCTTTTCCCCTTAAGTATTTCTTTATGAGATTCAAGAGCAAGTTTTGATCTACTAATTAAAGGGGAAATAATTTCATGAACTTTAAGTTCATTAATTTTGAAAGCTTTCGCTGCAGCTAAAAACCATTCAGTACTTCCTTCGATACCCAGAGGAAATGGAGCCGAAATCATTTCACAACCACGATGTTTTAGGTCTCGAACGGTATCACTTAAATAAGGCTGAGTTAATAAAACTTTTGTATTTTTGCCAATCTTTGGTAATTCTGTTGATTGACGGGGTGGGAAGCTCTCAATATTTGAAATTCCTAAATTTCTAAAAATCTTTTTAAACCTATCCTCTACATTATTTGCAAGAGTACCAACTAATAATAATTTCTCCTCATTTGATGACTCCATTAATGGAATTAAAGCTTTTAAGGCGCCATCCTCACCTTGGGTAAAAGTTGTTTCTATCCCACTGCCAGAGTAATTAACGAATCTCACTTGACCTAAAAATCTTTTATTTAATTTCTCTGCGACAGTGGCAAGATCTAATTTGATTACCTCACTTGGACAAGATCCAACTAGAAAAAGAGTTTTTATTTCTGGTCTTCTCGCAATAAGATCATTTACAACTCGATCTAATTCTTCATGAGCGTCAGCAAGACCAGCAAGATCTTTTTCTTCGAGAATAGCTGTCCCAAATCTTGGCTCAGCAAAAATCATAACTCCAGCAGCGCTTTGAATTAAATGAGCACATGTCCTTGAGCCTACAACTAGAAAAAAAGCATCCGGCATTCTTCTGTGGAGCCAAACTATTGAAGTTAGCCCACAAAAAACTTCCCTGGGCCCAGTTTCCTTATTAAATTCAACTTTACTCATTAAAAATTTTCAAGAGCTTATATTTCAAGCTTGCATACACTTTTTAATTTAAGAAAGTAATTAATAAGTTCTCTTACAAAATGAACACATTTAAAAAACTTATATGAATGTTTAAATACTTAAATGGGAATTATGAAAAAAAACTTTTGGGGCGTATTTTAATTTCTGTAGAAGGAATTTCCTTGACTTATTTTCGAAAGCTTCCACACATTTCTAGCTATTTTAGTTGCTAATAATCCTGCTCTTTCTAACTTAGATTTACCGGGCTTTGCCCCAATTAAAGCTGTCACTTCTGAAGTGGTTAAAGGTGCTCCAGTATTTATAGCTAATTGGGTTAACTCCAATCTATCTCTAAGGTTCTTAAGATTTACTTTTTCAATTTTATCTTCTTCTAACCAACTAAAAGATGGGTCTTTCTGAGATAGTTTTTGCATCAAGCTAAGGCTAACTAATCCAAGAGTTTGATCAGGAGTTAATTCTTTTTCAGTACCAGAAACATTTGGTTCTTTTTTTTGAGAAGTTCCCATAAAAATGCATATCTTTTACTTGAAGTTATCGTTTTGTTGGAAGCATGCAAGTAAATTTAATAGAAAAAATGAACCATTATCCGTTATAGTCGCGTGAATGGAACCAACTTCTAGTTTAAACAGAGGGGAACGAAAAAAAGGAAGTTCCCTAGTCACAGGATCTGAGGTGCAATCTCAGGCCAGTGGTGCAAGCTGTTTTATTACAACTGATTCAGAAAAGTCTTTGGTGTCCAGACAAGCAAGTCAAGTTGAGCAAATTGAGTTGAGAACATATGTTTTTTTAGATTCTCTTCAACCTCAATTAGCTGCATATATGGGGACGGTTAGTAGGGGTTTTTTACCTATACCTGGAGATTCATGCCTTTGGATGGAAGTTTCACCAGGGATGGCCGTTCATAGAGTCACTGATATTGCCCTAAAAGCAAGTAATGTAAGACTTGGTCAGATGATTGTTGAAAGAGCATTTGGCTCTCTTGCTCTTTATCACAAAGATCAAAGTACTGTTTTACATTCTGGGGATGTTGTTCTAGATGCTATTGGAAGTGAAGTTAGAAAAAGAACCAAACCTTCAACAAGTTGGACAGAAGTTATTCGAGCTATTACTCCAGACCATGCTGTTTTAATAAATAGACAAAACAGAAGTGGATCAATGATTCAATCTGGAATGAGCATGTTTATATTAGAAACTGAACCGGCTGGGTATGTCTTAAAAGCAGCAAATGAAGCAGAAAAAGCATCAAATATAACTGTTGTAGATGTAAAGGCAGTTGGCGCTTTTGGTAGATTAACTCTCGCTGGGAAAGAAGGAGATGTAGAAGAAGCAGCAGCTGCTGCTATAAGAGCAATTGATGAAATTTCAAATTATTGAGAATTTTTTAATTTAAACCAATTTCTTTTTTGAGGTAAGGTGACATAATTCTGGCGGCTTTACCCCTGCTTCCTAACTTACTTAGTTGTGATTGTGATAGCTCACCGTAAACACAGTTAGCTTCTTTTACCCAAAAAACAGATTCGAACTCCCCATTTGGATATTTTGGAGTCTTAAGAATTTCTCCCCAGCATATTCCAGTTGAATCCTTCACTAAGTTTCCTGAGGGATCACATAAAACCATACAACTTATAAATCTCGCGCTCCTGTAAGGACTATCAGAAAGTTCATTAATTAATTTTTTAATTTTTTCAGAGTTGTTTTTTGCATATCGAGCAGAATATATGCCTGGCCGACCATCTAAAACATCTACTTCAAGTCCAGAATCGTCAGCTAATGCCCAGGTTTTTGTCTCTAAAGCAGCTGCTTTTGCTTTTAAAAGTGCATTCTCAAAATATGTGTCTCCAGTCTCTTCGACATTTAAATATTCTGGTTGCTTCTCAACTCTTAAACACAAAACATCCAGCATTGCCGAAATTTCAGAAACTTTAGTTTTGTTGCCACTCGCAATAGTAAGGACTGGATGGTTCAAAATAATAAATAAATTTATTGAGGATATTATCTTACTTCAAAGCTAGATACGGAGACAGGAAAGGTTGAACATTCCACACCTGTGTAGACAGGGCCTGCCTCGTACGGAAATAACATAATGTAAATTTTTTCTTAACACAACAGTATGTTTTGATGCACTAACTAATTTGCATAAGTATTGACATATCAATAGTACCAAGGGTGATAAGTTTAACTTATGAATGATAGAAAAAACATTAATGGAGATTTTATCGAAAACGCTTGACTTATAAGTACTTAATGAAGCATTCTTCGAATTGAACATTCCACATTTAGTAATTAGTAGACAATGGCTACAGAAACAATGGGTATCGCTCTCGGCATGATCGAGACACGCGGACTTGTACCTGCAATCGAAGCAGCTGACGCAATGACAAAGGCTGCAGAAGTTCGCCTTATTGGTCGTGAATTCGTAGGTGGCGGTTATGTCACAGTATTAGTTAGAGGAGAAACAGGAGCAGTTAACGCAGCTGTAAGAGCTGGTGCTGATGCTTGTGAAAGAGTTGGTGACGGTTTAGTTGCAGCTCATATTATTGCTCGTCCTCATAGAGAAGTTGAACCAGCTCTTGGTAACGGTGAATTTCTTGGTCAAAAGGACTAATAAATAAAGCAAAATTTATAAATTTTGCACAATAATTATTTTCCCTAAACAGACCTAAATTTATCCTTATGAGTAAGAAGTATGACGCAGGGGTAAAGGAGTACAGAGATACCTACTGGACTCCAGAATATGTACCCCTAGACACCGATTTACTAGCCTGTTTCAAATGTACAGGTCAGGAAGGTGTTCCCAGAGAAGAAGTTGCAGCAGCTGTTGCCGCTGAATCTTCAACAGGTACTTGGTCAACAGTTTGGTCCGAGTTACTTACAGATTTAGAATTTTATAAAGGACGTTGTTATCGAATCGAAGACGTTCCTGGAGACCCTGAAGCTTTTTATGCTTTTATTGCATATCCTTTAGATCTTTTTGAAGAAGGTTCTATTACAAACGTATTAACATCTCTTGTAGGAAACGTTTTTGGATTTAAAGCTCTAAGACACCTACGTCTAGAAGATATTAGATTCCCAATCGCTTTCATCAAAACTTGCGGTGGTCCACCAAATGGAATCGTAGTTGAAAGAGATCGTTTAAACAAATATGGAAGACCTCTACTTGGTTGTACCATTAAACCTAAATTAGGATTATCTGGTAAAAACTATGGTCGAGTTGTATATGAGTGCCTTAGAGGTGGTCTCGATTTAACGAAGGATGACGAGAATATAAACTCTCAGCCATTCCAGCGTTGGAGAGAAAGATTTGAGTTTGTTGCGGAAGCAGTTAAGCTTGCTCAGCAGGAAACTGGCGAAGTTAAGGGTCACTACCTAAACTGTACTGCCAACACTCCTGAAGAACTTTACGAAAGAGCTGAATTTGCAAAAGAGCTAGATATGCCAATCATCATGCATGATTATATAACTGGCGGTTTCACTGCAAATACTGGATTAGCAAACTGGTGTCGTAAAAATGGCATGCTTCTACATATTCATAGAGCGATGCATGCTGTTATTGATAGACATCCAAAACACGGTATCCATTTCAGGGTTCTAGCAAAATGTTTGAGACTCTCCGGAGGCGATCAACTACATACTGGAACTGTTGTTGGAAAACTAGAAGGTGATCGTCAAACAACTCTTGGTTACATTGACAACTTAAGAGAGTCATTTGTTCCCGAAGATAGATCAAGAGGTAACTTCTTTGATCAAGATTGGGGTTCAATGCCAGGAGTATTTGCTGTCGCATCAGGTGGTATTCACGTATGGCATATGCCTGCACTCCTAGCGATTTTTGGAGATGATTCTTGTCTTCAGTTTGGTGGAGGAACACATGGTCATCCATGGGGTTCAGCTGCTGGAGCTGCAGCCAACAGAGTTGCTTTAGAAGCTTGCGTAAAAGCACGTAATGCTGGTCGCGAAATCGAAAAAGAGAGTAGAGACATTCTTATGGAAGCTGCTAAACACAGTCCTGAATTAGCTATCGCTCTTGAAACTTGGAAGGAAATTAAGTTTGAATTTGATACCGTCGACAAACTAGACGTTCAAGGTTAAACCAGATTTCAAAATTGAGGAGATTCTTCTCCTCAAACTTCTACAAATCTCGTTCTATTACGAGTAATTTCATTCACATTTAAATTAATTATGCCTTTCCAGAGCACAGTAGGCGACTATCAAACAGTTGCAACCCTGGAAACATTCGGTTTCTTACCACCGATGACCCAGGAGGAAATATACGATCAAATTGCATACATAATTGCTCAAGGCTGGAGTCCTGTTATTGAGCATGTTCATCCTAGTGGAAGTATGCAAACTTATTGGTCTTATTGGAAGCTCCCATTCTTTGGGGAAAAAGACCTTAACTTGGTTGTAAGTGAATTAGAGGCATGTCATAGAGCATACCCTGATCATCATGTAAGAATCATCGGATACGATGCTTACACTCAAAGCCAAGGAACAGCTTTTGTAGTTTTCCAAGGACGTTAAATCTACTTTTATGTAGTAAATATCTTTCTCCAAAAAATATTTTTGGAGAAAGTTTTTTCAAAAGAGTTTCACATTTGAAGATTATGTCAAAAAAAACCAGTAGAGAGATTGCATTAGAAAGAAGAAAGGCGATGAGTGATAGCGGTAAAAAAGCTGCTGCTTATTCTTCGACTACTAAAGATAGAGTTCGATCTTCTCAAGATATACAGATTTCTGGTACTCAGTCTTCTTCAAATAATCAAAATATTACTAAACCAGTTACAAAACACATTCCAAAAACCCAGGTAAGTAGAAAGTCTTCTTCAACAACTTTATCTAGTAAAGAGTTAGTAATAGAGAGAAGAAAAGCAATGTCTACTCATGGGAAATCAGCAATAACTTCATCCGATAGAACTCGTACGGATGTTAAAAAAGAAAGTCCTGTAAACACAGTTAAAACTTCCATAAGCAAAAATCAGGAAGTTCAAAGCTCGCATAATACAGAAATTCAAACATCAAAACCAAACGTTAAAAGAAGAATTAAACAAAAGAGAAAGCCTATTACTAATACAAGTAGAGATATCGTTTTGGCTAGAAGAGAAGCTCAATCCAAGCATGGTAAATCAGCAACTAAACAAAATACCAGTGCAGCTTCTTTAGCTAGAAGGGGAGACCCAGATTTAAGTAGTAGAGAGATTTCTCAGAGAGTGAGAGAGCTAAGAAGTAAAACTGGTGCCACAGGCAAAAAAGGTAATGGTAAATGTAGACCATGTGGTCCAAATAAGAATGGAGCCAAACAAAATATTGCAGATGCTAGCTGGAAAGTTGGTAAAAGTGAAACTGATTCAGGTCAAATAGTTACTGGAACACAAGCTAATAGATCTGTGCAAACTACAGGTAATGAAGCAAGTACATGCAGGACTGTAACTGGTACTCAATATATGGGATCAGAAGTACTTGATCAATTTTGTCAAGATAGACCAAGTTATAAACAGCCACTTAGATCTACTGTTACCTCTACAACATCAGGTAATAAAGTAACTGGAAATGAAGTTGGTAGATCTGAGAGGGTCACAGGCGATGAGGCTGGGACTTGTAAAAACCTTACAGGAACTGAATATGTATCTGCTAATCAATCACAGAAGTATTGTGGTGATGTTCCCAAAAATCCTTCAAAGGTTAAACATAGTACTACAACTGATGGATTAAAAGTATCTGGATCACTTCCTGGTAGATCAACCCTGGTTACTGGAGATGAATCAGGTTCTGGACATCAGTTAACTGGAGATCAATATCTTGGTTCAGAGCCAAATCCAAAAGGTAAAGCATTTGAAAAAGTTGGCAGTTACAACACTCTTAATGGGAATAATGTAACTGGTACAGGGGTAGGTAGATCAGACCATATGACAGGTAATGAACATGGGAGTTGCAAGAATGTAACTGGTGATGAGTACATAGGATCTCAACAATATGAGAAGTTTTGCGGTTCAAAACCAAAACCAGAAGCTAGAAAAGTAGGTTTAAGCCTTTCTTCGAAGTCAAATTTAATAAGCGGGACTATGACAGGAAGATCAAAAATAGTAACTGGAGATGAACCAGGTTCATGCAAAGTGTTAACGGGAACACCATACGCAGGCTTAGATCAGATTAATGAGAATTGTAATAATGAAACTTCTGAAGATATGAAATCACGAGCAACAGTTAATGCAGGAAATAATTCAAATGCCAGACTTACAGGACAACAACCAGGAATTGGCGGAGTAATGACAGGTGCTAAAAAAGGTGCTTGTAAAAACTTAACAGGAACTCCTTATGTTGGTGGAGATCAGTTCTCACAAGCTTGTGATAATCCTCCACATGATACTGCTTATGCGAATCAGGAAAAGTCAGCAGGAGACTCTTGGAATGACTTCTCTGTCAAGTCACCATCAAGAGATAAATATTCTGAAAAAAATACTCAAGGTGTTACCGGTAATGAATATGAAAATGGTTCAAAGGTAACAGGACCTTTTGATATGGCAGTTGATAAGGTCACTGGTACTGAAAAATTTAGATTTGAACCGAATAAAAATATTACTTATAAGCAAAAAATGGAAATTGAAGAAGCAGACCGTGCTGCAAAGACACCAGAAAAAAGAGTCGCATCTAGGATTACTGGTGAAGGACAATCTGTAGGAAACGTAACTGGTGATGATTGGGATCGCGGTGATAAGGTAACAGGTACAGAAGGAGCTTCTTCTAGAAAGAGAAATCCATCTAGAGCTGGTTTCATGAGCGCAATGCCTCCAATGGAAGCTAAAAGAAATGATGAAACAGAAAAACCAGATTTCTTGATAACTGGATCTAGTGGAAATACTCGTGAAGGACAACTTGTTACCTTTTCAGGTGGTGCAAGAGGTTAAGTAAATAATGCCTTTAAGAGGACTGGCTAAAGCCAAGAACTTCACATTGGGGCCAACAGCTCCAATGAAAACTTTTACGGAAAATATCCATATACAAACTAAAGAATCAAATAATCTCCGAAATTCTGGAAAGTCACATAAATTAACCAACAATATTCAAAATGAAAATCTATTTAGGTATGAAAGCAAAATAAAAAGTGATTTTGACGAAATTGTTCCAACTCTCAAGGAAATTGCTCGAATTCAACATCACGAAGATTTTATAAATAAGGCTCAGAAAATATCAAGAAAAAATTTAGGAATAGATTTACCCCTCCATGTATTAGATAAATCTTGGGTAAAACCTCTTGATATGAGAGCTTTATATGCATGGTGTGCTTTTAAACAGCATGAGAAACTTAGCGACAATTTTTTTAACAATGATCCGCTGGAAGGAGCTGCTGGAAGTAGGGATGCGGAAGATTTTGAAAAATTTCTCTTAGATTGCGGAATACATTTACTTGATATAACTCCTTGTTCAGATGGAAGATTAGCTCATTCAGTTGCTTATGTGATGAGAATACCTTTTAGTTCAGTAAGAAGAAGATCCCATGCTGGAGCACTGTTTGATATTGAAAATACTGTTAATCGATGGGTAAAAACTGAACATAAAAGATATAGAGAGAATGTTCCTAATGAAGCTCATAAAGATACCAGGTACTTAAAAGTTGTAACTTATCATTTTAGTTCAGTAGATCCTTTTCATCAGGGATGCGCAGCTCATGGGAGTAATGACGAGTTAGCTGCAGCAGAAGGAAGAAATAAATTATATGCTTTCAAAGAGGCTGTAGAGAATAGCTTTTGCTGCGGAGCTTCTGTTGATTTAATGTTAATTGGACTTGATACAGACACTGATTCATTAAAAATACATTTATCAACTCGCGATGGCGGTATAGATTTAGAAAAAAATATTTCTACATTAGAAATTTATAATTCAACAATAAATTTTTCAAAAGAGGACGCGGAAAGAGAAATTTGCCAGACAATTTCTAATCAATCTTCAAAAGATAAACTCAGTGGACTGGAAAAATTTACGTATAAATTAATTGTCAATAATATTTCTCAAATTGATTATGTTAAGAGTTTTCATAATGGTTCTTATGAAGATATTGGACATGCAGAGAGGTTTATTGGAGTAGGTATAGGTTTCAAAGAAGTACATCTCAGAAATTTAACTTATTTTGCTCATTTAGATACAGTCGAAGAAGGGGCCCCAGATTTAGATGTAGGAGTAAAGATTTTTACTGGATTAAATGTTTCTCAAGATCTACCTATTCCGGTAGTAATAAGATTTGATTACTCTGGGAAAGTACCCGGCGCAAAAGAAAGGGCAATAAGTGATTGTGAAAGAGTTAATAATGCGATATCAATTAGATATAAAAATTTAGTTGATCAAGGTTTGTTACATACTTGCTCTACTATTAGAGATAGGGACAACATTCATTCCGCTCAAATTATTGGAATGTCTTTAGATAAAAAAACAGAGGAGGCTCACTAATTATGTTAATTTGCAAGGTTGTAAAACCACTTGTTTCTACCAATAGGATTCCTGGTTTTGAACATAAACATCTGCAGGTTGTATTAGATGGTTCTTCTAATAAAGTTGCAGTTGATGCTGTTGGCTGTAAGCCAGGAGATTGGGTTATTTGTGTTGGAAGTTCAGCTGCTAGAGAAGCTGCGGGAAGTAAATCTTATCCAAGCGATTTAACGATTGTTGGAATTATTGATCATTGGGATCCTAACAAGTCATAAAAAGGAGGATATAAATTGTGGAAATTATGAAGGTATTAGGAAGGATGGTATGCACTCAAAGAGTCCCTGGCTTAGGTCATATGAATTTACGAATTTTAGAAAATAATAAAGGAAAGAAATTAGTTGCTGTTGATCCTGTTGGAGCTAGAGAAGGTAACTGGGTTTTTACTGCTAGTGGCTCTGCCGCTAGATTTGCATGCCCTAATCCAGAAGTTCAAACCGATTTAACAATTGGCGGTATTATTGATTATTGGGAGAGTGACTAAAAATTTTAACTTCAAAAATTTATTGAGAAACTTTGTTGGAGTTATAGTGTAATTAGTCTTGAGTAAAGAATGTAATGTGGAAAGAAAGAGAATCACCTTTGAGGATTGAAAAAAGATTTGAATTTGATCAATACTCAAAAATTAGTAAATTCATGGGGGAAATTGAGAAATTATGTAAAGAAAGGGATATCTATCCAAATATAAGTTTCGGTAAAAATTTTGTAAGTCTTTCAATATTTTTAGATAATAAAGAAATATCAGACAAGGAAAGAGACTTTTCAGTGGATATTGATAAATTTTATTTAGAAGATTAGTCCTTTTTAATAATTATTTGGCTTTGCAATATCTCTTTTGATTAAAGCCATTAAATATGTTGGTGCTTTATATCTAGCAGGTAGACATCTATTTAAAGTTTCAAGATGACTCCAACACACTGTCTTTTCTATATCTTTAACTGAGTTTCCTTTTAAAATTAATAGTCTAAGAGCTTTGCAAAATAAAGGATAACCTGCTTCTAGTTCATCTATATTAAGCTTTGCTGCTGACATAGATCAAAGATGAATTATCAATTAATAATCTATACAAATATGGTGCACAATTGGTTCATATTTCAAATTTCTCAATAATTAGAAATTAATCTAGAAATGCGACGCAATCTATTTCAACTAAAACTCCTTTTGGTAGAGATGACACTTCCACACAGGCCCTTGCTGGAGGATTCTCAATATTAAAAAAATCACTATATATTTTATTGACAATTTGAAAATTACTTAAGTCCGTTAAGTAAATGGTTGTTTTTATTATATCCTCTATTTTGGCTCCACCAGCTTTAAGAACTTCTTCGAGATTTTTTAAAACTTGAATAGTTTCCTTCTCTATATCACCTAAACATGTTATTTCATTTAAAGCTGGGTCTATAGCAATTTGACCAGAACAATAGATAAAATCCCCAGCTTTTATTGCTTGATTATAGGGTCCTACTGGATCTGGAGCATTTGATGTTTTAATTACTTGTTTGGGGGACATTTGTTTAAAAAGATACCTATCTATTTAAACCCATAAATCTTTATTTGCTCTTAAAAAAGTAAATTCTTCTAAATTTTTTGCTCTTAGGAAAAGGTTTATTTTCATCTCTTCATCAAGTAAAAATGGAATTGTCAATTCATTAAGAGAAAGTTTTTTTTCAACTTCCGAAAGTTTATTTTTTATATCTTGATCTTTTGGCTTGAGATTCAATGCCCACAACATATTCGCCTTTGTATATTCATGTGCACAATATATGAGAGTATTTTTTGGTAAAGATTTGATTCTTTCTAGTGAAGAATACATTTGTTGATAAGTTCCCTCAAAAATTCTTCCACAGCCTCCAGAAAATAATGTGTCACCAATAAAAAGAATAGGATTTTCCCCATTCAAAAAGAAGGCAATATGTGAGCTTGTGTGTCCTAAAACTTCAATTATTTTTACTTCTTCACCTAAAATATTCAAAGTTTCTCCATCTACTACAGATACATTTTGAAATGGTATTCGCTTTTTTTCTTTGGAGGAAGCAATCACCTTTACATTTGGCCATTTTTCAATAAGAGAATTCGTCCCTCCAATATGGTCTGAATGATGATGAGTTTGCAAAATAGCTTCTAAGTGAAAGTTGTTTTCACTTATATATCTAATAACTGGTTCGTGAACAGATGGATCTACAACCACAACAGATTTATCTTTTACCAACAACCAAATGACGTTATCACTTAAAACTCTAAGTCCGATTATATTTCGAGCTTTATAAAATTCCATTATTAACTTAGAATAGAGAATCCTTGGAAGAAATTGATCTATGTATACTATAGCTTTACCAAAAGGAGCTTTGTTAAAAGATTCAATTTCAACTTTTAAAAGAGCTGGGTTGGATTTTTCTGATGCGTTGGACGAAAATAATAGATCATTAACCTTTGAATCAAATTGCAAACGGGCAAAAGCGTTATTAGTAAGGAATGGAGATGTGCCTGTTTATGTAAGTTATGGTCAGGCTGATTTAGGTATTGTTGGGTATGACGTTTTAAGAGAATCTGAATTGAAAGTCGCAAAGTTATTAGATTTAGGATTTGGTGGTTGTCATATGTCGTTGGCGGTCAAGAAAAATAGCAATTATTCAAAACCAACTGATCTTCCAGCGAATTGTAAAGTAGCGAGTAAATTTATAAAAACAGCAAGATCTTATTTTGAAGAATTAAATATTCCTGTAGAAATAGTTCATTTGACAGGATCAGTCGAGCTTGGCCCTATTACAGGTATGGCAGAGGCAATAGTTGATTTGGTGGCAACTGGAAAGACTCTTAAAGAGAATGGTTTAATTAAAATAGACGATCTTTACTACTCGACTGCAAGACTAATTGGAAATCCTTTATCTATGAGGTTAGATGATAATCATCTCAGAGATACTATTTTATCAATAGAATCAACTAATGCTTTATAGAAGATTAGCTAAATGTTTTTTAAAGATTTTAGAAGAATTAAAAAGTTAGGTAAATATTTAACTAAAGATAAAAAAACAATCTATCTAATTTTGATAGTTTTGTTACCTGTTTCTTTCTCTGGAGCTATTCAACCATTATTAGTTGGTCAAGCAATTACTATTCTAAAGAACGAAACTACAGATGTTTGGCTAAGTAAAACTTTCTTTGGGCAGTCAATAAATGCCATAATCCTAACTTTATTTATAACTGTATTATTCAGATTAGTTCTTCAGGGATACCAAACGTATAATATCCAAGCAGTGGGACAACGTTTGACAGCGAGAATAAGAAGAGAACTTTTTGATCATTCAATATCTTTATCTCTTAAGTATCACGATAAAATGCCTGTAGGTAAATTATTAACGAGATTAACAAATGATGTTGATGCTTTATCCGAGGTTTTTGGTAGTGGGGCAGTTGGAGTCATTGCTGACTTCGTCAGTCTGATAGTAATTTCTTTGACAATGCTGTCAATTGATCGAGGTCTTGCCATTTTATTACTTTTGACTCAAATCCCAGTTTCATATTTTATTATTTGGCTTCAAAAACGTTATAGAAGAGCCAATTATCAAGTAAGGGAAGAATTATCTCAACTCAACTCTGATTTTCAAGAGAATCTTCAAGGTTTAGAAGTCGTTCAGATGTTCAGAAGAGAGGCTTTTAATAGCAAGAAATTTTCCAAAACTGGAGTAGCTTATAAGAAAGCAGTTAATGGAACAATTTTTTATGACAGTAGTATTTCGGCATTTATAGAGTGGATTTCTCTTGCTGCAGTTTCCTTGGTTTTGGCAGTTGGAGGATATCTTGTTACTTCTGGAAATATTGGTTTAGGAACATTAACAACTTTTATTTTATATTCCCAAAGACTTTTTGAACCTTTAAGACAGCTTGCAGAAAGGTTTACTCAAATACAAGGAGGTTTAACAGCTGTAGAAAGAATAAACGAATTATTGGATGAAGAAATAGAGATTAAGGACTCTACTTCCGCAAAACATTTTTTAGAAAATGCTAAAAATGTAAATAAAAAATTTATGGGCAAAATTGAGTTCAAGAATGTTAATTTTTTCTACAACGAAGGAGAACATATCATAAAGAATTTATCTTTTAAGATTAATCCTGGAGAGCACGTGGCTTTTGTAGGGCCAACTGGTTCAGGAAAGACGACCATAATAAGACTATTATGTAGATTGTATGAACCTCAATCAGGCCAAATTTTAATTGACGATATAGACATCAAGGATATTCCTATTGCAACTCTTAGAAATATGTTGGGAGTAGTTTTGCAAGATACCTTTATCTTTAGTGGGAATGTCGCAGATAATTTAAAACTAAATTCGAACGTAGACAATCTTGAATTGGAAAATCTTTGTAACGAGTTAGGGTTAGATAATTTGTTAAAAAAATTACCAGAAGGTTTGAATACATTACTAAGAGAAAGAGGAGGAAATCTCTCTTCTGGAGAGAGACAACTACTTTCAGTTGCTCGAGTAGCGATTAGAAATCCTGTAGTTTTAATAATGGACGAAGCAACAGCTTTTATGGATCCCTCAACAGAGGCTACTTTGCAGAAAGATCTTGAAAGAATTCTGTCAAAAAGAACAGCATTAGTAATAGCTCACAGATTAGCAACTATTGAAAGTTCTGATAAGATTTTAGTCTTAAAAGGGGGATCACTAGTTGAAGAGGGAACACATAGTGAACTAAGACTGAAAAAGGGTTTATATTTTCAGCTCTCTGAGCTTCAACAAAAAGGATTCGTGAATTTTTAATGATTTTTAGAAACCAAGGATCGTTAATAAAAAAATCGAATAGTATATCAAGGGATGAGCTGATAGATCTTTATGGTCTAAATTCTTATGAGTTCACTCAAATAAATAAAGAAGAAATATTTGTATGTAGTAAAAATAAAGATTTAGATCTAATAGAACTAGATCAACTTTTGCAAACTGTTGGTTGGAGCAGAAGACCTATAAGGAGGGTAAAAAGAGCTTTAGATTTCAGTATTTTGGTGGTTGGGTTATGGCGTCATGATGATAAATTCCCCAGACTAGTAGGATTTGCAAGATGTACTGGCGATGGAATTCTAGAAGCAACAGTTTGGGATGTGGCTATTAACCCTGTCTATCAAGGCCTTGGATTAGGGAAAGAGTTGATGAAATATCTCCTAAAAGAATTGAAAAATATTGGAATTTCTAAAGTTACCCTTTTTGCTGATGCTGAAGTGGTTTCATTTTATAAAAGACAAGGTTGGATACTAGAACCTAGAGGCTCTAAATGTGCTTTTTGGTATGCAAATTAATCATTTTTTGTAGTAGTCGGAATATATAGATTTTAACGATTCTCCTTTTAACCATCTTCTTCTAAATTGCCAATTCTTAATCGCTTGGAGAAAAATATTGGTTCTTTCCCATTTCCTTGAACTTATAAAAATAGGTAAATTTAATTGTTTTAAATCTTTTTTATTGTTTAATCTCCTTAAAAAATCTACATCTTCCATCAAAGGTATCTTTCTAAAACCATTATTCTCAAAATAGGTAGTTCTATGAATTATTAAACCTTGATCACCATAAGGTTGTTTGAAAAATTTACTTCTAAAATTTACGAGAATTTCGAGGACTCTATAAATTATCTTTTTGTTACTAATTTTGAATTCAAAATAGTAAACCCTATTCTTGTTTCCCTTTAAAAATGAATTTATTTTTTTTAACCAATCATGAGTTAATCTTGTGTCTGCATGTAAAAATATGAGCCACTCTCCTTTTGAATTTTTAGCTCCAATATCTAATTGTAAACCTCGATTCCTTTCTTTGGATATAAATACTTTCGCTCCATAAATATTTGCTATATCAATAGTTTTATCTTTACTTCCACAATCAACAATTATAATTTCGCCCTCTTTCTGAATTCTTGATAAGTCTGAAAGCAATAATGGCAAATTCCTAGCTTCATTAATAGTTGGAATGATAATTGAAATTTTTGACAAGTCGATTACTTTCTATTCTCAATATCAATAATTGTATCTATATCTATTTTTTTATCTAAAAACTTATATTTTAATTTTTTAGAAGCAAAATTATCAATTGTATTTTGAAGAACATTTTCTGTTCCCCACTTTATGTTGATAAAAGGTAAATATGTATGTGATAACATTATTTTTTCTGATAAACCAATAAGCCAATATCCTCCATCGTTAGATGGTCCTAAAATAAGATCATTATGTTGAAGCTCTTTTAGAGTATTCAATAAATCTTGATGGCATAAATCTGGAAGGTCAGTACCAATAAAAATAATATTTTTGATCTTATGTCTTGCACAAAATTTTTTGTTGATAATTATTTGCCGTTTCATTTTTTCTCCCAAGCAGCCTTTCCCCTGCAAATTAAATTTTTTGATGCCTAATTCTCTAGACCATTTTCTACAATTTCCTACTCCTAAACCAGTTATGGCAATAGAAATATCAAGCAGTTTATTTTCTTGAAGAAATTTTGCGACTGAAATTGTGTGTTTGGTCATAACACTTTGTACCTTCGCTGAATTACTTTTACCTATATCTTTTGATAATCTTGTTTTGCATCTTCCAAAACCATGCCATTTCGCCATGATAATAAGTAATGCTTTATCCAATAATTTAGAGAAATTTAAAATAATTATATGCCCATTAAAAAATATAAAATTTATTTTTATAAATTTAGTCGATACTTTGTTAAATAATTTTAAATTTGTCGTGATCTTGTGATTTGATAATGGCCAATTATTAAATTCCAACTAGATTAATAATCTAGAGAATAAAACTTTGCAAGCAACTAATCCTATTTGGGCGGAAGTTCAACAATTACTCCAAAAAACTTTAAGTAAGCCTTCATTTGAGACATGGATAAGGCCTGCTAAATTTAATTGTTTTGAAAATGGCTTATTAACTTTAATCGCTCCAAATACATTTTCTAGTGATTGGTTGAGAAAGAATTATTGTGAAACTATTGAAAAAGCTGCAAAGGAAATCTGCGGTCATGATGTAAAAGTTGTTTTTAAATCTGAAACGAATACCAGCAGTGATTTCACAAATGAAAATAAACCTAACGAACAGAACGTTCATCATAAAACAAGATCTTTTTCTAGTAATAAACAAAATAATTCTTCAAAAAGCCAATTCAAAAATCCTAATGGTTTAAATTTACGCTACGTATTTAAAAGATTTGTTGTAGGTCCAAATAGTAGGTTGGCTCATGCCGCAGCTTTAGCCGTTGCCGAATCTCCTGGGAGAGAATTCAATCCATTATTTATTTGTGGAGGAGTAGGTCTTGGTAAGACTCATTTAATGCAAGCAATAGGTCATTATCGAGTAGAAATAGATCCAGAAGCAAAAGTTAAATATGTATCTTCAGAGACTTTTACAAATGATGTTATTAGTGGTATTCGAAGAGATGGAATGACAGCTATTCGAGATAAATATAGAAATGTAGATTTGATTTTAATAGACGACATACAGTTCTTAGAAGGCAAAGAGTATACACAGGAAGAATTCTTTCATACTTTTAACGCACTTCACGAATCAGGAAGTCAAATAGTCATTGCAAGTGACAGACCACCAAATCAATTGTCGGGAATTCAAGAGAGATTAATTTCTAGGTTCTCAATGGGTATGACCGCAGATATTCAACCACCTGACCTTGAGACGAGGACAGCCATCCTCCAAAAAAAGGCAGAACAAGAGAGGATGAGTCTTCCAAGAGATTTAATTCAATTTATAGCAGGAAGATTCACTTCGAATATTCGAGAATTGGAAGGAGCATTTACTAGAGCTGTTGCATTTGCATCAATAACAGGCTTGCCAATGACAGTTCAAT
Organism: Prochlorococcus sp. AG-402-K16; assembly: GCA_003216795.1. Classification (GTDB taxonomy): domain Bacteria; phylum Cyanobacteriota; class Cyanobacteriia; order PCC-6307; family Cyanobiaceae; genus Prochlorococcus_A. Next base: position 21,372 of record QCIH01000008.1, read on the forward strand.
CAATTGCTCCAATGCTGGATCCTAATAGTGTTGGAGTAGTCGTTACTCCAAAACAAGTTATTAATAAAGTGTCAGATTTCTTTAAAGTTTCTACTGATGAATTGATCAGTTCAAGTAGGAGAAAACCAGTAAGTCAAGCCAGGCAAATAGGTATGTATCTTATGAGACATGGTACGGATCTAAGCCTACCAAGAATTGGAGATGAGTTTGGGGGTAAGGACCATACAACAGTTATGTATGCTATTGAACAAGTTGAAAAAAAATTATCTATTGATCCAAATATTGCAAGTCAAGTTCAAAAAATAAGAGATTTACTTCAAATAGATTCAAGAAAAAATTTATAGTTTTAATAATAACTAGAAATGAAATTTATAGGATCTTGATCATATCTATGCCTGAAAGGTATCTTATCTATTTCATTTATATCACTAAGCGATTCAATTTTATTTAATGATTGCCTTAATAACCTTGCTGAGATAATTGGCATATCTCTTGGAACTGAGATTCTATTTTTTAAGTATCTTAGAGAGATTCCTGAAAGTTTTTTGGGGATTAATACTTCACCTGTGATCATATGGCTCAAAGCTGATCTTAATGATTCGTCAAAGGATTCTTTATTGTATGGGTTTACCTTTAGTAAATTGTCTTTATGCTTTATTACTCTTTTAAGCGCAATTGTTGCATAATATTTTGACTCATAATTTTGGTTTAATTCATAATTACCTAAACCCTCCCCAGTATCTATTAGCTTAGAGAAAGTAATCTGTTGTTCATTGCTTTCTTTATAGCATCCTCCCATTTGTGGGGGTAAATCATGAGAATGAGTATGAAAATCTCCTTGAGTGCCTCTATAAGCACTTGTCCCTTCAAAAAGGGTAAGCCAGTTATCTACATGACGGTAATTAGATCTTAAATTAAACCCTTTATAATAAATAAGTGATGCATTGATTCTCTCCATATAGGGAATAAAAATTATATCTCCAACACCAGGCTCTATATCACCCGCGTTAGAAACTGATGGATCAATAAACCCTGATTTTGAGCTACTTAAGATTTCATCGAGTTTAGAAATGGATTCTTTAAATCTTTTTTTTCTAAAAGAGTTATCTATAAAATTAAAGCTTTCTCGGCAGAGCCAATTACACCAGGATCTAAAAATTTCTCTTTCTAACTCTCGAATTTTGATAAGGTGACTAGATGTAATAAAAGATCCAAGTGCTCCAAATTCATTTTCTAAAAAAGCTATGATATCGTCGCTTTCAGTTATAACTTGCCCTTTAAATTCAATTACAGGTAATTTCCCCGATCTGACTTTTTCAAGGAACCAACTTTCTTTTTGGCCATAGCAAAACATATTTATTTTCTTGACTCTGTATGGAATTTTCTTAAATTCAAGCCATAACCATATCTTCTGACAGTAAGGACACCAAGAATGCCTATCCCTATAGAGGGTAATTAATACATCATTTTCACTATGTCCAAATAATCTTAAATTTGCGTAGGAATTATTTATACCATGGACTCTATCAAGATCTTCAACTTCAAATTTATTTAAACCATCCCATGTCAAAATCCCATTCATTATTTGAATTAAAGCTATAAACTAACGTTATAATAATTGATTAAAAAAAGTCTTGGAATTTGAATTTGATTTAATTGTTGTTGGCGCTGGATCTGGAGGACTCGCGGCGGCTAAACGTGCGGCTGGTTATGGAGCAAAAGTCGCAATCATAGAAGCAAATCAAATAGGAGGAACTTGTGTGATAAGGGGATGTGTGCCTAAAAAATTAATGGTTTATGCAGCTAAAAGTAAAAAAAATATGGATTCTTCTGAAGGATATGGATTAAAAAATGAAGGTATTAATTTTGAATCAAATATTTTGTTGAAGAATGTTAGAGAGGAGGTTTCTAGATTAAGTAATTTACATAGAAGTTCTTTAAAAAAGTTGAATATAACTATTTTTGAAGGCTTAGGAAGATTTATTACTCAAAATGAATTAGAAATTATTTGTTCAAACACAAAGAAAATTAAAAACAAAATAAGTTCAAAAAAAATTCTTATTTCAGTTGGAGGTAAACCAAAAAAATTAAATATTCCTGGGGCAGATTTGGCATGGACTAGTGATGATATCTTTGAATTAGAAAAGTTTCCCAAATCAATATTAATAGTAGGAGGTGGATATATTGCTTGCGAATTTGCGTCTATTTTTAAAAATTTAGGTACTGAAGTAACTCAATTAATTAGAGGTCAACATTTACTTAATGGTTTTGATGAGGATCTTTCTTCATGCTTGGAGGAATCACCTACTTTTGCTGAAATCAATATAATCTCCAATATTCAATTAAAGTCTATCAAGAAAGTAAATGGAAATCTGGAATCTACCCTAAACTCTGGAGATAAACTCCTAACTAATAATATCCTTATTGCTACGGGAAGAGAACCAAATCTTTTGCCTTTAAATTTAGATTTTTTAAATCTAAAGATGGATGGCCAATATTTAGATGTCGATGAACTTAATCAAACAAGTAACGCAAATATTTTTGCAGTTGGCGATATCATAAATAAGCCAAACTTAACTCCAGTAGCAATAGAACAAGGGAGAGTTTTTTCGGATAATTTTTTTAATGACCAAAAAAGAAAAGTAAATTATGAATATATTCCTAAGGCCGTTTTTACTATTCCAGAAATTTCAACAGTTGGCTTAAGTGAGAAAAGAGCTAAAGAGATTTACTCTGAAAAAAATATAAAAATTTTCAAATGCAAATTTACCCCTATGTCTAATACCTTTAAAAAGAATAAATCAAAGTGTATGTTGAAGATTGTAGTTCATAAGCTAACTGACAAAGTCCTAGGATGTCATATGTTTGGAGAAACATCGTCTGAGATTATTCAAATGGTATCAATTTCATTAAATGCAGGGATAACAAAAAAAGACTTTGATATTACTATGGCTTTGCACCCAACTATCTCAGAAGAATTTGTAACTATGTATGGATAAAATTATGAATTAGAAAATTTTAATTTTTCTTGAACAATCAGAAACACTATAAGTAATGCAAAGTAAATAAATAAACCTATCCTTAATTCAGAAATGAAGTAAAATCCATTCAGGAAAAGTATCTTATCGAGAATGTAGAAAATATAAAGATTAAGCAAAATAAATCCTTCAATTCTTGTGATTTTCCCTTTGCTCCAGAAAATTGGTAAGCATGCAAAGGTAGTTAAAACCATAAAAGGTAAGTCAACTTTTATTAGACTCTGTTCAATGACTAAACCTTTAAATCCTGAAAAAATACTGCAACTTCCAAGGATTAAAAGTTGATTAAGTAAATTACTTCCTATTACATTCCCAATAGCAAGATCTGTTTTACCTTTAAATGCAGCAATTATTGAAGTTACTAATTCTGGTAATGATGTCCCAGTTGCGACGATAGTTAAACCAATAACAATTTCATTTACTCCCAAAAGACTAGCGAGCGCTTGAGAACCATTTACTAATATATTTGAACCAAAGCTTAAAAGAAAAATTCCCAATATTAATTTTATTAAAATATTCATTTTCCCTTTATAGTTATCTTCTAATTCTTCTATTTCTGGTTCAGCATCTTTTGTCTCCTCTCCTTTCTCATTGATGGTATTGATTTCCCATATTGTATTTAAGATTAAACAAAATATTAGAAAAACCCCTGCTTGCAATGTTAATAAGCCTGTTGATGACATAGCCCAAACTGCACAAGAAATTGCCATTAAAAGAGGCACATCTCTTCTGACTATTCTGCTTTTTACTTTAAGAGGTGTTATCAATGAGCTTATGCCCAAAACAACGAGAACATTAAAAATATTGCTTCCAATTACATTGCTAGCCGCAAGCGAATCACTGCCTTTTAAAATTGAACTCAAACTTACCAACAACTCAGGAGAGCTTGTTCCAAGAGAAACAACTGTTAAACCAATTACTATTTGAGGTATTCCTAAAATTAAAGATAAAAATATGGCTCCTTGAATAAAGAACTCTCCTCCAGCAAAAAGTAGAACTACGCCTAAAACTATTTCTATTATTGGAAATAAAAAATCACTCATATTTAGGATTTAATTTAGATAATAAAAATTTTCGTAATTGGTTAATAACTATCCTCGAAAATCTATAATTTATTGTCAATTCTAATTTGCTGTTAAAATTGATTAAATAGAAAAAATTTTGAAGACTTTAAACATAATAAAACCTGATGATTGGCATTTACATTTAAGAGAAGGTCTTGTATTAAAAAATATCATTCATTTTACTTCGGAATATTTTGGAAGAGCCATTGTTATGCCAAATACTAAAAGTCCCATAACATCAATCAATAGCGCTATTTCTTATAGGAAATCTATTGTTGAAGCGCTACCAGAAAGTTCTAAGTTTGAACCATTAATGACACTTTATCTTACAGATGATACTGATAAAGGGGAACTAATTAATGGTTTTAAAAATAATGTTTTTTTTGCCGCAAAATTATATCCTGCTAATGCTACAACAAATTCCAGTCATGGAGTTAGGAAAATAGAAAATCTATATAAGATCTTTGAATTAATGCAAGATTCTGGAATGCCTCTTTTAATTCATGGAGAAGTGACTGATTCTGAAGTAGATGTTTTCGATAGAGAAGAAGTTTTTATAGATAAAGAACTTTCTCAAATAACCAAAAGATTTCCAAAATTAAAAATCGTTCTAGAACATATAACCACCTCTTATGCAGTGGATTTTGTGCAAGAAAATAATATTGGGGCTACAATTACTCCGCATCATTTGCATATAAATAGAAATGCAATGTTTTTTGGAGGCTTAAATAGTGATTTTTACTGCTTACCAGTTGCTAAGAGGGAAAATAATAGACTCGCTTTAAGGAGAGCGGCAACAAGTGGAAAAAAATGTTTTTTCTTGGGGACTGACTCTGCTCCACACCTTAGGAAGTGGAAGGCTTTTTGTGGATGTGCAGGCATTTTTAATTCGCCAGTAGCAATAGAAAGCTACTTAACAGTTTTCGAAGAGGAGGATGCTCTAGATAATTTTGAAAAGTTTGCAAGTTTGAATGGCCCTATTTTTTATAATGTCCCACCAAATAAAGAAAAATTAAAATTAGTTTCTAGACCTAACAAAATTAAAGAATATATTGATGTTGTTGAAGAAAAAAATATTGTCGGACAAATAAAACCATTTCATGCAGGTGAAACTTTACAATGGCAAGTAGAAGGAATAGTAAATTAAAAAATTAGATTTAATCTGACAATTAAAAGTGTAAATATTCCAATTTTTCTTGGTTAAATGGGTTACTTTCAGCTACGATTAGAAGTCGCAAATTCCTTTGGGAGTGTGGCGGAATTGGTAGACGCGCCGGACTTAAAAACCAGATAGATTTTAATTCACTCAATTATATAAACCTTTAGCGATTGGTCAAAAGCCATTCGCTTTCTTGCTTTTAGACCTATCCACTTAAGAACAAATATCCACAACTTGATCTAGCGCGATCCATGCTTCTTTTTTTGATCTTATGGCATTAAAAATAAGGAGCTTATTACCCTTTTTTAGATCGACTGTCAATCAATTATTTCCCTAATAACAACTTAATATAAGTAATTATCAAATTAAATTTATGCTTAAATATTTCAGTTCTCATTAACTTACAAATGTATTATTCAGAAACTAAAGTCCTAATGGGCGGTCTGGCTCATGTTCCAATATTAATTTTCATAGTAAATTTTATTAAAGGAAAGTTTGAATCTATAGCATCAAAAGTAGTTGAAGTTAAAACGGAAGAGCCAAAGGTAAAAGTAGTTGAACTAAAAGAAGAGGAAGTAAAATCGGAAGAGTTAAACGCAAGTGAATTTAAAGAAGCAGAATAATGGGAAGAAAAAGTTAAAAAAAGAGGGTTGTTATACCTTCCATGTTAGATCGACTTTCAGTCAATTAGTAATTAATTAATTTTCTTTTTCCATCTCTAGTTTCTACTTTATTTATTCTTAACCCAATAAACAGCACCCAAATAACTGCAAAGATAATTGGTAAGAAAACGATAGCAAATTTCATCATTTTTTTAAAAAGTGTTATTGCTAAAAATAATAACCTTTAAATAAAAAACTAAGGATAGGTACTTTATCTAAAAAATTAGGGTCGAGGTTAGATCGACTGTCAATCAATATTAAAGATGTAAATAAATTAGCTTTTAAAATATTTCCAAAGATATTTAATACTAAACTTCATTGATTAATTAATTAATTTTGAAACACTTTTTTTCTTTTATCCCTTTTTTTTTTATGTCAATTCTTTCATTAGGTTGTTCTAATAAACCTATTGAAAAAGAAATGAAAATGCCAATGTTATTTGATACAAAAGAACAGGCTGAAAAAGAAGCTTATAAATTTGACTGTGAAGGCGCTCATCAAATGGGAGATAAATGGATGCCATGCAGTATGCATGAACATAACCATTAAAAAAGGAGCTAATTGCCCCTTATATTTCAAGAATTAAGTTATAGCGATGGATTTAAATCTATTAATTTTAAAATAGTTCGAGCTCGTCCATTGGTCTCCAAAAAATGTAAATATTCGCATTTTTCTTGGTTAAATGCGTTGCTTTCAGCTACGATTAGAAAGCGCAAATTCCTTAGGGAGTGTGGCGGAATTGGTAGACGCGCCGGACTTAAAATCCGTCGAGCGATTTAGCTCGTGGGGGTTCAAGTCCCCCCACTCCCATTATTTAATTATTTATTTTTAGTTCTGACGATAACTTCCAATAGTTGTTATGTTTTAACTAAGCAACCATAAATTAAAATGGAAAGTTTCTTTAATAATTCATTCGCTACTTTAATTGCTTATATCGGAATTATTTCTACCTATTTATTGTTTATCCCATTGTTATTATTTTACTGGATGAATAATAGATGGAATGTTATGGGAAAATTTGAAAGATTAGGAATTTATGGCCTTGTATTTCTTTTCTTTCCAGGTTTAATTTTATTTTCTCCATTTTTAAATCTCAGACTAAAAGGAAGTGGTAAAGGGTAAATAATTGACTAAAGGAAAAGTTATACAAATAGGTTTATTTATTTCATTAATAGGATTAATTAGTTATGAATTTGCACCACAAATTGGGATCGACAATTTTGCAGCCACTACTCTCTCAAGTTGTATCTTGATTTTGATCGTTATTACCTGGGTCACATCTTATGTTTATAGAGTTATAAATGGAAAAATGACTTTTATGGAACAAAGGAAGCGTTATAGAAAAGATTATGAAAAAGTTGTTAATGATAAACTAGAATCCAAATTCAACTCATTGTCACAGGAAGAGCAGCAAAAACTAATGGAAGATTTAGAAAAAAATACATAAATTTTTCATAGAAAAATATTTAAAAATCATGACAGATAACAAAATGCAAATTACTAAAAATGAATCTTTATCTAAGGTAGATGAGATGTTTTCTGAGTTGAAAAATAAAAAAAAATTAGCTTTGATGCCTTTTATAATGGCTGGAGATCCCAATATTGAAATAACGTCTGAGATCTTATTAAAGTTACAAGAAAATGGAGCTGACCTTATTGAATTAGGTATCCCTTACAGTGATCCACTTGCAGACGGACCAGTTATTCAAGTGGCGGCCTCTCGCGCCTTAAAGTCGGGCACTAGCCTAAGAAAAGTAATTAACCTTTTAGAGTCTTTAAAAGTTAAATTAAATATTCCCATCATCCTTTTTTCTTACTTAAATCCATTACTATGTTTTGGCTTTGAAGAGTTTTGTGAGATGGCATCTAATGCTGGAGTTTCTGGCCTAATAGTTCCTGATCTCCCTTTAGAGGAAGCTTATAAATTTTCTAAAGTAGTAAGTAGCCATTCTATGGACTTAATTTTATTGGTAGCTCCAACTACTCCTTTTGAAAGAATGAAACAAATATCAGATCATACAAAAGGCTTTACTTATTTAGTAAGTGTTACCGGTGTCACTGGTGAGAGAAACAAAATGGAAAATAGAGTAGAAAGTCTTATCTCTAAATTAAAAGATGTAAATAGCAATCCAATTGCTGTTGGTTTTGGAATATCCACTCCAGAACATGTTAATAAAGTTCGTGAGTGGGGAGCAGATGGGGTAATTATTGGGAGTGCATTTGTAAAACGAATTTCTAGTTCAAGTGAAAAAGATGTTGTAGATCATGTTGGTGAATTTTGTAAACAAATGCGTTTAGCTGCTGATCAAAAAAAATAAATACAAAGATAATTTATTAATTAAAAGAATTTATTATTGAAAAATAATTAAATAATAAAAATAATAATTAAAAAATAATAATTAAAAAAATAATATAACCAACTTGTTTTTTGTCTTTAAGATTCTTCTGTAGGTAATAATCTGATTTGTTTCCTTCCGAGCTTAATTTCGAATTCATCACCTGCTTTTAAATCAAGAAGTGCTGTATATGCTTTCCCAATCAGAAGATTTCCATTGCCTTGTACTGTAGCTATATAACTAAGTTTTCTTCCACCTTTTCCAATACCAGCAACTCCAGAATCACCAAGATTAACCCCTTTTGCTTCTAAAAGTGCTTCATAGAATGCAGTGTAGTTTAAGCGTTCACTTCCGTTTTTCTTAGTGGAAACATAACCACAGGCGCGAACTAGCTCAGATTTGCTAACATCACCAAGTTCTTTAACTTTTGCAAGGAGATCGCTACCAGTTAACATAATTTATTATAAGAAAGTTGTATTAAATAACATAGCAATTTGCGTGTAATATATGCAATTATTTAGTATATATTTATTCTATTATTTATATTTAAAAATGGAAAAGTTTGTAGTTTTTGGAAGTTACTGTGAAGATGCAATTTCTAAAAGGGAACCATTTCGTGAACAACATCTTAATAGACTTAAAAACTTAAAAGATCGCGATATTCTAGTTACATTAGGGCCAACAAAATGTACCAAATATTTGTTTGGAATTTTTAATGCTAATGATGTAAACGAGTTGAAAGATCTTATTGAAGAGGATATATATTGGGGAAAAGGTATATGGATTAATTATGAAATTTATCCCTGGATTCAGGTATTTTAAATATGATTTAAAAAAAATTTAGTAATTATTAACTATTAATTAAAAAGAATCAATTATAATGAAAATTCATAATATTTTTGCTTTAATAATTCGATTATTTATCATATTTAGGAGTTAAAACGATATTTATTTAAAGGTTAGTTTTAAGATGTTTTATCATTTTTAATTAAAAATATAATATTTTAATTAATATTTATTTACTAGTATCTTGATTTATCTGGTTTACTAATGAGTCGATATCTAATTGACTATATGGTGGTGTTTGTTTTGTTTCTCGATAATCGTTCTTGATATTGTTTAACCATTTTTGCTCAATTGTTATAAGATTTTTGGCAATATTGAACATTCCGCCTTTTTTATATAATTCTTTAATTTTGAGAATAATCTCTGAGGTTCTGCTTGATTTAATATTTAATTCATTTGCTAAATCTTTTTGGGTAAATCCATGCGATTTTAACCAATCTTTAATGAAGGAGATGAGTTCTTTTTCTTCCTGTATAGATAATTTACTCATTCAAAAAAAAGGAAATAACTTATTAAGCTTATTTTCTGCTCTTGCTCTTATTGAGGGAGTCATGTATTTGCTCCATATACTGAGTACTGCTGTGAGGGCTACAAAATCATCACTAAAACCAACTAAAGGCATAAAGTCAGGGAAAAGATCAAATGGCATAATCAAATATGCTAAAGCAGCCATTAATGAAACTCTTATTTGTGCTGGAGTATAAGGATCTAAAGCCATCTCCAAAACTTCTAAGGCAGGCTTGGCAATTGTTCTTCCTGCTTTAATAAGAATCTTGATAATGATATTTTCATCAAATGTTGAACTGTCTAAAACTTCAGCATCATAGATTTTTTCTTGAGTTTTGTAATTTTCTTTCATCCTTATAAATGAAATTTAAATTTTTTCAATGGAATTTTTAGCTAATACTATCAACCAATCCATTCTGTATTCCTGCTTTTCTAAGTTTTCTTAAAGCACGTTGAACAACTTGTCGGCAATATTCCCTGCTACAACTCATATGTCTTGCGACTTCAGCTAAAGTTCTCCATTCATTTGAGCCGTCTAAACCAAATCTTAGACTTACTATCTTTCTTTCTTTCTCTGTTAAATTTGCTTTATCTAATAACTTCCAAGCCGAGGCTGTCCTTTCGGCTAATTCAGCTAATTCCATTGGGGGAGTTTGATCACTTGGAAGAATGTCAACTAACTCGGAAGGATCTGATTTTGATTTGACAGTACCTTGGAGACTAACAGTGATGCTTCTCAATTCACAAGAAAGGAGTTCGTCAATTTCCTCTTTGGTTATTTTCATTTCTTCAGCTAGCTCATCACTAGTGGGTGGAATACCCTTAAGTTGCATAAGCTTTGATTTCGCTGATCTTAGTTTTGTAAGTTTTTCATTAATGTTAACAGGAATCCTTATCGTTCTACTTTGAGTTGACAATGCTCTATTTAAACCTTGCCTAATCCACCAATAAGCATAGGTAGAGAATCTATGTCCTCTAGACGGATCATATTTTTCTACGGCCCTTGTAAGACCTAATGTCCCCTCTTGAATTAAGTCCAGCAATTCTAATCCTTTCCCTTGGTATCTCTTAGCAAGGTTTACAACTAGTCTTAGGTTGGCTGTTATCATCTCGTTTTTAGCTTTTTCGCCAATTTTTATCTTTTTTCGCTCAGCTTCGGAATATTCACAGGCGGGACCTTTACCTCCTGCCTCTTGACATCTATTAATAAGTACAACCATCTCTTGGACTTTTCTGCCCATTGTGAGTTCTCTTTCGGGAGTCAAAAGTTGATGACGACCTATTTCACCAAGAAAATCGCTTAATGAACTCACGATTTACCTCATTGTTGATATATCCAACTTATAGTCAATTCAGTAATAAGCCATACATGTAATAATTAATTAATAATTAATTAATAATTAATTAATAATTATTAATTAGTTAATTAACATTATTTTTTAAATTTTTAAGTTGAAAAAATTATAAATTATAAATTTTAATTATTTAATTTTTTCTTCTTGATTCTAGAACACTAAGTACATCTCTCCACTCAACGCCTTTATGCATAAGGGCTACTTGCAGATGATAAATTAAATCAGCAGCTTCATTTGAGATTGAATTCTTATCATTATCTTTGCAAGCCATTATAAATTCTGCAGATTCCTCTCCTATCTTTTTCAAAATAGTATTACTTCCTTTTGTTAATAAATGATTGGTGTAACTTTTTTCTGAGGGATTTATTGATCTTTCGTTAATTGTATTGAATAATTCAGAGCAAATATTTGAGAAGGGAGTTGTTTTTTTCTCTTTTTTATCACTTTGATTAATTTGGATTTCGTTGAAAAAACAACTTTTTTCCCCAGTGTGGCATGCTCCTGAACCATTTTGTTCAATCAACAGGATTAGTGCATCATTATCGCAGTCGAATCTTATGTCCTTAAGTATTTGGGTACTTCCACTTGTAGCTCCTTTTCTCCAAATTTCAGATCTTGATCTACTCCAATAATGAACGTTTTTGGTTTCAAGTGTCATTGTCAAAGATTCTTTGTTCATCCAAGCAAGCATAAGAATTGATCCGTCTAGCCAATCTTGTGCTATTGCAGGGATTAATCCATAATTATCAAAGCGTAGATCCTCTATCGAAAAATTAGTTGAATAAGTCATTATGTTCCTTATGTTAAATCCTATTCAATGTGTTTTATTAAAAATCATCCTAACAGTTAATTGATGTATATTCATTCTCTGAAATTTTCATGCAGCAAAAGTTACGAGGATTTTCCCTGTTCACATCGGCAATGGCGCCATAAAGGCCACTGCAGATTTGTGCATGGATATTCAAGATCATTCACCTTTTGGTTCACTGCAAAAAAATTAGACCTAAATGGTTTTGTTGTCGATTTTTCAAGTCTAAAGCTCCTAGAAAATAGACTAAAGGAGCAATTTGACCATACTTTTTTGATAAATAAAGATGACCCTTTGCTGAATTACTGGAAAAAATTACATGAATTAGATGCTTTAGATCTGAGAATTATGGATAATGTGGGAATGGAGTTCACCTCTGAATTAATTTGGAGATGGGCTAATGAATACTTACAGGATAAGGATAAGGGTAGAACATGTTGTTGGAAAACAGAATCAAAAGAAAATAAATCGAATAAAGCAAGTTATGAGGAAATTCCTGATTGGTTCAAATCTTAGATTAAAGTTGTTAAATTTCAAGTAATATAGGATTCTTTAATTTAGCTCTTTAATCAACAATTATCTCTCCATTAACCAGATAAATATTAATCTTGTCTTTATTAAGGTAATGATTATTCAATATATTATTTGAAATTTTTGTCTCAATTTGTTTTTGAATAATTCTTTTTAAAGGCCTTGCACCATAGGCAGGATCGAAACTATTTTCGACAAGTTGGCTAATTGCCTCATCAGTAATTTTGAATGTTAAGTTTTTTTTGTTAAGTCTTTTTTCTAAATTTTGAAGCTGGATTTTTGCAATTTCTCTTATGTCATTTAATTGTAAATTATTAAAAATAACTATTTCATCAAGTCGATTTAAAAACTCAGGCTTGAAAAATTTTTTAATTTCATCTTCTACAACTTTTTTAATTTCATTTGTATCTTCTTTTCTGACTGATAAATCATTTATTGATTGACTCCCTAAATTACTTGTGAGAACAATGATTGAATTTTTGAAATTGATTGTACGGCCTTGACCATCAGTAATGATTCCATCATCAAGAACCTGTAAGAGAATATCTAAAATATCTTTGTGAGCTTTCTCTATCTCATCAAGAAGTATCAATGAATAAGGATTTTTACGTACAGCTTCAGTTAGTTGTCCGCCTGATTCGAAACCTAAATATCCAGGAGGCGCGCCTATAATTTTGCTCACTGAATGCTTTTCCATATATTCAGACATATCCAGTCTTGTAATTGAACAATTTGAATCGAATATAATTTTGGCTGTTACTTTACTTAGCTCTGTTTTCCCAACACCAGTTGGACCTAAAAAGAGAAAACTGGCTAATGGCTTGCTTGGATCATTTAGACCAGTCCTTGATCTCTTAATGGAATCTACAACAGCCCTGATTGCACTATCTTGACCAATAATTTTTTCTTTAAGGATTGACTCGAGACTCAAAAGTTTATCTTTTTCTGATTGGTTTAAGTTCTGTACTGGAATAGAGGTCCACTTTGAGACAACTTCTGCAATATCATCAAAAGTTACCTCTTGTCTTAAAAGGCTTGTATCTCCATTTTTTTGGGAATTTACTAGGGACTCGCTTTTTTCTTTTAATTTTTTTTGTAAAGAATTTAAAGTTCCAAATTCTAATTCTGCTGCTTTGTTGAGGTCAAAACTCCTTTTAGCCTGATCTATTTGCAATTGAACAGATTCAATTTCTTCTTTTATAGTGCTAATCTCATCAATTTCATCTTTTTCTTTTTTCCATTGTGCGGCTAATTCTGTCTGTTTATCTTTAAGCGATATAAGTTCATTATTGATTTTTTTTAATCTTTCCATAGAAAAATCATCTGTTTCTCTTTTTAAAGATAATTTTTCCATCTCAAACTGTAGAACTTTTCGATCAATTTCATCAATTTCTTCAGGTTTGGAAGTTATGACCATATTTAATCTTGAGGCTGCTTCATCGATTAGATCTATTGCTTTGTCAGGAAGAAATCTATCGTTAATGTATCTCTCGCTGAGGGTTGCAGCAGCAACTAAAGCATTATCAGAAATTCTCACACTATGATGAACTTCGTATCTTTCTCTTAATCCTCTTAAAATTGATACAGTATCATCTATTGAAGGAGCATCAACTTTTATTTTTTGAAATCTTCGTTCTAAAGCAGGATCTTTTTCTATATTTTGTTTATGTTCATTAATAGTCGTAGCACCAATACATCTAAGTTCTCCTCTTGCAAGCATTGGTTTTAATAGATTGCTTGCATCTAAAGAACCTCCACTAGCGCCAGCACCAACTACTGTATGAATTTCATCAATAAAAAGAATTATCTTACCGTCTGATTCTTTCACTTTCTTTAGAACATTTTTAATTCTTTCTTCAAATTCTCCACGATATTTTGCTCCAGCTAAAAGTGAACCCATATCTAATGAAATTAGTTTCCTATCTTGTAGAGCAGAAGGTACATCGCCATTAATAATTCTTTGAGCTAACCCTTCTACAATGGCTGTTTTGCCAACCCCAGGTTCTCCAATAAGAACCGGATTATTTTTTGTTCTTCTACTCAATATTTGAATTGTTCTTCTAATCTCTTCATCCCTACCAATAACTGGGTCTAAAATCCCATCTCGTGCAGATTGAGTTAGATCGATACCATATTTTCCCAAAGACTCTTTAGAACTATTAAATTCATTTTTTACTGCCGGATCTAACTTCATTTTCTTTATAGTTTCAAGAAATTCTGGAATACCTTTTTGATTTAAAATTTGAAATTCATATCTACTATCATAAGTGAAACCGTAAATTAAGTGTTCTGTTGATATCACTACATCATTTAAAGTATTTTTAATTTCATTCGCCCTCAAAAATAATTCGTGAAGAGTATCACCTATATATAAATCATCTTGTTTATTTTTCATTTTTGCCTTCGCATTTAATGAAGAAATTATTTCCCTCTCAAGATCATTTAGATTTACATTATTATTTTTTAAGATCTTTTTTGTAAAATTATCCTCTTTTATAAGAGCTAATAATAAATTATCAGAGTCTACATTTTGTTGATTATTTTTATAAGAAATTTCTTTGGCTAAAACAAAACAGTTCCAAGCAGAATTTGAAAATTCGCTTGGAACTATTTTCATCAATCAAAATTTAGGTATGACTGTAATAAATATTAAGTAAAGATTGGGTTTAGCTATTAAGTAGATTTATTCAACAATAACTTTACCTACCATTCCAGCGCCTCTGTGAGGCTCGCAATAGTAATCATAAGATCCAGGAGTATCAAATGTTTCTTCCCAAGACTCTCCTGGAGCAAAGGCTAGGTCTGCATGACTTAATTCCTCATGCCCATCAAAAACAGCATTGTGAGGGGCAAGTTTATTATTGACGAATTTAACTGTATCACCAGCGCTAATGGTTACTGTACTTGGTTCAAACGCAAGCATTCCAGCATCCGTTCCAAGTTTTACTTCAACAGTCTTAGCTGAAACTGACGAAATACCTAGGCCTAGAGTTAAAACTATTGCAAATAACCCCGCAAAGAATGAACGTAACATAATTAAAATTTACTTATTTATATATATTACAAGGCTTTGGTAACCTAACTGCGAGAATTTTAATTGTTATTACAGCTTGGTAACTTTGATAACCTTAAAATATCATTCAGTGACTTGGCATAACTTTTAAGTTTGAAAGTCTCAGGATTAGTGATAGGTACATGATTAAAGTCATATTTTTTGATACTGAAGCTATCCCAAGGAGTAGTTTGAATGGGGAGAATTCTTAATAATATTTTTAGAATTTTTTTTGTAAGCGGTATCGCAAAAAATCTCCTCATTTTATTTCTTTTTAAAAGTGTAATTATGGCATCATCAATTGAAATAAATTTCTGACCTAGTACAAATTTTCTAAAGCCTTTGTATTGCTCTTCTTTATGATTTTTAATTAGAAACCCGCAAATCTGGGCGATATCATTTGCGTGTATAAAGTGAAATTTAGAATCGAGTTTTAAAAATCTTGCTAACCAAAGCCATTTTCCAATTTCTTTCAATCCACTAGTTAAATAACTCACAGGATATTTACTTTTTTTTCCAAGATTTCCTCCAAAAACCAAGGTGGGGAAAACAGCGAATGTTTTTTCTGCAAATGAGCTTTCTCTAAGTCTCTGAAAACATTCATATTTTGTCTGAATGTATTCTGTTCCATAAATCAATGATTCCCTCATTAATTCCGTTTTGGCATCAAGAATACTAGCTGTTGAAAAATAAATAATCTTTTCTAACTTTTCAATATCAAGCATTTCAAGCAAATCTTCAAAAGCTATAATATTTACTTCATAGGCTCTTCTTGGATCTCCCCAAGCTGTAGCAGTATGTATTAGGTAATTAATTTGACTAATTTCCTTTCTATACCTATTTGATTCCCTGATATCACAAATCATTAACTTGACTTTTTTATTTTCTTGAACAGTAATTGGCAGCTTACTTTTGTCTCTTACCATGAGATAAAGCCTGAATTTTGTATTTTTTAAAAACCAATCAACTAAATATTGGCCTACGCATCCATTAGCACCTGTGATTAATAAGTTTTTATATGCCAAGGCTTTGACTAGTAAGTGAGTTTTTTTCCATGTTCAAAAAATGTTTGAGCATTTTCTTCTGGAGTCCCAGGTAATATCCCATGACCCAAATTAAGGATATATTTCCTGTCTTTAATTTTATTGAAAGTATTATCTATCCTTTCTTTTATTGATTCTTTGTTTCCGAATAAAATGCCAGGGTCAACATTACCTTGAATTCCAATCCCCTTGGGGATTCTTTTACAAGCCTCTTCAATATCTACTGTCCAGTCTAATGAGATTATATCTACTCCAGTTTTTGCCATTCTTTCTATTACACCAGCACTTCCTGAAATGTACAGAATTATAGGTGTTTCAGGGTATTCTGCTTTTACAATTTCAACAACTTTTTTTTGATAAGGTCCAGCAAAGATATCGTAATCTTGTGGGCTTAGTTGACCTGCCCATGAATCAAAAATTTGTACTACTTGCGCTCCTGATTTTATTTGATATTTAAGATATTCACCAATAGATTTTGCAAAATGATCAAGAAGTTTATGAAGTAAATCTGGTTCATTAAAAGCCATTGATTTTATTAATGAATAATTTTTACTGCTTTTACCTTCAACTACATATGCAGCAAGAGTCCAAGGTGCGCCAACAAAACCTAAAACTGTTGCCTCATTATTGACATCTTTTTTTAGTGAAGAAAGAACTTGCCCAACAAAACTTAAACTCTCACTTGGATTTAATTCTTTTAAATTATCTACCTGGTTGAGAGTTCTTATTGGGTCCTCAATTATTGGACCTTTACTTTCTATTATTTCAAAATTTATGCCCATCCCTGGAAGAGGTGTGAGAATATCTGAAAAAAGGATCACACCATCTGGTTTGAAAGCATGAAAAGGCTGCATCGAAATCTCATATGATAGTTCTGGATTTTCAGACCTCTTTCTAAAGCTTGGGTAACGCTCCCTTAAATCTCTATAGATTTTCATATATCTTCCTGCTTGCCTCATCATCCATACAGGAGGCCTATTTACTTTGTTACCTAGTGCGGCAGAAAGTAGTAGCGGTAAATCTTGACCCATTTTTCAATTCAATATTTTTAAAAAAAATTAAAATCCAACTTAAAAATCTTACAATGTAAAGCTGAGCAAAAGCGTTATATGAACATTTATATGAAGAACTAAGTTAAATGAGCCTTCTTATTTTTTTGATTGATGTTTGAAGATACTAACGCTTAATGGGGGCAAAGCTAGTTCTAGAGCATTTTGATAATCATGAATATTGTAATTTATAGTTTCTTTACCCCCCATATTTCCTTTGTTACTGCCCCCGTATCTAGAGCCATCTGAATTAAATATTTCTTTATAGAATCCTTCCAAAGGAACACCTACTTTGTAGGACCCATGAGTATTAGGTGTAAAGTTAGCAACAACAACAAGCCACTCATTGGTATCGTTTTCTCTTCTCATGAAACTTATAACCGAATTAGATTTGTCATTACAATCAATCCATTGAAATCCATAAGGATCAAAGTCATTTTTCCATAATGCAGGTTCATTTTTATAAAGTGCGTTTAGGTCATCAATCAAGTTTCTGATACCTTTGTGAGGCTCAAATTCTAGTAACTCCCATTGAAGATCATCCCAAACATTCCATTCTTGTCTTTGTCCAAATTCCATTCCCATAAATATCGTTTTTTTACCAGGGTGGGTCCACATATAAGTTAGTAAAGCTCGAGTGTTTGCATATTTCTTCCAGTCATCGCCTGGCATTTTATGTAAAAGATGACTTTTCCCATGGACAACCTCATCATGACTAAGTGCAAGCATAAAGTTCTCTGTATAGTTATAAGTTATTGAGAAAGTTACACTATTTTGATGAAATTGCCTAAACCAAGGATCTATTTCAAAATAATCGAGCATATCGTGCATCCATCCCATATTCCATTTCAAGTTAAACCCTAACCCTCCCATGTCAGTTGGTTTGGTTACCATTGGCCAAGTTGTTGATTCTTCAGCGATAGAAAGTGCACCTGGGAAATGTTGGAATAGTACATGATTAGCCTGTTGAAGAAATTTAACGGCTTCTGTATTTTCATTCCCACCATTTTCATTGGGTATCCATTCTCCATCTGGACGTAGATAATCTCTGTAAAGCATTGAAGCTACAGCATCCACTCTTATGCCATCAATATGAAACTCTTCAAACCAATAAACGAGGTTTGCTACTAAGAAATTTCTTACTTCGTTTCTGCTGTAATTAAATATTAGGGTTCCCCATTCTTTGTGTTCACCTATGCGTGAATCTCCATGTTCATAAAGATGACAACCATCAAAAAATGCTAAACCATGCTTATCTTTTGGAAAATGACCAGGCACCCAATCAAGAATTACACCTATGCCCTCTTCATGACATTTATTAACAAACTCTCTAAATTCATTTGGGGTACCAAATCTACTTGTTGGTGCATACCAGCCTGTAACCTGGTAACCCCATGAACCATCGAAAGGATGTTCAGATATTGGCATTAGTTCAATATGAGTGAATCCTCTGTCTTTTACATAAGGGATGAGTTTTTCGGTTAATTCTGGATAAGTTAATAATCTTGTCCCAGGTTTTAAATCGGCTGCAGGCACTGGATCTCTTGGTTCACCATTGTCCTCCAGATATTTATTATCTTTTGATTCATGGAGCCAACTTCCTAAATGCATCTCATAAACTGAAATTGGCTTGTTAATTTGACAAGAAGAATCTCTATTTGAAATCCAAGAACTATCATTCCAATTAAAGTTTTTCAATTTTGAAACTATTGAACCATTTTGAGGTCTTATTTCATGAAGAAAACCATATGGATCAGCTTTCTCATAAATATGACCTTGTTGTGTTCTTATTTCGTATTTATATGTGTCACCCTCTTCCATTGTTGGCATGAATAGTTCCCAAATTCCCCCTAATCTTTTTTGCATTGGATGATGTCTTCCATCCCAAGAATTTATATCTCCAATTATCGAGATTGATTTTGCATTTGGAGCCCAAATGCAAAACATGACTCCTTTTTGATTCTTTTCTTCAATGAGGTGTGCTCCCATTTTTTCCCAAATATGATGATGATTACCTTCTGCAAAAAGATGTCTATCAACTTCTCCCATCCACTCTTCTCTATATGACCAAGGGTCATGTTGTGTATGTGTGATCCCTCCTCGTAAAATATTTATTTCGTAATTATAAATTGGATTTTCAGGCAGGATAGCTTCAAAAAGCCATTTATGGTTTACGCTTTCCGCGTTATAGGTATTGTTTTTAAAATTTATTTTAACTTGGTCTGCTTCAGGCATCCATACCCTTATTACCCATTTTTCTTCGTAAAAATGAGGACCTAATATTTTTAATGGATTATCATTGCAACAATTTTCTAGGTTGATAGCTTCTGATTTAATCCAGTCTGCTTGAATTGTCTCGATCATGACTGGTGGATATTAAGGATTAATAATATCAAATGATTAACCAAAAAAATAATTATTTATAAAAAAGAGGGGTCATTTTCATAAATGTTCTATTTAGGCTAAAACTTAGATTAATAACTCTATGATTTACTGAAGGGGCTCCAATATTTCCCTCCCCAAATCCAGGATTAACTCCAATAGCGGGATAAGCTGCTGCAGATATAGATAAGCGAAGCTTGCTATCTTTAATCAAACAAATATTTGTTGGCTGCATTGTTATTTGATAAATGCATTCCTCAATTATGTTGGAATTTTTAACTCTTAAGAATCCGGTTGAAAATTGATTCACCTTTTCATTACCTTCTTCAACTAGAGATAAAGCAAGGCAGATATCGAAATTGGGCTGATCACTTTTTACTTGGATTTCTAATTTGGGAACTCCTCTTAAATATTGATCTTCTTCAAAAGAATTGGTTTGAAAAACACCTACATCCAGGCGTTTATCAATAATACTTCTATTAAATTTTCCTGGATTTGGACCTAAATGACCACCGTCAGCTGGAGTAGGTCTCCATGGGTCATTAACAATTGTGAACCATCCGGATCCTTTTGAATTTATGGTCAGACTTCCATCTTCAACCTCTACATTTGCTGTGCCATTGCTTTTAAGCCCAAAAATAAATTCAGGTTGAAATTTATTATCTAATTCTTCCCATTTATTTAATGAAATATTCCATATTTTTTTCTCGTCTTTAAAATTCTTAGAATTCAATTTTTCAACTGATTTTAAATGTTTATCAAAAAATTTTAATAAAGATTCTTGTGACCCCTCCCACCAATTTAGATGTGTCGCATTACCAATAATAATCTCTGGGCTTCCACCAGCTTCTTTAGATTTTTTATAAAGATCAAAGGCACCTTTTAAATGTGGATCCCAAAGTCCTCCAATAATTAACATAGGTTGTTTAATCCATGTTGAAATTGGTTCAAATTCTTCAAATGGGGTGGCATTATTTAATTTTTTAAGCCATTCCAAAACAAAGCTATTAGGATCATATTTTTTTAAAATATCAATTCCTTCCTTTAAGTAACTTTTATTTTCTAAGGCTAATCTTATCTTTTCCCACTCAAGAAATTTATTTTCTCTTTTCATTTTTAGGGCTGCGATTTGAAGTCCCCATGCAATATTGTTATGCCACCAATATGCTCCTCCATCTGAGCACCAATGATCCTTAATGTTCATCCCAGTCATTGCTGGAGATAAACAATCGGGCGGCTTTGAATTTAATTCACCAGTTAGTTGAGTAAACCCTTGATATGAAAAACCATATAAGCCAAGTTTTCCATTACATTCTTTTAGAGACCTTACCCATTCATGTGTTTCTGAAGTATCACTAGCTTCTTGAGAAAAACCATTAAAAACTCCTTCGGAAGAACCCATACCTCTAACATCTTGAATTATTACCATATACCCTTTGGAAGCCCACCATTCAGGGTGAGAATAGGTAATAGTTGAAGCTATTTCCCTACCATAAGGTTGTCTCATCAATAATGCAGGCCATGACCCATTACTATTAGGCAACCAAATCCTAGATATAAGTCTTACTCCATCTCTAAGTATTAGAGACTTGTCAAACCATCTTGAACCAGACATTTAGTTTTTAGATAATGTCTGGACAGTGCAGCCCGATGACGTAAATTGAAAAGATCTCTGCGTTAACGGGAGTTAACTTTTTTTTGTTTGATACATACTGTATAGCTTTATCTGAACTAGCTGAAATACCTTTTGAATTAAACTCTCTAAACTTATTACATAAATTCCTTGCTTCGCTTGGATTCTTTTTTACAGTTTCCAATAAGTTAGATTGACTGAAAACAGGATATAAAGAGTTGGAAAACAAAAATAATAAAAATAACAAAGGTTTCATTATCACGCACTTTTTCTAAATTCTACATTAAAAATTTTTTTTATCCAAGATTTCAAATAGATTTGTGGATTTGACTAGCTTTTTTAATCCATTCTTTTAAAAGAGTAAAAGTTGTATCTGTTTCAGTTTTTACTCTAAGAATTCTTTCTAATCTCCCAATTTTGCGTTCTAATTCATAAGGAGTAGAAAGTGATAATGATTTAAGAGAAGATATGCCGCAATGTAAAAGTAGATATGCTTGTGGTGGAGAAATTCCAATTTCTTTTTTAAAAATAGCTATAGCTCTAATTTTCTTTAGATTATTCAATGTACATAGTGAAGATTTTCTTTGAATCTCATTTATATCTAAGTCTGAAAGATTACTTAATTTTTCAAAGTCAGTAAGATTATTTTGAATAAAAAAAGATTTCTCATGCCTAAAGTTAGTTGGCAAAAAGTCTAAAAATTTTTTAATTTTCATTTTTTAGAGACAAATTCATTTTGACATTTTTCTGAACTTCTCCTATTACTACTGGCTTACTTATATTATCCGAAATTTTTTCAAGTTTCCTTATTTTTATTTTAACGTTTGCACCCGATCGGCTACCTTTCAATAAGTTTTCCGATAATTGTTCTAAAGTTGGCTCAATAGATTCTTCTGGAAAGTTATCATCTGCTTTAGCAATAATCAAATCGAACCCATTGTCATAAACAATTGGAAGATATTTTGCATCTTCTATTACAATTTTTTCGTTGTAACTTTGTATAAATGCCCAACTACTTAAAGAAAGCAATAATGAAAAGATAGTTGCTCCAATTATGCGAAATTTAAAGCCAAAATTAAATATAAAAGCTGTTATGGTGCAAATAAAAAAAAATATTCCAAAGAATCCAAAAATTTTGGGTGTGTTCTCTAATAGTTCAAAAAAAGACATTTAGTGGCTTTGACCTGATTAATTTCTTATATTTTGTAAGCCTACTCTATTTTTGGGCTCTAACTTGAAAAAAATTAGATCTCTAAATTTTAATACTAAGATACTATTAGTAGGGATGTTGTTCCCATTAGGTTTTTTAGGCACTTTTTTATTAAATAATTTATTAAAAGAAACATATAGTTCTAGGAAATTAGAACTAGAAGAAAGTATTGAGAATCTTTTAGATAAAAATGTTGATTTAGGTGATTATGTCGGTATTAGATTTCTAGGTATATCTTTGGCTAATTCAAAAATTAATGATAAGAAAGATATAGATTCTGAAATTAAAGCTAAAAATGTATACGTGGGCATTATGCCTTTTAGATCTTTTTTAAAACAAAAATGGATAGTAAAAATAAGTCCTGAGCAAGCTGTAATTAATATTGATAGAGATTTTTTTAAAAGGGATAAACCTTATGAGAAAGATAGAACTACAAAAAAATCAAAATTAAAATATGACTTGAATTTTAACTTCAATAAATATTCAACTTTAAATCTTAAAAAATCAGGATTAGAAACAGAAGTAAAAGGTAACTTTATTTATAAGTCCAGTAATAGAGAAATTATTGCAAATATAAAATCAAATTTTGATGGTAAGGGTCTCCTAGAATTTAGATTTAATACAAAATTAAATAAAGACTTTTTAAAGCTAGAATTATTTTCTGGCGGATTAGATCTAGAAAGCTCTGAATATAGTATTGGGAACAGAAAAATTAGCTTTAAAAAGGGTAAATTTAAATCTAATTTCAGATTTATTAAATCATCAAAGCGTACATTTTGTGAAGGAAGATTTTCTTTTACTAATTTAAAAATAAAACAAGAAGATTTATCAAAGAATATAAATTCAGATTCAACTAGTTTTTTTTGTAAAGATAATAATTTAATAGGAAATTCTGCAAACTTAAATTACGGAACTTTGAATTCAAACTTTAATTTAAATATCCCATTAAATAAAAGTTCTAATAAAATTGACCTTAAAGGAAGTATTGGATATGTTAACAGTCTGAATCCAGATATTGAACTATCGGGGCATCTTCCCTATTGGTTTGATAGAAGAGGAATTAATTTTGGTGAGATCTTCTCTAGTCTAAAAATAAATAGAACTCAATTATCTAATTTAAATATTTTCCGAAATAATGACATTAGGGGTTTTGTTACTGCTAGAGGCGAATTAAAAGGAAAAATTACTGATCCCGATATTTTAATAAAGTTTAATGTTGATTATCCGCACTTCAAAGGGATACGAATCAGAGAGACCTGGGAGGGAGATGTTAAAAATAAAAATAATCAATTCCTCTTAAATATGAAAAATAGGTACTCTCCAATTCCTTCATTTTTTTCTATGAAGTTTGATTCTAATCTTAAATTAGATAATGTATCTTTTAGTAGATTATTTAATTCTAATAAAGGAAGCATAGAAGTATTTAAAGAGAATAAAAGTTATATTTGGGAAGCTAAAAATTTTCCTCTTGATGAACTTGAATTATCGATAGGAAGCAGTCAATTCGATAGGATTGAAGGAATTATTAATGGTTCTGGAACAATAAATTCAGAGCAGTCCTCTCTTGATGGAAGACTGGCTTGGAGTTTAAGTAAATATAGAAATATAAAGTTAGCAAACTCATTATTTGATTTTAGTTTTAATGATAACTCTTTTAATGTCAATTCATCTTTGTATCCAATCGACGGGGGAATAATTGAAGTCGATTATGATTCAAATAAAAATAATTTAATTAATTTAGATTTTAAGGATATAAGCACTAGTTGGACTGTCCTAACTGCGCTTGATATTTTTAAGTTTGATAATAAAAAAGTTATTCAAACCATAAATTCGAATATCTTGGATGATGTAGAAATAAATAAAGAAAATAATTCCTTTAAAGAGAGGATTGATTTTATAAATAACTTTATTGAAAGTAATAATGCGCAAGAAAACAATCTTAACTTGCAAAAATATTTAAATAAATTCAGTAGTAGATATAATGCAAAAGTAACTATTGAGGGGGACAGGCCAACCAACTATAAATTGGATGTAAAATTAAATGGCTATCTTGATGTGTTTAGAGGGGATAATAAAAATAAAAAAGAAGAATTTTCTATTGATTTAGAAGGGGGATTATTAAAAGGTAATGGTTCTTTAAAAATAAAAAAAATACCATTAAGTGCTTCAAATATTTTTTTAAATCAACCAAGAGATTTCCTTGGAGGTCTTGATATGGATTTATTTTATAACCTTGATGATAAATCTTTCTTGAGTCAAATTTCTTCTAACAACTCAACAATTAAAAATAATAAATTATTATTTGAAAAAGGTATTATTGAATTTAATAACTCTGTTTTTGATCTTGACTTATCTTTGCTTATAAATGACTCTAAAATTCCAATAAGTTTTAAAGGCTCAATACCTATAAATAAATCAGATAACTTAGATCTAAGATTGATTGGAAACGGAAAGTTTATTGAGTTATTAGATATTTTTGCTGCTGAATACTTTACCTTTAAAGAGGGGGATGTGAATCTTAGAATGATTCTAAAAGGAACCCTAAATAAACCTCTATTAAATGGATTTGTCGTAATTAAAGATTCTGAAATTGATTTTTTTAACAATAGTCTAAAAGATATAAATAGCTTAATAATTTTTGATTTTGATTCTTTAGAGATCAATAATCTTCAAGCACAGTCTGAAGATTCTGGAGAAATTTTTATAAAAGGTTCTTTACCTTTTTATAGTAAGAATGATTCCGAAAAGGGAGAAATTAATTTGATAACAAATAGATTTAATTTAAAGAAAGATAATTTTAATTTTTTAATAGATTCAGATGTAGATTTAAGTGGATCATTTGAAAGTCCTATTTTGGGTGGATCTCTATCTTTTAATAATGGATTTATTAATTTAAATAGTACCAATCAAAATGATAAAAAAGGAAAAAATCTTATTCGAAAAGAGGATCAAAAAGATTGGCCAGAACTCTATTGGAATAATGAAAATAATATTGAAATAATTTCAAATGAAACAATTTTGAATTCTGTTCTTTTAGGTGAAAATTTACCAAACTATTTGGATAATTTAAGTTTTAATAACCTTAAATTAAAACTTGGACCAAATTTTAAACTTCAATATTCAGAGATAGTTCAAGCTTATTTAGATACCAAATTAGACCTTACTTTAAATGGCGAGGTTGGAAAAGATTTAAATGCTAGGGGTCTTATTTATCTTAGGAAAGGTAGAGCAAATCTATATACTACTCCTTTTAAACTTGATAAAAATAAAGATAATTACATTTTATTTGCATCGAGAAGTGGAGTAGTTCCATTTATTAATTTTTCTCTAGTCAGTAAAGTACCAGATTCTATAATTCCTATAAGTGAAAACAATCAGGATTTAAATATCTCAGGTGATGTTGCTGTTGATACTACTTCAATTGGAAATGGTGCATTTGGGATTGGCAATTCAAGGCTTATCAAAATTGAAGCATCTTATGAAGGATTTTTAGATCAATTATCTTTTGCTGATGAAAATAAAAGAATCCAATTAAGAAGTACTCCAAGTTATAACAGATCACAAATAATTGGTTTGATTGGAGGTAACTCTGCAAATTTAATAAATAGAGCATTTATTTCTCAACTCAATAATGCTGATGCATTTAGCGAAAGATTTCAGTTATCTCTATATCCAGCATTAATAGAAAATAATGATTCATTGAATAATATTTTTTCCAATGAAAATTTAGATATTGAGAATGATGTTCAATCATCTTCTAATGAGGGATTTTCTTCTCAAGCTTGGGTAGCCGAAATAGGACTTGATATTACTGATGCAATAAATTTTGCCTTTCAAACTCTTCCAGGTAGAGATGATATTTCACCTTTAGGAATTTTGACTTTTCAGGCAAATCCAAACTTAGAATTTTTAGGTTCTTATGATTCGAACGGAGATTGGAAAAGTCAAGTTCAATTATTTTTTAGATATTAATTCAGAAAGAAATTTACTTTAAAGAATCGTTAATTTGAATTATTATTGGATTAACTAAAAAAAATTATGGCTAATATCTTTGAAGTTCCCCAATCAGGTAATGAACTTTTAGAAAAAGCTAAGAAAGTTCGTTTGGCATCAATAAAAATAAGTCAGACTGAAAATGAAAATCGAATTAAAGCCTTAAATTTTATGGCCGATTATCTAGAAAAAAATTCCAAAGAAATATTAGAGGCAAATAAAGAGGATTATTCAAATGCAGAAAAAAAGGGTATTTCTAGTGCTTTACTTTCTAGATTAAAGTTATCAAAATCAAAATTAAATTCAGGAATTGATGGAGTAAGAAAAGTTGGCGATTTAGCTGATCCTGTAAATCAAGTTCAAATAAAAAGAGAGCTTACAAAGGGATTGATCTTAGAAAGGAAAACTGTGCCAATTGGAGTCTTAGGGGTTATTTTTGAATCAAGACCAGATGCCGTAATGCAGATTAGTTCTTTAGCAATAAGATCGGGTAATGGAGTAATGCTAAAGGGAGGTAGTGAAGCCAATCTAACAAATACTTCAATAGTGAAAGCATTACAAGAAGGTTTAAATGAATCAGGTCTTGATAAAAATGCAATATGTTTACTAACAAGCAGGAAAGATAGCATGGCGATGTTAAATCTTGAGAAATATATTAATTTAATAATTCCAAGAGGAAGTAATGAATTAGTTAAATTTATTCAGGAGAATACAAAAATTCCTGTGCTAGGACATGCTGATGGAATTTGTCACTTGTTCATAGATATTGAGGCAAATATAGAGATGGCTTTATCAGTTGCTTTGGACAGCAAAATTCAATATCCGGCAGCATGTAATGCTATCGAAACTTTATTAGTCCATAAAGATATAGCACCAGCTTTTTTAGAAAAGGCCATCCCTATGTTTGATTCTAATGATGTTAAATTAATCGGGGATAAGAGATCAGTTGAATTAGGGTTAAAGTATGAGGCTAGCCTAGAAGATTGGGGAACTGAATATTTGGATTTAATTCTATCGATAAAAATTGTTGATGATCTTGAGGAGGCAATCACACATATTCAAAAATATAGTTCAAAACATACAGATGGAATAATTACTGAAAATTCAAATACTGCCAATAAATTCATGAATGTAGTTGATAGTGCAGGTGTTTTTCATAATTGCTCTACTAGGTTTGCAGATGGGTTTAGATATGGATTTGGGGCTGAAGTTGGTATATCTACTCAAACTCTTCCACCAAGGGGACCTGTAGGCCTAGAAGGTTTAGTAACTTATAAATATTTCCTAAAAGGTGATGGAAATATAGTTGATGATTTTTCATCAGGAAAGGCTATCTACACGCATAAAGATCTTTAAACTTTTAAAGATGGAAACTTTTTTAAAAATTGAGAATATTAAACTTTGGGCTAGGGTTGGTGTTCTTGATGAAGAAAGGGAATTGGGACAACTATTTATTTTAGATATATTTTTGTGGACTGATTTTGAAAAATGTACATTAAATGATGACTTAGAAAAAACAATTGACTATTCAAAATTAGTTCAAATTTTAAAAGACCAATCAAAAAAAATATATTGTTTTACAATCGAAAAATATTCAAACGAAATTTTAGAAATCATTAATCAGGAATTTAAGCTTTCTAAAGTTAAAATTATTTTGACAAAATGTAATCCTCCAATCACAGGTTTCGATGGGAAGGTGTCAATAGTAAGAATCATTGAAAATAATTAAAGTATTGGAAAAAAGAAATCCTATTATATTGATTCATGGTCTTTGGAATACTTCAAGTATTTTTTCTTCTATTACCTCAAAACTTGATGATATTGGCATTGAATATTTTGCCCCAACTCTTAAGCATTCATATGGAATGACTTCAATTCTGGATTTGACTAATAAATTAAACGAATTAATTTTAGAGAAATATGGTTTAGAAAAAGAAATAGATATTTTGGGATTTTCTATGGGAGGAATAATTGGTAGATACTGGCTTCAAAAATTTAATGGGCATAAAAGAACAAGAAGATTAATATCTATAGGTTCCCCTCACAAAGGAACTTTGATGGCTCAATTAATACCTAAATACCCCTTTAGAGGAATATCAGAAATGAAAATAAATAGTAAGTTTTTAAGAGAACTTGCAAATAATGATTTTTTTCTTGATGAAATTGAGTGTATAAATTTCTTTACTTATTGGGATTTGATGGTTTTCCCTGGCTGGTGGACAAATTTAAATTTTGGGAAAAAAATAGCAGTAAAAGTTTATAAACATAGAAACCTTGTAAGAAATAAATCTGTGGTTAACAAAATAATCGATGAAATTATTAAGTAGCTCCAGATAGACCTAAGTGCCTTATTAAGGAATCAGTTTGTGGTTCTCTTCCCCTGAATAGTTTAAATATGTCTAATGGAGGTAGGCTTCCTCCTAAGCTAAGTATTGTGTCTTTGAATTTCTTTCCTATAAACTTTAAATCTTCAGAGTTTTCTAGATCAGCTTCTTCAAACATTGAAAATGCATCAGCACTTAGAACTTCAGCCCATTTATATGAGTAATATCCTGCAGAATATCCTCCTGCAAATATATGACTAAAACAACAAAGAAAGTGATCTTCTGGAATTGGTTCAATAACAGTAGTTTGTTTTGCAATTTCTCTTCTTATTTCATCTGCTGTTTTACCTTCGTTTTTATCAATGCTACTATGCAATCTTAGGTCTGTTATTGCAAAATGTAGTTGTCTAAGAGTAGCCATACCACAATTAAAAGTTCTATTCTTTAGGAGCTTCTCAAAATTCTCATCGGATAATTTTTCTCCTGTTTTGTAGTGCTTAGCAATATTCATAAGTGTATTTTTATGAAAACACCAGTTTTCCATAAATTGACTTGGAAGTTCGACTGCGTCCCACTCAACGTTATTGATGCCAGCCGCTTGAGGAAGATTTACAGTAGTAAGCATGTGTTGAAGACCATGACCAAATTCATGGAAAAGTGTCTGAACTTCTTCAAAACTCATCAAACTAGGTTTATCTTTTGATGGTGGAGTCTGATTACAAACGAGATAAGCTACCGGGAGGGTCTTTTTGCCAACATTATTTTTATTCAAACATTCATCCATCCAAGCCCCTCCCCTCTTTGATTCAGGCCTCGAATAAGGATCTAGGTAAAATGATGCTATTTTGTCATTTTCCTTATTGAGGATATTAAAAAATAAAACGTCATCATTCCACAGAGGTGCCTCATCAGTTGCCTCAACTACTTTAATTTCAAAAAGTTTTTCACTTAATTTAAATAAACCTTTTAAAACATCATTTAGTGGGAACCAAGGTCTCAAAGACTCTTGATCCAAATTGAGCTTTTCCTTTCTAAGAAGTTCGGACCAATAACTAATATCCCATGGCTCGACATTCTGTGATTTTGGAAATCCATTAGCTTTAGAAAACTTATCGAGGGTTTCTAATTCAATTTTTGCGGTTTTGAATGCTGGCTCTCTCAATTCTTCTAAAAGGTTTTCAACATTTTTAATTTCTTTCGCCATTTTTGTTGACAAACTTAGTTCTGCCCAACTTTTATAACCGAGAAGATTAGCCTGTTTAGTTCTAAGAGATAATATCTCTTCAATGATTTGAGAATTATTTTTTTCTCCTTGAGATGCCCTACCAACGAATGCCTTATATAGTTTCTCTCTAAGTTTACGGTCGGAGGCATATGTCATAAATGAAGTATAAGTTGGAATATCTAGACTTAATTTCCAAGGCCCATTTTTGATGTCGACTTCTTCATCTTTTTTTAAATGTTTGTGTGCAGAAATCGCCATTAATTCAAGTACTCGTTCAGGAAGACCATCGACTTCGGACTTTTTATTTAATATTAAAAACCATTTATTAGTAGCATCAAGAACATTATTGCTGAAGTCTGTAGATAGCTTTCCAAGCTTTTCTGAGATGTTGTTGAATTCTTCTTGATTATTCTTTTGTAGTGAAATTCCTCTATGTTGCATCTCAAGTATTTCTTTATCCAAAATTCTGTTTTTGATTTGATCAAAGTTATTTGTCTCTTTAAGATTGACTAAAGAATTGTAAATTATCTTACTTTGTCCGAATTTATTACTCAAGCTAATAATCTCTGGAAGAAATTTTGAATAAATGTCTCTTAGACTTTCAGAATTATTTACTGCATTTAGGTGGCTTATTACTCCCCAACTCCATCTAAGAATTTCATTGAGTTCATTTAAGGGATTTATTACATCATCCCAATTTAAATCATTGTGAATCAAATTGTTAGATAAATTTTTCTCTATGTTTGTAAAATCTTCAGCTATCTTTTTTAGTACTACTGGAAGTTGTTTACTTATGCTTTCGGGAGTAAATTTTTTAAATTCAGGTAATTCTCCATATTTAAAAATTGAAGTATCCATTTATTAAAATAATCTAATTGACTAAAGTTGGTATTAATCCTATTAATTTAGCTAGAGTGAGCTGCTGACTGAGAGCATTAGTTGAAGATTCATATAAATTTATTGCGATTTTTGGCCAAAAACCTATCACCAAGGTAGGCAACAATAAGCTGAACCCAATAGTCAATTCTCGACCATTCATCTCTTTTACTGTAGCTAGTGCAGGAATTCTAGGGCCAAAGAATACTCTTCTACACATTGATAGTAGATAAATTGGTGTCAAAACTAAACCTATAGCTGCAATAAGAATAGTGATCGATCTAAAGATAGAGCTGAAACCTTCTTGACTAGTGATTCCCAAAAATACAGTTATTTCACTTATAAATCCGCTCATCCCTGGTAGTGCTAGAGAGGCCAAAGAACTTGCCAAGAAAAAAGCAAAAGTTATTGGCAGGACCTTTGCTAAACCACCCATATTGGGTATCGAAAGAGTATTTGTTCTTTCATAGAATGAGCCCGTAACAAAAAACATAGCTGCAGCGATAAGTCCGTGGCTTATCATTTGGAGCATCGCCCCACTTATACCTAAAGCATCTACTGCTCCAATCCCTAATAGTACAAAACCCATATGACTCACAGAGCTACATGCAATTCTTCTTTTAACATTATCTTGAGCAAATGCATTAAGAGCTCCATAAATTATATTAATGATTCCAAGAATAATTAGCGCAGGTGCAATTTGAAGATGTACCTCAGGTAGTATTTGAACATTGAATCTTAAGAGGGCATAACCTCCCATTTTCAAGAGTATTCCTGCAAGTAACATTGAAACTGGAGCATTAGCCTCTCCATGAGCGTCTGGCAGCCAAGTATGTAATGGAAAGATAGGAAGTTTTACTCCAAAACCAATTAAAAATCCTAAATAAGACAATAAAGCTAGGCTACCTGTCACATGTTTATTGGTTAAATCTGTAATATTTAAAGTAAAGGTATCACCACTCAAGGCAAGTGCTAACCCACTTATGAGTATTAATAAAGAAGCTAAGGCTGTATAAAGAATGAATTTAGTTGCTGCATATAATTTCTTTTTCCCTCCCCAAATAGCAATAAGAAGATATACCGGAACTAATTCAAGTTCCCATGCCAAGAAAAATAATAGAAAATCTTGAGAAAGGAAAACCAATGACTGAGCTGATGCTTGGACCAATAAAAGAGCAAAATATAAATTAGATTTTTTCTTAATTTTCCAACTAGCTGCAGCTGATAAAAATGTAATTAACCCACTTAATGCTATTAAAGGAGCAGATAACCCATCTACGCCAAGAGACCACTCTAAGCCTATTGATGGTAACCAAGAAGCTCTTTCTAACAGTTGTAAAGAACTATCTGAAGTATTGAATTTTTGAAAAAGGACGCCGATTATTAGTAAAAAATCTATAAATAAAAAACTTAATGAGATATTTCTAGGGAGTGTGTTATCTTCTCCTTCTTTTGAATTCAAGAAAGGTATTATTAATGCCCCAATTAAAGGCAGTAAAACAATTGATGATAGCCAAGGAAAAGATTCTAAATTCATTTATGTAATGAATAATTTTTTTATTCTAGTTGAAGTTGTACTAGCTTGAGACTATAACATTAAAAATGCCTAAGTAAAACTACTTACCAGAGATAGAGCTAAATTGGCTGCCGGTTGTTTGAACGTTTAAGAATGGAGCTCTGCTAGCTACACCTGACTTCTCCCATGCTTTCACCATGGCTTGACTGACGTTTTTACCATTTTCTTTTTTACACAAAGCTAAGATACTTGGCCCAGCCCCACTGATTGCGCATCCTAGAGCACCTGCATTTAGAGCGGCATCTTTAACTTCTAATCCACCCTTAATAAGTTTCCATCTGTAGGGTTCATGTAGCTTATCAAACATTCCTTCTTTTATGAGTTCCGCATTCCCTGCTTTTAAGCCGTTAAGTAACAAAGTGAGCGCCCCCATATTTGTCACTGCATCTGATACCGGTACATTCTTTGGCATAACCTTTCTTGCTTCACTTGTACTTAGACGAATTGCAGGTATTGCTACAACAGCTTTAATTGAATCGTGCCAATCACATCTAATGATTCTCCATCTCTGAGAAGAAGACCTTGCTGTCAAACAAAGCCCACCCAGAAGAGAGGGCACTACATTATCAGGATGACCTTCTATATCAATGGCAAGTTCAAGGAGTTTTTCTTTGGATAATGGAGAGTTCATTATTGCATTTGCTCCGATTAGTCCAGCCACTATGGCTGTAGCACTACTTCCTAGCCCGCGTGCAGGCGGCACTGCCAATTTAACTCTTGCTTCAAGTGCAAAAGGATCCATCTTTGCGCTCACCCATACTTTCTGAGCTGCTCTAAAAACTAAGTTTTCAGGCCCTCCTCTTAGGTGATTACCATCTGCACTTTCCATTATTAAATCAAATCTATCTCCACCCCCTTCAATTCTTGTAAAAATAAATTCATTATACAAATCTAATGCTGCCCCAAGACAATCGAATCCAGGCCCTAAATTGGCAGTTGTTGAAGGCACTGTTACCCTTATTTTTTTACCTACTTCAGGAATAGACATTTTTTGTTATTAAGTTTTTAAAAGCATTTTTGCTCTGCAGGCTGCACTAAAAAGTCCAAACTCTTCATCTAAAATAACTTTCATAGGTATTGTTTTAAGAATATCTTTTAATCTTCCCTTGTCGAAAAATTGTTTTAAAAATAAATCTGATTTAAAGTTTTTGAAATGTTTTGATGCGGTTCCTCCAGAAATCCATAACCCGCCAAAGCATAATTCTTGAAGAGCAACATCTCCCAATAAAGAGGCATAAGCGCCTAACCAAATCCTCTCAACTTCAATCATTATATGATCCCCTTCTTTGGAAAGTTTACAAATTTTTTCAGGTAGTTCTTTTCTCGCAGTATCAAAAATTTTATTTTTTTTTAAATATTCTTGTAGAGGATGGTTTTGGGCATCTGGTTTGCTTAGTCTCCATTCGGCAATTCTTGATAAACCAGTTCCGCTAATAATTCTTTCACAAGATATCCTTTCAACTTTTAGGTAATTTTTAAGCCAAATTTTTAATTCCCATTCTAATTTTGACTTTGGAGAGTATTCAACGTGTCCTCCTTCGCTGACTAGAACTTTTACTTTATTCCCTGATATTAGACCTCTTGCAATGCCCAAACCAGTACCGGCTCCAACAACGGCATGCAAATCATTGTTAGTACCTTCAGAATGGGATCCATTTTGGATAGTTGAATATTGGTTTTTTTTTAAAAAAGGTATTCCATAAATTTGAACTGCAAAATCATTAATTAACTCGAATTGTTCAAATTTAAATTTATTTTTTAATTTATTTCCTGAAATATTCCATGACAAGTTCATGATTTTTGCGTTGTTGTTAGATAAAGGACCTGCTACAGCGAAACATGCAGAAGAAGGATGGGTAATATTTTTGCATTCATTTTTAAGAAAATCTTCTAGAATCAGTTCAAAAGAATCCCAATCAGAAGATACATATTTCTTTTTGAATAACAATTTAGGCGAATCATCATTTATTACTCTTTCGAATATTCCCAATAGAACCTTGGTACCTCCTAAATCACAAGCCAGAAAATTCATCTATTTAAAATTATTCTGTTCTCCCTTTTTTTTCTATTAATTCATCCATTAATTTGAAAAGATTTGGTAAATTGAAAACTCCTAAATTTTCCCCATTCAAAGCTCTTAAGGCGACTGAATCAATTTCCTCTTCTTTATCACCAATAACTGCAATTAAAGGAACTCTGCTTAGAGTGGCCTCTCGTATTTTATATCCTATTTTTTCATTCCTAATATCAACTTTTGATCGATAACCTTTATTATTTATTAATTCATTAAACTTTAAACATTTTTCAATATTTCTATCAGTAATGCTTAATAAAATTATTTGATAAGGGGCAAGCCAAATTGGGAATTTTGCCTCATATTGTTCAATTAAGATTCCTATAAATCTTTCAAAGGATCCTAAAATTGCTCTATGCAGCATAACTGGATTTCTTTTTTCATTGTCTATATCTACATAAGTTGCATCCAATCTAATAGGCATTGAGAAATCAACCTGAATAGTTCCGCATTGCCAAACTCTATTAAGACAATCCTTTAACGAGAATTCTATTTTTGGACCATAAAAAGCACCTTCTCCAGGTTGTAGTTCCCATTTTAGATTCTTATTATCGAGCGCTTTGGTAAGAGCCTCTTCTGATTTATCCCAAATATCTTCACTACCTACCCTTTTTTCAGGACGAGTTGATAATTTTATTATGATTTCATCAAAACCAAAAGTTTTATAAACTTCGAAAACAAGATCTATAAAAGTAGATACCTCTTCTTGAATTTGCTCTTCTGTGCAGAATATGTGTGCATCATCTTGAGTAAAGTTTCTTACTCTCATTAAGCCATGTAGTGCGCCTGAGGGCTC
Source organism: Prochlorococcus sp. AG-402-K16 (assembly GCA_003216795.1). Lineage (GTDB taxonomy): Bacteria > Cyanobacteriota > Cyanobacteriia > PCC-6307 > Cyanobiaceae > Prochlorococcus_A. The sequence continues at coordinate 56,911 of QCIH01000008.1, forward strand.
GTTTCTGTGACAAGAACCAAATTCAGCAAGACGAATTGGTAAATCTTTATAACTTTTTAAACCTTGATTAAATACTTGAATATGGCATGGACAATTCATTGGTTTAATCGCATATGTTCGATTTTCTGATGCAGTAGTGAACATATCTTCTCTAAATTTCTCCCAATGACCGGATTTTTCCCAAAGAGATTTATCAACAGCTTGTGGGGTTTTGATTTCTAAATAATCATTTTTTTTGAGTATTTCTCTTATGTACTTTTCCAGTACTTGGTAGATTGTCCATCCATTTGGATGCCAAAAAATCATTCCTGGAGATTCTTCTTGTATATGAAATAGTGAATGTTTTTTACCAAGTTTTCTATGATCTCTTTTTTCCGCTTCTTCAATTCTTGTTAAATAATCTTTGAGTTCTTTTTCTTTTGCCCATGCAGTTCCATATATTCTCTGTAATGATTCATTCTCACTATTACCTCTCCAATATGAACCTGATAATTTAAGTAATTTAAAGTGTCTCAAATGTCTAGTGTTAGGAACGTGAGGCCCTCTACACATGTCGATGTACTCTTCGTGCTTGTATAAATTGATGAGACCTTCTTCAGGAATTTCTTCAATTATTCTTAATTTAAAACTCTCATCTCTTTCTTTAAAAGTTTTAATTGCCTCTTCTTTAGAAACTTGTAAAATTTCAACGTCATAGTTTGTTTTTATTAATTTATTAATTCTATTTTCGATTTTTATTAAATCTTCAGGAGTAAATCTGTATTTAGAGAAAATATCGTAATAAAAACCATCTTCAATTACAGGTCCAATCGCCATTTTAATATCAGAGTAAATTTGTTTAACTGCATGACCAATAAGGTGAGCGAAAGAATGTCTTATTATTTCAATTCCTTCTTTATCTTTTGATGTGATGATTACAACTTTGGAATCTTGATTAATAGGAATTGTTGCATCAAGAAGAACATCATTTACTTTACCAGCAATTGTTGCTTTAGCTAATCCAGCGCCTATACTCTGGGCAATTTCTAGAATAGTTACAGATTTTTCGAAAACCTTTTTTGAACCATCAGGAAAGGTAATTATTGGCATAATTTATTTCTCCATTTCAAAAAATCCCAATTTTGATTTAACTCTTTTTAAAGTCTGATTCGCTAAATCTTCAGCTTTTTCATTCCCCTCATTAAGGATTTTATTTAGTTGATAGGGATCATTAATTAATAATTTATATTTTTTCTGAATAGGTTCTAGTGATTCAATAAGTTGTTCGGTAATTAATTTTTTAAATGTCCCCCATCCAGTCTCAATGAATTCATTTTCACATTGAGAAATGTCTTTGCCAGATAATATTGAATAAATCATCAAAAGATTTTTAGATTCTGGTCTCTTAGGGTTGTTAAATTCAATTCCAATATAACTGTCACTTTTTGCTCTTTTAATTTTTTTTGTGATTATTTCAGGAGGATCTAATAAGTTAATGCGACTCCCCTCATTAGGATCACTTTTGCTCATCTTTTTTGAACCATCAATTAAACTCATTATTTTTGAACCATTCTTCATGATGATTGGTTGAGGGATCTTTAAAATATTTTTATCCTTACTAAATCTGGCATTAATTCTCTGTTGTGCAATATCTCTCGCAAGTTCAAGATGTTGTTTTTGATCCTCACCTACTGGTACGAAGTCAGCATCATAAAGAAGGATGTCTGCAGCCATAAGTATTGGATAGTCAAATAATCCAATAGATACATTATTACCTTGTTGTATGGATTTTTCTTTAAATTGAATCATTCTTTCCATCCAATTTATTGGGGTCATGCAATTTAATATCCAACAAAGTTCTGAATGCGCTGAAATCTGACTTTGGACAAAAATTGAGCATATATTTGGATCTATCCCACAAGCGACGTACAAAGCCGCTGTAGAGATAGTGTTTTTAGATAATTCTTTGGGATTATATGAGGCTGTTATTGCGTGCAAATCAACTACACATAGAAATGTTTCATATTGCTCTTGAAGCGTAACCCAATTATTTATGGCACCAAGCCAATTCCCAATATGTAAATCACCAGTTGGTTGAACTCCCGAAAGAATTCTTCTTTTATTTGCCATCCTCTTCTACTTCGCTAGATTGGATCTCTTCAGTCGATGTACTTTTTACAGGCCTTGCAAAAGGGTCAGGTGCTGTTTTTGTCTTTTCTTCATAAGAATTCTGTGTTTGTCTCCTCGGAGAAGAGTTTTGATTATTTTTTGCATATTCTTTGATTGATTCAATCAATTTTTCGTCTTTGATTATTTCGCTGAGTGTTCTAATAGAGAAACCAAGAACTGCAACGGTAGATCTTAATTGAAAAGTCTCTTGTATTAATTTAACAGCTTTCATTTCGTTATCACTCAATCTTATGCGGAATCCTCCTCCTTCTCTTCTTCCGCCCGATCTATCTCTGAAATTAGATCTTTCATTGTTAGAACGACCTCTGTAATTTTCTTGTCCAGGATTATTGCTGAAATTTGAATTAGACATCTTAATGTTTCTTAAGTTATTTAAATAGTCTATTAACTTAGCATCTTGTTATGCAATAAGTCTTTTTAAAAGGCTTAAATTTTTATCTTTTGGTTAACGACTTATGAAATATTACTTTTCTCATTAACAACTTGCATTAAAATAAAATTAGAAAATTAAAGTATTGTGTTTGATATTAGTAAAGACAACCTTTTAAAGGATTTTATAAAGTTTCCAAAAAAAAATCTTCTTATTATTTTATTATTGTTAGGCTTTGGGGAATGGTTTGTCAGTGACTTAATTCATTTTGCAGGAGGCTCAATAGGATTTTTTGCGTTGTGTTTGGGGGGATATTTTTACTTGAAGAATGATAAGCCTAAATTTAATGAGCCAAATAATTTAGATGGTTGGATAAATCTATGTAATGAAGATTTAAATTTTTTTGAAGAACTTGAAGCAACAAATGAATTAGAAAAACAGAATTCAAAAAGACAAAAAACACTTGAATCTATTCTTAATAGATGTGAAAAAGAAAAAATAAGTTGCATTGGACAAAAAGATTATCAAAGTTTTCAATCTACTTTGAAAAGTAATTTCAAAGTAGATAAGTTTGACTTTGATTTATACAAAAAACTGCCTAAATACAATTCTTCTCAAGTTATTCCAGAAGAAGCTTTGAAGAGTGATGCAATCTTGTATTTTTTAAACTTGCCTTTGTCGGCAAATGATTTTTTGTGGCTGGAAAAGTTTCCTAAAAATATGCCAATCTGGTTGGTGGCTTTAACTTCCAACCAAATAGAAGCCAAAAATCAGATAGAAGATCTAAAGTCTCAAATTTCAAGTGACTTTATAAACAAAATTATTACTTTTGATGTGAATAAGAGTGAAATAACAAATATACCTTTTTCTTTAAGGAAGTTTTTCATAAGTTCATCTAAAAATATTGAAAATACAAAAAAAAGGCTCTTGAAAGAACTTCATGCTGCCTGGCAATCTGAAATTGAAGGTATAAGAAGAATGCAGTTAAAAGGTATACAAAGAAAAAATCAAATTCTTGTCGCAACAACTGTTTTCTTATCTCCTATCCCATCAATTGATGTTATGGCAATGACAGTATTAAATTCTTTAATGATTAAAGAAATTAAGTCTATATGGGGATGTAATTGGTCTCCTGAAATTTTAGATAAAGTATCCAAAGAGATTTTAAAGACTGCAATTGCTCAGGGAGTTATTGAATGGAGTGGACAGACTCTAATTGGCATAACAAAATTACATGGCCCAAATTGGCTTGTCTCTGGAACATTTCAGGCTGTCAGTGCTGCTTATTTAACAAGAGTAGTATCAAGTTCTTTGGCTGATTTTATGGCCGTAACAAAAGGAGTAGAAGAACCTGATTTGGATTTTATAAAGAAAAATTCTGAGAAAATTGTTGAAGAAGCTTTTGAAAAAGAAAAAATAAATTGGAAAGGATTTATTTCTGATCTTAGAAAACCACTTATGAAACTATCTTTTAATTCATAATTTTGGGATGAATGCTAAATATGAAAAAAAATATTCTTTTTTTAAGTTTGATACTTCTGCTTTCTATTGCTTCAGGCTCATGTAAGAGAATATCAAATAAAAATGAAAATAAAGAAGTAATACTGGCAAGTTTCACTGTTTTGGCGGATATAATAAGCAATGTCGCTAAAGATGATTTTATTGTTAGATCTATAACGAAACCTGGA
>QCIH01000009.1 GCA_003216795.1 Prochlorococcus sp. AG-402-K16
ACCTATCAAAAGTCCGGCAAAACCCCCTATTCAATTAATTGCAAAGCCTAAAAATATAAATAATAATTTTAAATCTAATGAAAATTCCCAGAACATCTCAACTGCAGGAGATAAAAGACGATTATCAAACAAACCTGATCAAAATACGAACAAACCTAAAACAAAAAATTTCAATAATAGAATGAAAACCCCTGAGCTCGTAGGAGCTCCAATAAGAAGAGAAGATCCAAAAATAAATCCTAATAAGAAAAATAATAATAAGCAAAACATTTCTTTTAAACAAACTGCTTCAAACAGACCTGGTTCTCCAAACAGACCTGGCATGCCCAATAGGCCTGGTTTAAGAAACAAACCTTCAGATCAAGGCAGACCTAGCTCATTTAATAGGCAAGGCAACCCCAATAGACCTGGTTCTCCAAACAGACCTGGCATGCCCAATAGGCCTGGTTTAAGAAACAAACCTTCAGATCAGGGCAGACCTGGCTCATTTAATAGGCAAGGCAATCCCAATAGACCTGGTTCTCCAAACAGACCTGGCATGCCCAATAGGCCTGGTTCTAAATTCAATGGCCAAAATTCCTCTGGGATAAGAAAGCCAGTATCACCTAACGAACTTTTACAACTTCAAAAAAATAATAAATCAGAGAAAGACAACCTAGGTATAAAGAATAACTCGAAACAAAATATCGATGCACCTAAGCAGAAGGCGAAAGCGCCTAGTAGTCGTCCAAATTCTACTCCTAGTTCCAAAAAACCTCCTCATAGAACATTTTCAAGTAGTTCAAAGAAACCTGGAAAGACAGACTGGGATGATAGCGCAAAACTTGAAGCATTAAGAAGTAAAAATCCTCAAAAACAAAGGCAGAAAGTTCATATTATTGGTGAAAATGATGATTCATTGACATCTGAAACCAGTGGATATTCAGGCGAGAAAATTTCAATTTTATCAGCAAGTCTGGCGCGTCCTAAGAAAGAAAAGTCTGAAGAAACTAAATCTCAAAAATCTATCAAACAATTTAAGAAGAAGAAAAAAGAGACCACAAGACAAAGGCAGAAAAGGAGAGCAATGGAATTAAAGGCTGCCAAAGAGGCCAAACAAGTAAGACCTGAAATGATAATAGTTCCCGAAGATAATTTAACTGTTCAAGAATTAGCTGATAAATTAAGCCTTGAAAGTTCTGAAATAATAAAATCTCTTTTCTTCAAAGGCATAACGGCAACTGTTACTCAATCACTTGACTTAGCAACTATCGAAACAGTAGCAGAAGAATTTGGGGTGCCTGTTTTACAAGATGATATCCAAGAAGCTGCTGAGAAAACAGTTGACATGATTGAATCTGATGATATCGATAATCTAATAAGAAGACCGCCTGTTATTACAGTGATGGGTCATGTAGATCATGGCAAAACAAGTCTTTTAGATTCCATTAGAGAATCAAGAGTAGCTTCGGGGGAAGCAGGGGGCATCACGCAACACATAGGGGCTTATCAAGTTGAATTTGAACATGAATCTCAAAAGAAAAAATTAACTTTTCTTGACACCCCTGGTCATGAAGCTTTTACTGCAATGAGAGCAAGGGGTACAAAGGTTACAGATGTAGCAGTTCTTGTAGTTGCTGCAGATGATGGTTGCAGACCTCAAACACTAGAAGCTATCAGTCATGCAAAAGCTGCAAAAGTACCAATAGTTGTTGCAATAAATAAAATTGACAAAGAAGGGGCTTCTCCAGACAGAGTAAAGCAAGAACTATCAGAAAAAGATTTAATTGCTGAAGATTGGGGAGGCGATACAGTGATGGTCCCAGTAAGTGCTATCAAAAAACAAAACATTGATAAATTACTCGAAATGATCTTATTAGTTTCAGAGGTAGAAGATCTACAAGCTAACCCTGAAAGATTTGCAAAAGGTACTGTTATTGAAGCCCACCTTGACAAAGCAAAAGGACCTGTGGCTACTTTGTTAGTACAAAATGGAACCTTGAAATCTGGAGATGTTTTAGCTGCGGGTTCAGTCCTTGGAAAAATTAGAGCAATGGTTGATGAACATGGTAATAGAATCAGAGAAGCAGGGCCATCATTCCCAGTGGAAGCGCTGGGATTCAGTGAAGTACCCACTGCAGGGGATGAATTCGAAGTATACCCTGATGAGAAAACTGGTCGAGCCATTGTCGGAGAAAGGGCAACAGATGCTAGAGCCACAAAATTAGCTCAACAAATGGCATCTAGAAGAGTCAGCTTATCATCCTTGTCAACTCAAGCAAATGATGGAGAACTTAAGGAGTTAAACTTAATTCTCAAGGCTGATGTTCAAGGTAGTGTTGAAGCGATATTAGGATCACTAGAACAATTACCAAAAAATGAAGTTCAAGTCAGAGTCCTACTTTCTGCTCCCGGAGAAATAACTGAGACAGATATCGATCTCGCTGCTGCATCTGGATCAGTAATCATTGGATTTAACACCTCATTGGCTTCTGGCGCTAAAAGAGCAGCTGATGCTAATGACGTTGATATTAGAGAATATGAAGTAATTTATAAACTCTTAGAAGATATTCAGTTGGCCATGGAAGGGCTACTTGAACCCGATCTTGTCGAAGAATCATTAGGGCAAGCTGAAGTTAGAGCAACTTTCGCAGTTGGTAAAGGAGCTATTGCGGGCTGTTATATACAAACCGGCAAATTACAAAGGAATTGTTCTCTGAGAGTTATTAGATCAGAGAAAGTAATATTTGAGGGTAATTTAGACTCTCTAAAAAGAGCTAAAGATGATGTAAAAGAAGTAAATACAGGATTTGAATGTGGAGTTGGCTGCGATAAATTCTCTTCATGGATTGAAGGAGATGTAATAGAAGCATTCAAGTTTGTCACCAAAAAAAGGACCTTATCACAATAATTAAACCTCTAGCTTATTAATCTTTATTTCTGTCAAAGATTAATAAAGTAGGAAATATTATACAAGCACCCAACTGTATGAGAAGGTTATTGAGCTGTAATTCAGTTCCATTTGCAATTTTGGAAAGCATTATTAGAAGTCCCAAAAATGCAGAACCGCTAAAAGCTATCCACAATATTCTTCTCAATCCCTTGAAAGGAGCTTGAGATTCCTTTAATAATTTCTTTTTTAATTTAGGATCTATTTTTGACATAAATTCTTTCAATCATTAAATTAAGTTTATATGAAAAATTCAATATTTAATATTGCCGGTATAGCTCAGCGGTAGAGCAACTGTCTCGTAAACAGTAGGTCATTGGTTCAATTCCAATTATCGGCACTTAATAAGCAAATAAAACTAAGATGAATAGTAAAATTTTAAAATTTAGATATCTTTTTAAATTATTTATTTTTATTCCTCTTATATTTTATTTTGGCAAAAGAAGTTATGTTGCTTTTGATGAAGGTTTTTATGCGCTACAAGCTCGATGGATACTAGATAAAGGTAACTGGACAATTCCTCTTTGGTGGGATGAATATGTTTTAGATAGAACAATAGGATTACAGTTTTTAATAGCAAAGTCACAAGACTTATTTGGAAGAAATATTTTTTCTGTATATCTACCAACGACATTAGCTTCAATATTGATGCTGTTGACAACTTATAAATTACATGAAGAATTATTTAACAAAAAATATGCAATTATATCTCCACTAATCCTTGCTACTACATATCTATGGTTTGACTACTCTCACTTAGCCACTCAAGATATTATTTATTCATGTTTAGTAACTATTGGAGTATTAGCATTAGTAAAAATAAAAAGTAAAAATAACAAATTCTATATTCTGCTTTTTGGAATTTGGATTGGATTAGCTTTTATGATGAAAACTTTTTTAGTTTTTGTACCGTTATTATCACTCTTACCATATTTATTTTTAAAAAAAAATTTTTTATTCATCAAATTCTTTTGGTTAGGACTACTAATTGGATTTATTCCTTTTTTATTATGGAAGTTTTCTATCAACCCTTATTTAGACAAAAATATTATTTTTTACTTAGTTGAAAAGTTTAACTTTCTATCAAGTAAAAATACTTTTACAAATCCTTTCTATTATTATTTCTGGAATGTACCCGTAACGTATCTGCCATGGAGTTTTTTCGCAATTATTGGCACAATTTACAATATTTCTCAATGTAAAGAGAATAGATTTATACTTGCTTTTTTTCCATTATTTTTAATAGCAATTCTTAGCATTTTCTCTACTAAAACACCCTATTATACTCTACAAATCTCATCAATTTTTTCATTAAATACTTATGTGGGAATAAAATATTTATTCAATTCTTACAGATATAGTCAATTTCTTATATTTATAACTTCAAAAATAATTCCATTATTTATATTTGCCTTAACTTTCACATATTACTTTTTCTTTAAAGATTCAGTGCACTTTAATACAAAGGAAAATACATTTATAATTCTTGGATTATTATCTTTTGGCTTATCTTGGTCATTCATAAGACATAAATATTCGTTCAAAGAAATATTAATAACTCTCATAATTGGGCCTTACTTATTCACTTCATGTATTTTGCAATCAGGTTTATTCACTGATAGATCTAGAGAACTAAGAGAGAAAATGGAATATGTTTCATCCCTTGATTTAGTAAAAAATCAAACGATAATGGTTGATAAAAAAGGAATCAACAACTCTCGATCGCAATCAAAAATCATCAGGATTTCTTTATTAACTCCTAAATTAGGTGAGGGATTAGAAAGTATTAATCAGTTAAAAAAATCTGAATTAGCATGGACAAATGACCTTAAAACAATAAAAAATAATTATGATTCATATGAAGTGATATACGAAAATGATGTTTTAAATCCATGGAAATTAATATTAAAAAAGTAAATAATCCATATATAATAAGATGTCTTTGTAATCTTTAATAATGAGATCTGTTAATAGTTGGAATTTAACTAATAATAAACTTCACCAATTATTCAAAGATAATAACGAATTTATTTCTATTAAAGTCCGTGGTAATACTTGGGAGCCAATCACTAGATGGCTAAGATTAGATTCAAGAATTTTTAGAGAAACTACTAGCAAAGCAAGAATAACTTTATGCGATATCGAATCTCTAGCAGAAATTTATAACTACAGATCAATTAGATGGAAAGCAAAAAAACTTACTCCTATGCCCACTAAGGTAATTCCACAACCTATTAAAAATATTTTTCGGAAAATACCAATCATAAAACAACTCGCCTATGAACTCGAAATAGTTTTTTATAAATATAGTGAAAATATTTCTGAACATTTAATATCAATAGTAATTCCTGCAAGAAATGAAGCTGGTAATAAAGAACTTTTAATTAATGCTTTAAATAAATTCAAAAATATTCCCAATAAATTAGAAATTATATTTGTTGAAGGTAATAGTAATGATAAAACATATGAAATTTTGAAAGAATTAAAAGAAAATTTCTCAAATTTCTTCAAGATATCTCTTTTAAAACAAACTTCCAAAGGGAAGAAAAATGCAGTCGTGGAGGGATTTAATATTTCATCAGGTGAGACTCTCGCAATAATTGACAGTGATTTTACTGTAGATATTGATGACAGTATTTCAGCAATTATGGAATCAACCAAAAATAAAAATATCCTTATTAATTGCGCCCGCACAACTTTTCCAATGGAAAAAGATGCGATGAGATGGGCAAATTATATAGGAAATAGACTCTTCGCAATTTTTCTATCAATTCTAATAAATAAGCCCGTATCAGATTCACTATGTGGAACAAAGGTTTTTTCAAGAAAATTCTTTAATTTTATGAAACAAAACGGAAGTTGGGATTCTAAGTCTGACCCATTTGGAGACTTTACAATAATATTTGAAGCTGCGAAAAATAACATTAAAATACTAAATTACCCTGTTAGATATTACGCGAGAAAATCTGGAGCACCAAATATATCTAGATGGATAGATGGATTTAAACTTCTCAAAGTTTGCTGGATTTATATGATTTCTGATATCTGATTTAAAAAAATTTGAGTGAATTTTTTCTTAGGATTTTTAATTTCTCCAAATTAGTAATAAAGTAGTTAGATTCTTAAAAGAAATAAATTCATTAAATTTCATAACATGAATTTTAATTTGAAGTTCGAAAAATCAAATAAAAAATATTACCAAAGAAAGCACTATGGAAAAATATTAACTGTAAGATTGCCATGCAATCCAATATTTCCAATAGGACCTATTTATTTAGCAGACCATATTCATAAATGTTTTCCCAATTTAGAGCAGCAATTCATTGATCTAGCAATAATTCCATCAAATAAAGTTTCCAAATATTTAGCTAGAAAAATTGATCAATTTAGACCACATCTAATCATTTTTTCATGGAGAGATATACAAATTTATGCACCTGTTGATGGTAGAAGTGGAAATCCCCTACAAAACTCTTTTGAAGTTTTCTACTCAAAAAATATCATTAAAAAAATTAGAGGTTCCTGGGGAGGATTAAAATTAATTGCATCTCATTATGGAGAGATATATAGAAATACTTCTTTAGTCAAGATGGGGCTAAAAAGAGCACAAAAATACAATAAAAATGTAAAAGTTATTTTAGGAGGTGGGGCTGTTAGTGTCTTCTATGAACAGTTAGGAAATCTACTCCCAAAAGGAACTGTTATTTCAGTTGGAGAGGGAGAAAATCTCATAGAAAAAATCATTAGAGGAGATTCAATAGAAGAAGAAAGATGTTACATTGCTGGACAAAAACCTCGGAATAAATTAATACATGAACAACCTTCAGGCACTGTTAAAACTGCCTGCAACTATAAATATATTAAATCAATATGGCCTGAATTCGATTGGTATATAGAAGGTGGCGATTATTACGTAGGGGTACAAACAAAAAGAGGTTGTCCTCATAATTGTTGTTTCTGTGTTTACACAGTTGTTGAGGGAAAGCAGGTTCGCATTAATCCTGTTAAGGAAGTTATCAAAGAAATGAAGCAATTATATGATCTTGGAGTAAGGGGATTTTGGTTCACAGATGCACAGTTTATTCCAGCCAAAAAACATATTGAAGATGCAAAAACACTTTTGCAAGCAATTAAGGACCAAGGCTGGGACGATATTAATTGGGCCGCATACATCAGAGCAGATAATATTGATGCTGAGCTAGCTCAGCTTATGGTTGATACAGGTATGAGCTATTTTGAGATTGGTATCACCTCGGGATCTCAAGAACTTGTTAGAAAAATGAGATTAGCGTATGACCTCGAAACTGTATTAAATAATTGCAGAATGCTAGTCAAATCAGGTTTCAAGAATCATGTTTCAGTCAATTATTCATTTAATGTTTTTGATGAAACGCCCAGCACCATAAGCCAAACAATTGCCTACCATAGAGAATTAGAAAATATTTTTGGTAAAGGCTTAGTTGATCCAGCTATATTCTTTATAGGTTTGCAACCTCATACTCTCCTTGAGAAGTACGCTTTGGAGCATAAAATTTTGAAGCCAAATTATAATCCGATGAGCATGATGCCATGGACAGCAAGAAAACTTCTCTGGAATCCCGGGTCACTAGGGAAAAAACTTGGTCAGGTTTGCTTAGAAGCTTTTGATAATCCAGAAGACGAATTTGGCAAAACAGTTATCGACATTCTTGAGAGAGAATATGGAAAGTCTTCCTTAAAAGAGTCCCTAAAAGTCCGTCCTTTATCAGAAAGGAAATTAGCTCACTCTAGATAATAAATTCAACCGTTATTAATCCTCTTTCTCAATTGAACTAGAAATTCCTTTAGATTTTAATGATTCTGAGTAGAATTCTGCAGGCTCTAAGTCACAAACAATTACTAAACCCACGCCCGTATTGTGTGCTTCAAGCATTATTGCGATAGCATCTTGTTCACTTAATTGCGGAACAACTTCTCGTAGTGAAATAGTGACATACTCCATAGAATTAACTGGGTCATTATGAAGTAAAACCTTATATTTTGGAGATTTATTTTTTAATTCAGCAGGTTTCTTTTCAATCACTGCTGAATTATTATTTGCACTTTGTTCTAACTTTATAGAGAGCATTAAATTTATTAGAGTTTAAATTGTACTAGTAATTATATATTAATTATTCTTTCCATTGCATCAAGGACGTTTGATCGTGAGTTAAATGCTGACAAGCGAAAATAACCCTCTCCTGCCAATCCAAATCCACTACCAGGTGTTCCTACTACACTAACTTTTTGGAGAAGGAAATCAAAAAAGTCCCAAGATGTCATTTGATCTGGAACTTTAATCCAGATATAAGGAGCATTGTCCCCTCCGTAAACTTTATATCCTGCATTCTGAAGTTTATTTTTCATGATTTTTGCATTTTCCATATAAAAATCAATTAAACCTTTCACCTGTTTTTTTCCTTCGGGAGAATAAACAGCCTCTGCACCTTTCTGAACCACATAACTTACTCCATTGAACTTTGTAGATTGTCTCCTATTCCAAAGAGGCCATAACTCTATTTCCTCATTTGTTGAGCTCAAACCTTTGAGATCCTTGGGTATTACTGTAAAAGCACACCTAACTCCAGTGAATCCTGCGTTCTTTGAAAAAGATCTAAATTCTATAGCACAATCCTTAGCTCCCTCAATCTCATATATTGAATGTGGAATATCATTATCTTGGATAAATGCTTCATAAGCTGCATCAAAAAGTATCAAAGATTTATTTTGGAGGGCATAGTCAACCCACTTTTTCAATTCTTTTTTTGTGATAGTTGCTCCAGTCGGATTATTAGGAAAACAAAGATATAAAATATCAACTTTTTTTTCAGGTAGTTTTGGCAAAAAGTTGTTCCCCTCGTTTATTGCTAGATATGTTAATCCTTGATAAGTACCATTTTCGAGAGCTTCTCCAGTTCTGCCTGTCATGACGTTACTATCTACATAAACAGGATAAACAGGATCTGTTACAGCAATTGAATTATCTTTGCCAAGAATATCTAAAATATTGCTGCTATCGCATTTAGAACCATCTGAAACAAAGATTTCTTCAGGTGAAATTGGACAGCCTCGAGCAATAAAATCATGCTCAGATATTTTTTCTCTCAGCCAAGAATAACCTTGCTCTGGTCCATAACCTCTGAAACCGTTTATTGTTCCCATGTCATCTAAAGCTTTACCCATAGCTTCTATGCATGCTTTAGGTAATGGTTCTGTAACATCTCCTATGCCAAGCTTAATAATTTCAGCACTCTTATTTGATTGAGAGTATATTTTTACCCTTTTAGCAATTTCAGGGAATAAATAGCCTGCTTTGAGTTTTAAATAATTTTCGTTTACTTGAACCACTTTTGATAACAAATTTCATCAATATAAGAATAATGTATTAACGTGCTTAAGTGTTGATTAGATGTTAATATTATTTTAGTTATGGTTAATTTAAGAGATAATCATAGCTGTGAATTCAATTTCAATTAGTTTGAAAATCGTTTAAATCTTTATAAATAGCATAATTCAATCACTATTAACTTTATTGATTTTAAAAAGTAAACAATAATAGCTAAAAAAATTGCTTTATTAAAAGATAAAAACCTAATTCTTTAATCTAGACGATTTTCAAAATCCAAAACATTCAGAATCAATTATATGTCTCAGCAAATTATCATCGCTGAGCAGGCTCGAATAGCAGCACTACTCTCAGATGATCGAGTTGATGAATTAATCGTCGCACAAGGTCAATATCAAATTGGCGATATTTTTTTAGGAACAGTTGAAAATGTTCTTCCTGGTATTGATGCCGCTTTTATAAATATTGGAGAAAGTGAGAAAAATGGATTCATCCATGTTTCAGATTTAGGTCCACTAAGACTTAAAAAAGGGACATTTGGAATTACTGAATTACTAGAACCAAAACAAAAAGTTCTAGTACAAGTAATAAAGGAACCGACAGGATCTAAAGGTCCTAGACTAACGGGAAGTATTTCAATACCAGGAAAATATTTGATATTACAGCCATATGGCCAAGGAGTAAATATTTCAAGAAAAATAAATACAGAAAAAGAACGAAGCCGTTTGAAAGCTCTTGGGGTTTTAATAAAACCACCCAGCACAGGATTGTTATTTAGAACAGAGGCTGAAAAAATAAAAGAAGAACTTCTAATTGAAGATTTAGAACAATTAATTCAACAATGGGAAAATGTACTAAAAGTTTCTGAGACTTCCAATCCGCCAAATTTAGTAAAAAGAGATGATGATTTCTCTCTTAAGATCTTGAGAGATCATATTAAAGAATCAACTAAAAGCATAATTATCGATAGTAAATTTTCAGTTGCAAGGGCAAAAGATTTTTTAACAAATTATGAATCTAATATTAATATTGAATTTCACGACAATAGTTTAAACCAACATATTTTCGAAAAGTACGAAATAAAGAAAACAATTCAAAAAGCCCTCCAACCAAGAGTAGATCTTCCTTCGGGAGGTTATATCATTATCGAACCTACAGAAGCTTTAACAGTAATCGATGTAAACTCTGGATCATTTACAAGATCCGCAAATTCAAGACAAACCGTTTTGTGGACAAACTGCGAAGCAGCAGTTGAAATTTCAAGGCAAATGAAATTAAGAAATATTGGTGGGGTTATAGTAATAGATTTTATCGATATGGAATCTAGAAGAGATCAATTTCAGTTACTTGAGCATTTTACCTCAGCAATAAAAGATGATTCTGCTAGGCCTCAAATAGCTCAGCTTACTGAATTAGGCTTAGTAGAGTTAACGAGAAAAAGACAAGGTCAAAATATATATGAATTATTCGGTAAAAAATGTTCTACATGCGATGGTACAGGACATGTAGAAAATATATTAAATCACGAAATTTCAAACTTAAAAATTAAAAATGTTGAAAATAAATATAATCAATTAAATAATCAAAAATCTTTAGATATAGACACTGCTCAATCAACTGATGATCAGGAAAAAATAATTGACAACGAATTAATTAACTCTAAAGACCAAAGTAAAGAGAATTCCTCTAATAAAAAAGAAAAAGAAAATGATAGTGATAATTTGAACCAATCAAACTCAAAAGAAAAAAATATAGTAACAGTTGATCTTACAAATGAAGAAAAAATTGTTTTCAGTCAATTAGGTATTAATCCACTTATAAAGTTAGGTAAAGAATATCTCACCAGCAATAATTTTGTGCGTTTAAAAGAAAGTAATCATGAATCGGAAAAACCCTTAGATAATAAAAAAACAAAAGCAAAACAAATTAAAAAAATCTCAAAATCAGAAGAAGCAAAGATTCAAATTAAAATTGAAGGAATTACAAATTCTAAAGATAAATCAACAAATAAAACTAATGAAAATAATGCAGTTGTATTTACAGATAAAAAAGAAGAAATTGAACTTACAGATGAGCTAAACAATGCAAGGAAAAAAAGAAGAAGATCTTCAGCAAGCATTGAATAAAGTATTCGAAGTTGGAATAGATGAAGTTGGAAGGGGAGCAATTTTTGGTCCAGTTTTTGCAGCAGCTGTAGTATTAACTGAAAAAAATAAATTTATCTTGAAACAATTTGGAGTGACAGATAGTAAAAAACTAACTCCCAAAAAAAGAAAATTACTTTTACCAAAAATTTTATTACTCTGTTCAGATTATGGAATTGGGCAATCTTCGGCCAGAGAAATAGACAAGTTAGGTATCAGGGTTGCGACAGAACTTTCAATGATAAGAGCTTTAAAAAAATTAAAAGAAAAGCCAGCTGAATTAATAATTGATGGGCCCTTATTACTAAGGCCATGGAACGGAATGCAGAAAAATATAGTATCTGGAGACTCAAAGTTTATCTCGATAGCTTCAGCAAGCATAGTTGCCAAAGTTTCTCGCGACAATCTAATGGAGAGGTTAGAAAAAAAATACTCAGGATACTTGATATTTAAAAATAAAGGTTATGGAACCAGAGAGCATCTTTCATTAATCAAAAAAAATGGGATAACTAAACTTCATAGGAAAAGTTTTTTAAAAAAATCAAATCTTATTTAATTCACACCAATCTAAAAAATCTTTTACAAGTTGCTGTTGAACCCTTGACTTTATACCCAACAGAATCCCATTCAATACGGAATGACCAGTAGATTCCAAAATTTTCCTTGGTACCAGCTTCAGTAGAGGGGGTTGGCTTACAGATACCCCAAGAAGCGCCTCACCTTCTAAACCGATATCAGTTGCTTCCAAATTCGCTTTCAAAATAAGATTAAAATCATCTATCATCCCCAAACCATCCAATGTACTTTCAAGGGCACTCATTTTTAAAATTCCATCTTTATTTTCTACGGCAATTGAGACAACAGGGTTAATATCTAATTGGAAAACCTTAAAACTTGTTACTGTATACTTATATCTACCTACCCCTTCTGGTACTAATTTTTTGGAGTCAAGCATTGCTCCAACAACTCTTTCTTCTTCCAAAAGATATTTAGAAAGATATTCTTTATTACGTGTTACAGAAAGCTTGAGTTTCTGTTTAGCATCAAAAGACAATAGCATTTTCTATATTCCTCCAATGCTTATTTGATCTCATTTTTTTACAATTAATCATGCTCAAACAAGTTGCATATTTAGGTCCTCAAGGAACATACGCAGAAAAAGCAGCTCATATATTATCAAAGCTTGCCAATTTTCAGACACCTATATTTGTACCATGTAATGGGTTACATTCGGTCATTAAAGGAATAGCGTACAACAATTGTGATGCTGCTGTAGTCCCTATAGAAAATTCTGTAGAAGGCGGAGTTACAGCCACTCTAGATGCCCTTTGGAAATTTCCTGAAATTTTTATAAATAAAGCAATTGTTTTACCTATAAAACATGCATTAATTAGTGATGGAGAACTTTCAAATATTTCAGAAGTATTATCTCATCCTCAAGCATTAGCTCAATGTTCAGAATGGTTATCTGAGAATCTTCCAAATGCAATTCCTCTCCCAACAAATTCCACATCAGAAGCTGTAAATATGATCAAGGGGAGTAAATTTAGAGCTGCTATCGGTTCAAAATCGTTAATTCAAATCGAAGGACTTAAAGAATTAGCCTTTCCCATTAATGATGTTCCAGGTAATTGCACGAGATTTGTTTTATTGAGCAAGGAATCAAATTCAAATTTAGCTAATATTGCCAGTTTTGCTTTCTCATTAATTTCAAATAAACCTGGTGCTTTGCTTAAAGCTATAAATTATATTGCAGATTTTGGATTTAATATGAGTAAAATCGAATCGAGACCTTCAAAAAAAGAATTAGGGGAATATATAATTTATGTTGATTTAGAAATCAATAATCAAAATAACATTAAAAATCTTCTTGAATTAAAAAATAAGCTAAAGCCACTTTGCAAGAATTTTGTAGATTTTGGAAATTATTTTTCTGAGAATGTTGAACTCGATTAATTTATCCTCTACATTTATAAACTCCAAACTCCATTAAACCTTTTTTAAATGCCCAATTCATGAGAAGTATTGTTGGAATCTCTCTAATCGACTTCACTAACGCAAATGGGCCAAGTGACAAAATTACGAAGGGCCTTCGAATGCCTTCAATAATGGAGTCGTACCATGAAGGATTTGTATAAGAATTCCAATTTTCAGAGATAACTCTTCCTGAACTATTTTCGTTAGTTCTAAGAATGTTAGTAAATTCTTTAATGCTAATAAAATTAGGATGTACCCATTGTTCAAGTAATTGTTTAAGAACTAACTTTTCAAAGAATGATGGAGGGTATGCCCTGAGGTCTCTTGAGTTCCAATCAGCCAACGCTAAATACCCTCCAGGTCTTAGAGTTCTCAGCATTTCATCTGCAAACCTAGTTTTATCATTCATGTGTGCACCAGCCTCAACACTCCAGACGGCATCAAATGATCCATCTTCAAATTTCAAATCAAAAGCATCCATAACTTGGAAGTTGCAATTTAGCCCATAAGGAGTAAGTTCTCTTGCTCTTTTAACTTGAGCCGGACTAATTGTAATGCCAGTGACATTAAACCCATAATATTCTGCAAGAATCCTAGAACTTCCCCCTATTCCACAACCTACATCAAGTATTCTGGATCCCTTTGGTAATTTATCTAAACCACTCCATTTGACTAATTCATGAACAAACTGAACTTTAGCCTTTCTAAAATCGATATTTTTTTTCCCTGAAGTATAAAAACCCAAATGTATATGTTCTCCCCATAATCTCTCAAGTAATTTATCCTGGGTCCAAGCATCATATGCAGAAGCTACTGTACCGGAAGAAATATATTTTCTAGCATTATTTCTCCACACTATCGCCAGGACTAGAAAGAATAAAACTATTAAAAAAAAAGGGAAAAACAATTCAAACATCTAATTTTCTTTTATATCAGGAAAACTCTCTTTTAATGCAGTTCTTGCGGCAAGTTGTTTTCTTGTATGATCAAGCATTTCATATTCTCTTTGCAAACGAGTAAAAGTATTTCTCTCCTCAAGAAGTCTTTGCTGTTCTTCAGCAACAGGACCGCCCAAATGAGCTCCTATCCAAAATGATAAATCCATTGGGTTGTCAGGTAATTTATCAGGCAGATTTTTCTTAGTATTAGTCAATTTACTCGTTAAGTTAATAACATCGCTAAGTGCTTCTTTTACTGAATCTTTGAGAGAATCTAATTTTTGCAAGTCATCAATACTATCATCACTAATCCAACTAACCATCGCAGAGCAAAATGGCGTCGAACGAGTAATTTCTAAGACTTGAAATCTTTGTTGACCGAGAGTGATAATATTACTTCTCCCATCATCTGAAGTTTGATGTTTTAAAATTTGTGCGCAACATCCAACATTAGCCATACTTTTGGTAGTTGGATCCCACTTAATCACTCCAAACATAGAATCACTCTCGAGAACAGATTGGAGCATAATCCTATATCTCGATTCAAAAATATGTAAAGGCAATACTTCTTGAGGAAAAAGGACTACCTCTGGCAAAGGAAATAATGGTAATTCCCTTACTGAGAGTTCACCCATTTAAACCTCATTTCTTTTTTTTATACTAATCAATTTAGGGCGGTTTCGGGATTTATTAAAGTTTAACTTCTATATCTACACCACTAGGAAGATCTAGTTTCATTAAAGCATCAATAGTTTTTGCAGAAGGACTGTAGATATCTATTATTCTTCGATGTGTTCTTGTTTCAAAATGCTCTCTAGAATCTTTATCAACATGTGGTGATCTTAGGACACAATAAATCTTCCTTTTTGTAGGTAAAGGTATTGGTCCTATTGCTGAAGCAGAAGTATTATCAGCAGTTTGGATTATTTTGTCGCAAGATAAATCAAGCATTCTTCTATCAAACGCTTTGAGCCTTATTCTTATTTTTTGTTGTGCAATTGATGCGGTCATAGTTTCAAGTTAATTCTAATAAGGGCCATTGATTAAAACGACCCTTATGCATAAACCTATATTAGATGATTGAGGTTAAATTTTTAAAGTTCAAATTTATTATTTGAGAATTTTAGAAACAACTCCAGCACCAATAGTACGTCCACCTTCACGTATAGCGAATCGCATACCTTGTTCAATAGCTACTGGACAAATTAATTCTCCAGTCATCTTAATCCTATCTCCTGGCATAACCATTTCAACATTAGAGCCATCATCTGAGGTAAATGCAGTTATTTGACCTGTAACATCAGTTGTTCTGATGTAGAACTGAGGTCTATATCCTGCAAAGAATGGAGTATGTCTTCCGCCCTCTTCTTTTTTAAGAACATAAACTTCCCCTTCAAACTGAGTATGAGGGGTAATAGATCCTTTCTTCACAAGAACCATTCCTCTCTCAATATCTTCTTTCTGGACTCCCCGTAAAAGTAAGCCAACATTATCGCCAGCCATACCCTCGTCAAGAAGTTTTCGGAACATTTCAACTCCAGTGACAGTTGTTAATCTTGTATCTCTTATTCCAACTATTTCTACTTCTTCTCCAACCTTAACTTTACCTCTCTCAATTCTTCCAGTAGCGACAGTTCCTCTACCAGTAATCGAGAAAACGTCTTCAACTGCCATCAAGAATGGTTTATCAACTTCTCGTTCTGGTTCGGGGATGTTAGCATCAACTGCTTTCATTAATTCTTCAATCTTGGATTCCCAAGTAGAATCACCTTCGAGGGCTTTTAAACCTGAAACTTGAACTATAGGAATGTCATCTCCAGGGAAGTCATAACTATCTAAAAGTTCCCTAATTTCCATTTCGACAAGTTCAATAATTTCTTCATCATCAACCATATCGCACTTATTGAGAGCAACTACAAGAGCAGGAACTCCAACCTGTTTAGCTAAAAGAATATGCTCTTTTGTTTGAGCCATAGGACCATCTGTAGCTGCGCAAACTAGAATAGCTCCATCCATCTGGGCTGCTCCTGTGATCATGTTTTTCACATAATCAGCATGTCCCGGGCAATCGACATGAGCATAATGTCTGCCTTCAGTTTCATATTCAACATGAGCTGTATTAATGGTGATGCCACGCTCTCTTTCTTCAGGAGCACCATCAATGTCTCCATAGTCTTGAGCTTGAGCTTGACCTTTTTTGGCTAATACATTTGTAATAGCAGCTGTTAGTGTTGTTTTTCCATGATCAACATGGCCAATAGTACCTATGTTGACATGTGGTTTGTTTCTTTCGAACTTCTCGCGAGCCATTTTGAATTAAAGAATCGAGGGTTTAAGAGTGTTTTAGTTTAGAGATCAGGAGTTGCCCTGATTCTTGGAAATGATAGCTTCAGCAACATTACGAGGAACTTCCTCATAATTTGCGAACTCCATTGAAAATATACCCCGACCTTGAGTCATTGATCGGAGTTGAGTGGCATAACCGAACATTTCGGCTAAGGGCACTTTGGCCTGTACCTTAGACAATCCATCGTCAACAGATTGTCCTTCTACTTGACCCCTTCTGGAAGAGAGATCACCAATTACAGATCCAAGAAAGTCGTCAGGACTTTCGACCTCAACTTTCATCATAGGCTCTAAAAGGACAGGATTGCATTTTTTAACCCCGTCTTTAAAAGCCATGGAACCTGCAATTTTGAAGGCCATTTCAGATGAGTCTACATCGTGGAATGAACCATCGACTAGTGTTACTTTTACATCAATGAGTGGATAACCGGCAAGAACACCTGATTCGCAGGTCTCTTTCATTCCATTAGATGCAGGTCCAATATACTCTTTTGGTACAGCTCCACCAACAATTTTGTTGACGAATTCAAAACCTTTACCAACTTCAGCAGGTTCCATTTCAATAATTACATGACCATATTGACCTTTACCTCCAGTCTGTCTTGCATATTTACCTTCACCTTTAGAACTAGACCTAATAGTTTCTCTATAGGAGACCTGCGGAGCTCCTATATTTGCTTCAACTTTAAATTCCCTTAACATTCTGTCAACAAGAATTTCCAAGTGCAGCTCACCCATACCTGCAATAACAGTTTGATTTGTCTCAGGATCTGTACTTACCCTAAAGGTTGGGTCCTCTTCAGACAAAGCAGTTAAAGCTTTTGATAATTTTTCCATATCACCTTTAGTTTTTGGCTCGACAGCTACTGAGATAACTGGTTCAGGGATAAACAATGTCTCCAAAACTATTGGATCTTCTGTGTTACACAAAGTGTCTCCAGTTGTTGTGTTCTTGAGACCTAATACAGCTCCTAAATCCCCAGCCCTTAATTCATCAACCTCCTCTCTTTCATCAGCCTTAAGAATCACTAATCTAGAAATTCTCTCTTTAGCGTCTTTAGTAGAATTCATTACATAACTACCCTTTGAAAGAACACCTGAATACATTCTTACAAAAGTTAATTTCCCATAGGGATCTGACATCACCTTGAATGCTAATGCACTAAAAGGAGCATTATCATCTGAAGGTCTAACGTCTTCTTTGCCACTTGGCAAAACACCTTGTATTGGTTTCACATCAACTGGAGCTGGCAAGTAATCAACTACAGCGTCTAGTACAAGTTGCACACCTTTATTCTTAAAAGCTGAACCACATAATACTGGGACCAATCCATGTTTCAAAACCCCTTCCCTAATACCTTTTTTAAGTTGTTCTTCAGATAATTCTCCTGTTTCGAGGAATATTTCTATTAACTCTTCATCATTTTCTGCGACACTTTCCATTAACTTAGATCTCCACTCAGAAGCTTCATCCTCCATTTCAGATGGAATTGGTGCTTCTTCAATATCAGTACCTAAATCGTTTTTGTAAAGATATGCTTTGTTAGCTACTAAATCAATAATACCTGTTAGATCACCTTCAGCCCCAATAGGTAACTGGATTGGAAGTGCATTTGCCTTTAGTCGATCTTTAATTTGATTATTAACCTTTAAAAAATCTGCACCAGTTCTATCCATTTTATTGACAAAAACCATTCTTGGTACTGAGTATCTATCTGCTTGACGCCAAACAGTTTCGGATTGAGGCTGAACTCCACCAACTGCGCAAAATACAGCTATAACTCCATCTAAAACACGCATTGATCTTTCCACTTCAATAGTAAAGTCTACGTGTCCAGGAGTATCAATGATATTAATCCTATGATCTTGCCAACTAGTAGATATTGCAGCAGCAGTGATAGTTATTCCCCTTTCTCTCTCTTGAGCCATCCAATCTGTTACTGCAGCACCATCATGAACCTCTCCTATCTTATGAACGACACCTGAATAAAATAAAATTCTTTCAGTAGTTGTTGTCTTACCTGCATCAATATGAGCGGCTATACCTATGTTCCTTACTCGTTCTAGGGGAAAGTCGCGTGCCAATTTTAAAGCTCCAAATAAAATAATTTTTGATAAGTGTAGTTCACCCTAAAAGTAAACTTTAATAATAATAAACTAATTAAGTACCTTTTGATGAAATTAATATCTGTAATGTGCAAAAGCTTTATTAGCTTCTGCCATTTTATGAGTATCTTCTCTTTTTTTAACAGCACTACCAGTTTCATTTGCTGCATCCATCAACTCGCCAGCAAGTTTTTGAGACATGCTTTTGCCATTTCTTGCACGTGAAAATGTAACTAGCCATCTTAATGCCATAGCCGTACCCCTCTCTTGGCGAACTTCCATAGGTACTTGATATGTTGCCCCGCCAACTCTTCTTGCTCGTACCTCGACAAGAGGAGTAGCATTTTTTACAGCTGTTTCAAATAATTCCACTGCATCACCCCCTGTTCTCTCGCCTATTAAAGAAAACGCATCAGATAATATTCTTTGAGCTGTCGATTTTTTACCATGTTTCATCAATCGAGAAATCATCATTGAAGCAAGACGACTATTAAATTGAGGATCGGGAAGAACTGGTCTTTTTACTGCTGCATTACGACGTGACATTTTTAAAAAAAGTGATGTTTACAAATTAATCTTTTGGAGTTTTTGCTCCATACTTAGATCTGGATTGACGTCTATCTTTGACTCCAGCCGTATCTAAAGTTCCTCTTATTATATGATATCTAACTCCTGGCAAATCTTTGACTCTCCCACCCCTTAGTAATACAACAGAATGTTCTTGCAAATTATGTCCAATCCCAGGAATATAAGCCGTTACTTCGAAACCAGAAGTTAATCTAACCCTAGCAACTTTTCTCAAAGCTGAATTAGGCTTCTTTGGTGTTGATGTATAGACTCTTGTACATACTCCTCTTCTCTCAGGGCAAGCTTTTAATGCAGGAGATTTCGTTTTCTTTGTCAGACGTTTTCTTTCTGAACCTACTAATTGTGAGATGGTGGGCATCTATTAAACTTAAATAAAAATAAGGATTTATCTATCATAACCTTTTACGAGCACCAACTAAAAGTTTTAACTATATTTTTTTTTAAATTTGTCAAATTAAAATTCTTTGGTAAATATTCATTATCTTTAGATTTATTTTCATATTTATTTTTATAATAGAAATACATATATAACTAAATAGAATTAAATAATCTATGGGAGAGAGTATCAAAAGAATCGTTGGCCCATATCAAGATAGTTATTCCCCAAATGGAATAATTGGGGAGAAAGATGCGTGTGGAGTTGGTTTCATAGCAAATATTAAAGGGGTAGAAAGCAATTGGATCCTAAAACAGTCCCTTAAAGGTCTTAACTGTATGGAACATAGAGGAGGTTGTGGAGGAGATAGTGATTCAGGAGATGGAGCGGGCATTTTATGTTCAATTCCATGGGGATATCTAGAAGAGGAAATTAATCTTAAAAATAATCAAGAATTTAATAGAGGTTTAGGCATGGTTTTTATGCCTAATAAAAAAGAAAAAATTGAAGTATGTAAATCAATATGTGATCAAGAAGCAGAAAAATTAAAAGTCAACAAAACATCTTGGAGAAAAGTACCTGTTAATAATGAAGTCTTAGGTCCTTTAGCTAAAGCAAACGCTCCATTCATCTGCCAGTGGATTTTATTTATAGATAAAAAAGATCATCAGGATGTTGAAAGGCTTTTATTTCAATTAAGGAAAAGAATTGAGAAAAAAATAAGAGAAACTTTCAAAAACGATGTTGGGGATTGTGAATTTTATTTTGCCTCACTAAGTTCTCAAACAGTTGTTTATAAAGGTATGGTTCGCTCTCAAATATTATCTGAGTTTTATCAAGATCTAAAAGAAGAAAGTTTTAAAGTTTCATTTTCTGTTTATCATCGTAGATTTAGTACTAATACACTTCCAAAATGGCCGCTAGCTCAACCCATGAGATTTTTGGGTCATAATGGCGAAATAAACACTCTCTTAGGTAATATCAACTGGGCTAAAGCTTCAGAAACACATATAGATGATTTTTGGGGAGAGTTATCTAATGAAATCAAGCCCATTGTAGATGTAAACAAAAGTGATTCATCAAATCTTGATGCAACCCTTGAAATCAATATTCGTTCAGGTCAGCCCATTACTGACTCATTACTAAAACTTGTTCCTGAAGCATTTAGAGATCAACCAGAACTTGAGCAGAGAGAAGATATAAAAGCTTTTTATGAATATTCTGCAAGCCTACAAGAAGCTTGGGATGGTCCAGCACTCCTTGTATTTGCTGATGGAAATTTTGTCGGAGCAACCCTTGATAGAAATGGCCTAAGACCAGCAAGATATTCAATCACAAGTGATGGTTTTGTAATAATGGGTTCTGAAACAGGAGTAGTAGATCTTGAAGAAGAAAGAGTAATAGAAAAAGGTCGATTAGGACCGGGACAAATGTTGGCAGTTGATTTTCATCAGAATAGAATCCTAAGAAATTGGGAAGTAAAATCTGAAGCCGCTCAAAGGCATGATTATAAAAATCTTCTCAGTAATAGAACCATAAAAATTGAAAATAATGAATGGGTTAAAGACTGCAAACTAAAAGACCTTGAGTTGTTGCAACAACAAACTGCATACGGTTTTTCAGCGGAAGATAATGACCTTATCTTAGATTCAATGGCTTCATTAGCTAAAGAGCCTACTTATTGCATGGGCGACGACATCCCATTAGCAGTTCTTTCATCTAAGCCACATATCTTATACGACTACTTTAAGCAAAGATTTGCGCAAGTTACTAATCCTCCTATTGACCCTCTAAGAGAAAAACTTGTAATGAGTTTAGAGATGCATCTAGGAGAAAGATGTACACCATTTGAAATTAAAGATGCTAAACCTTGTGTTCATTTACAAAGTCCGATTCTTAATGAGGAAGAACTCATTTCTATCAAAAAATCAAAAATTAAATCTCAAACAATTTCAAGTTTGTTTGATTTAGAGGAAGGTATTCAAGGCTTAGAGAACCAATTAAAAGCAATCTGTAAACAAAGTGAGCTGGCCATAAAAGAAGGCTGCTCTTTAATTATCATTTCTGATAAGGGAATTAATCCCAAAAAGACTTTTATACCTCCTTTACTTGCTGTTGGAGCAATTCATCATTATCTTCTTAAAAAAGAAATCAGGCTAAAAGCTTCTCTAATAATTGAAACTGGTCAATGTTGGAGTACACATCACTTAGCTTGTTTAATTGGATATGGAGCAAGTGCAGTTTGCCCTTGGTTGACCTTCGAAGCAGGTAGACACTGGTTAAAACATCCAAAAACACAAAAACTCATTGATAGCAAAAAAATAAATCCATTATCAATAGTTGATGTTCAAGAAAATATTAAAAAAGCTTTAGAAGACGGTCTAAGAAAAATTCTCTCAAAAATAGGCATCTCACTTTTATCTAGTTACCATGGTGCACAAATTTTTGAAGCTGTAGGCCTTGGATCTGACTTAATAAAAATTGCTTTTGATGGTACAACAAGTCGTATCGCTGGCATAACATTAAGAGAATTAACTAATGAAACACTTTCAATACATACGAAAGCTTATCCAGAGATCGATTTAAAGAAATTAGAATTTTTAGGATTTGTACAATTTAGAAATAATGGAGAATATCATTCCAATAACCCAGAAATATCCAAAGTTTTACATTCAGCGGTAAAACAAGGGCCAGGATACGATCATTTTGAAACTTACAAAAAACTTATTAGTAATAGACCTACAACATCTCTTAGAGATTTATTAACAATTAATTCAACAAGAAAAAATATTCCATTAGAGGAAGTTGAAAGTGTTGATTCAATTTGCAAAAGGTTCTGTACTGGAGGAATGAGTTTAGGTGCTTTATCCAGAGAAGCGCACGAAGTTTTAGCAGTTGCAATGAATAGAATTGGTGGAAAAAGTAATAGTGGAGAAGGGGGAGAAGATCCAGCTCGTTTTAATGTTTTAAATGATATCGATGAAAATACTCAGTCAGCGACGTTGCCTTTTATTAAAGGCTTAGAGAATGGAGACACCGCATGCTCAGCTATCAAACAAATAGCATCAGGAAGATTTGGAGTTACACCTGAATATCTAAGAAGTGGTAAACAACTCGAAATTAAAATGGCTCAAGGTGCAAAACCCGGGGAGGGGGGACAATTACCTGGTCCAAAAGTTGATTCTTACATCGCAAAACTAAGAAATAGTAAACCTGGAGTAGCTTTAATATCTCCTCCCCCGCATCATGATATTTATTCAATTGAAGATTTAGCTCAACTTATCCACGACTTACACCAAGTTCATCCAAAAGCGAAAGTAAGCGTTAAACTTGTTTCTGAAATTGGCATAGGCACTATTGCTGCTGGAGTAAGCAAAGCTAATGCAGATGTAATTCAAATATCAGGTCATGACGGAGGTACAGGTGCTTCCCCCCTGAGTTCTATTAAACATGCAGGTTTACCATGGGAACTTGGTGTTGCAGAGGTTCATAAATCTCTCTTAGAGAATAACTTACGCGAAAGAGTAATTTTGAGAACTGATGGAGGTCTTAAAACAGGCTGGGACGTAGTTATTGCAGCTTTACTAGGAGCTGAAGAATACGGTTTTGGTTCTGTAGCGATGATTGCTGAAGGATGCATAATGGCTCGGGTTTGTCATACAAACAAATGTCCTGTTGGAGTTGCCACTCAAAAAGAAGAATTAAGAAAAAGATTTAAAGGTATTCCAGAAAATGTTGTCAATTTTTTCTTGTATATTGCTGAAGAAGTAAGACAGATAATGAGTAGTATCGGTGTTTCTAATATGGAAGAACTGATTGGTAATCAAGAATTTCTTTGTGCAAGAAATTTTGATCTTCCAAAAACTTCCAATATTGATCTTTCTTCTTTAGTAAATAAACACTCAACCCCTGATAGATCATGGTTAAAACATTCAAAAACTGCTCATAGTAATGGTTCTGTATTAGAAGACGAGTTTTTGTCTGATACTGAATTTATTGATTCAATTAAAAATCACAAAATATTAACCAAAGAAATTGAGATAAAAAATACAGATAGAAGTGTTTGTGCGAAAATATCAGGCGAAATCGCAGAACTTCACGGCAACACTGGCTTCAATGGCGAACTCAAATTAAATTTCAAAGGATTTGCAGGACAAAGCTTTGGTGCCTTTTTATTGAAGGGAATGAATGTTCAATTAATCGGAGAAGCAAATGATTATGTTTGTAAAGGAATGAATGGAGGAATACTCACAATAATTCCACCAAAAATAGAAAAAACTTCCTCCGAGCAGGTTATTTTAGGAAACACCTGTCTTTATGGAGCAACAGGTGGGAAATTATTTGCTTTAGGAAAATCGGGAGAAAGATTTGCAGTAAGAAATAGTGGTGCTACAGCGGTAACAGAAGGAGCAGGTGATCATTGTTGTGAATACATGACTGGTGGGAAAGTGGTTATTCTAGGTTCCACAGGAAGGAATATTGGTGCGGGCATGACTGGTGGAATAGCTTTTATAATCGATGAGAAGAACGATTTAAGTAATAAAGTTAACAAGGAAATAGTTAGCATTCATAGAATAACTTCATCAAAGCAGGAAGATCTCTTATTGGAAATTATTAGAGAATATCGAGCAAAAACAAATAGCTTAAAGGCTGCCAAAATAATTGAAAATTGGTCTTATTACAAGAGTACTTTCAAATTAATTGTTCCCCCAAGCGAAGAGGAAATGCTTGGCATAAAGAAAATGTAAATGCCTTTCTTTATAAAAACTGAAATCATAAAAAAACAATACTTAATTAAGCATGATTTAAAACAAAAAATCATTAACAAACATATTGATTGGATAAAAAAATTAAAAAAAGATGGAATTAATATAAAAAGTGGTTTTTTAGTAGATGAGTTAAAGAGGCCAGGTGACGGCGGATTACTCATTCTTGAGATGAATAGTTATAAAAATGCACTAAAAATCATTAAGAATGATCCAATGATTAAAAATGATCTAGTTGAATGGAAATTAAATGAGTGGATAGATTCAAGTAAATAAAAATGACTATCTTGGATACTTTTTCATAAGTTTTTGAATTTCTTCAGCATGATAACTGCTACGAGTTAAAGGAGAACTAACTACTTGCATAAAGTCCAAATCTTTTTCCCCAAAAACTTTATAATAATTAAATTTTGAGGGACTAACAAATCTTTGAACAGGTAAATGATTTGGGCCAGGAGATAAGTATTGGCCAATAGTAACAATATCAACGAAATTACTTTTTAAATCCTTGAGAAGACTTAAGACCTCCTCATCTTTTTCCCCTAAACCAAGCATAAAACCTGACTTTGTATAAACTTTGGGAGAATATTCTCTGGTCCTTTTAAGCAATTCAAGAGTTCTCTCATATTTACCCTGAGGTCTTACTTTTTTATATAGCGAAGACACAGTCTCAATATTATGGTTTAAAACGTTTGGATTTGAATCAAGAACTTTTTCAAGCGCTTTCCAGTTGCCACAAAGATCAGGTATTAAAAGCTCAATAGTAGTTTCAGGCGATTTTTTTCTTACTTGATAAACACATTCAAAAAATTGAGATGCGCCACCATCCTCAAGATCGTCTCTATTAACTGATGTAATTACAACATGTTTAAGTTGCATTCTATAAACAGCTTCGGCTAAACGAAGTGGTTCTGTTGGATCTAATTCTCTTTTAGATCTATCAAAATCAATATCGCAATATGGACATGCCCTAGTACAGCCAGGACCCATTATAAGGAAAGTTGCAGTGCCACTTGCAAAACATTCACCAATATTTGGACAACTTGCCTCTTGACATACAGTATTGAGATTTAAATCATTTAACAAATTTGCAGTATTCCCAATTCTCTCAACTTGCGGAGCTTTTACTCTTAACCAATCAGGTTTTGAAATTAAACTATTAGAATTATTAGTCAAATTAATTTTTTCTAGCCTGTAACCTTATTTTACTAAAAACATTTTGAATTAACTATTAATAATTTCAAAAATGAAGACTACTCAATAGAGGTCAAAAATAAATGAATTTAACTATTTCATCAATAATTTAAAAAATCCTAATTCAAGTTACTAATTAAAAAATATTTTTGTTCTATCAACTAAATATAAAACAGTATTTAGAACGCTATTTTTAATATAGATATTAGAACAATTATTTTAAACACTTTTTGAATAATTTTTTGTAATATCAATGAATTTTTTGTACTGAAAAGTGTTTTTTTATATATTTATTGATACAGTAAAAATATATGTAATAAAACATTGACTTTTAAATTTAAAAGAAAGCGTATTTTACTTTCTGAAAAGAATAAAAACTCTAAAGCAATAGGTTATGCTAGAGCTACTAATAATGAATATGAATATTTAGAAGAACAAATAAAAATTTTAAAGGAAGAGGGTTGCAGTTTAGTTTTCTCTGAATTGATAAGTTTAGATAAAGAAATCAAACCCCAACTCAATAAAGCTATAAATTACTTGTCTAAAGGTGATCAATTAATAATAACTCAGCTTGATCGAGCGTTTAAAAATAAAAAAGAATGTTTGAGGACAATAAATAAACTCATTAATAAGGATATTAAATTGCGAACTTTGACTGGTTTTTTTGCGGCTAATGAGTCAACTAAAGCAAATTCTTCAATTTTTCAGATTTTATATGAATTAGATAATTTAGAAGACAATAGTTTAGGTGAAAGAAAAAAAGAACAACTATTACGCAGAAAATTATCTGGAAATAATCTGGGAGGAAGGCCCAAAATAAGTCCTTTAAAAGAATCTTTAGTAATCAGATTACGCAATGAGGGATATTCATATCGATCAATCAGATCACAAACGGGAATTGCATTATCAACAATAAGAAGAGTTATTTTAGAAGGAGAATTAACATAAAATGCAGAAGAAAGAAATTGAAAATTTAATTAAAGAAAATTTTAAAGATACAGCATTACGTATTTATGAATTAGATAATGAAGATAGAAATAGTTTGTTAGCAGAATATAGAGAATGGATTATGAATGATTTAGATTATGAAGAGGTAATGATGTTACCTTATGAAGCCTATACTGATAAATTAGACTCGAATTACTTAGACGATTTACTTTAGTCCTTAATAGCATATCTCTTATTAAATTCATATACTTCTTTGGCTATTAATGGTAAGAAGGAAGTATCTTTAGAATATTTTTCTCCATTACAAAAAACAACTAATAAAGTTTGTAAAGATTGACTATTAGTCCACCAAGCCGAATCATGTCTAACTTCAGACATTAAGCCTGCTTTACTCCAAAGATTAATGCTTTCTGGTAACCCTTCACCCAAAAAACCATCTATTTGATTAAGAGAATCGTTTTTAAGAACAACTTTATTTAAATTTCTTTTTAAAAAACTTCGTAAATTTAAATCATTTTTTTGATAATCAATATGAATCATAATTTCTTCCAAAACCCTAGCAGCTGAATCAGAATTCATAGCATTTCTATTTGTATTATCATGCCCATAAAATTCTTTTTCACGACCATATGGTCCATCATCCCAAGTCTTCTGACAGCAATTTATACCAATCAATTCCTCCCAATGTAAATCATCTAGCCAATCATTTATTATACTTCTTTGATATTTCCAATTTTCCCATAGTTCCCCTTCAATACAAGGTCCACTTGTTGTTCCTGTAAGTAAATCAATTAAAAAGCTTGTTGCATTATTACTTGAGAAAGACAACATTTTCCTTACAGCATCATTAAGCTCATCTGATAATATTAAACTTCCTTTTTTAATCCAATAAAATGCAGCAAGGCCATAAACCAACTTGACTATGCTGGCAGGGTAAACTATTTTTTTATTATTAATGCCAGTTCCAAAACCTTTAAATACACTGTTATTTTCACTTTTATAATTAACCCAAGTTATAGCTATATCTTCTCTTGAAAAATCTTTATTATGAGTACATACTCTCCCTAAAATATCATTTAGGGCTAGACCCATCTCTTTACTTAAATAGTAAAAGGACATTGTATGAAAAGTTATAAAAATCCTATCTCACTATTTAAACAAACTAATTTTTCAAAAACTATTTGGTGGAAATTAAAAGTTAATATTTCTGGATATCAAAATGAAACAGAAAATAAATTAGTTACTGAAATATTTAAAAACAGAATTTTTAGGCTTATTTATCCAAATATTTATCAAAACAACCATAAATTATCAAGAATATTAGTTCAACTATATGAAGATGGTTACATCTGTTGGCTAAATTTAGATGGATTGATTATTGAAAAATATGAATTAAATAAAACAAAGAGTTTAAAAAATGAACACTTCCTTATAAAAGATAAAATTACCTCAATTTTAAAATGGATCGAGGATCAAGCTGAGTTAAATAATGAATACCTTTGGGGAGGAACATTAGGACCCAATTTTGACTGTTCCGGTTTAATTCAGACTGCTTTTTTAAAGCATCGAATTTATATACCTCGAGACTCTTATCAAATAAAAAGTTTTTGTAAACATCTTTTTTATTTCAAAGAGTCTTATGCTGCTCTAAGACCTGGTGATCTTTTATTTTTTGGAAATATAGAAAAATGTGATCATATTGGAATCTACAAAGGAGACGGTTTGTATTACCATAGCTCTGGAAAGTATTTTGGTAGAAATGGAATAGGATTAGATACCCTAAAACATTCTAATGACAAAATCTCATTGCATTATAAATCTAAGCTTATTTCGGCAGGAAGAGTTGTTAGAAATTATAGATGGGACAGAACAATACGTTAATAAGTAGAGTTCACCTTTAATTTAAAATTAAATTTTATATATTACTTATTCTTTTATTTAGGAATTACCCAGCAGTCCAAATATTTTTAATAATTGGCATTATGGTATCTAAGTGTAATGTCCCAACAAGAAGCCAAGCAAAAACAGCTCCTCCGCAACCTCCTAACCAAAATCCACTTGTAAAATCAGCCCAACCAGCTCTTGTAAATAAGTCCTTTGGCGGATTATTAACAGTCGCATCTGGAGGTTGAACATTAGGTGCTTTACCGGGTGCATTATAAAGAACTAAGAGTGCTGTCAAAATATGAACAGCTCCAATAGCCGCAAGAAGGCCAGCTGTTAGAGCAAATTCAGAATTTCTAAGTGGGCCAGTCATAGTGAAAGGACCATATAGGAGATATCCAAAAGCTGCTCCAGTTTCTAAGCCTCTAAAATTAGGAGAAATACCTTCTCTATAAAAAGGCAAATTATTTATAAAAGCTTTTGTAAAATAGCCACTATTAACTGGGGTAGCTAAATTACCAACACATGGATCAGCAACAGTTTTTACTGCCCATTGTTCTGCAACACCAATATCATTTGGTTGTACAGAATTATCTATGTATTTCTCATCAAACTTAATTGAACTTGTTGATTCTGAGAATGATTTTTGAAAGTCGCTCATGTTTTTAATAGTTTAGTGTTTAATAATTTATTCAGTTGCTGTAATAAATCTTCCAATCAATACGATAAAAACAGCAGGCATTGCTATACCAATTAATGGAACAAAAATTGAGGGTAAGAGAGTTGGTAAATCAGATGGCATAGTTCTTTAAACATCTTTAAATACTTTAGTATTTATCTGCGAAATAGTGTTAATTTTATTACCGGATGATATAAAAATTATTAACTTTTTACATGTTAAATTTTTTTGCAATTGTACTTATTATTTTTATAGGAATATTACTACTAGTTTTTAAAAAAAGAATCTTTAGAAAGTTAATAAATAAGGGCAAATTACATTCTGATAAATTAAAAAAAAATAGAAAAAATAATAATAAATTTCTATCTAATAAAAAAAGTTTTTTATACAATCACGAAGCAAAAAAGTACTCCTTATTTTATAAAAATTCTCAAAGAAATAAAATGTTTAATCTTTTTCAGGGAAATACAGAAGACAAATTAAAAGCATTAAAAATTGCGGAAGAATTGGCTGATAAATCAACATTGTCAATTTTACGACAAGGCTTAAGACATACGTCTCCTGAAGTGGTTAAACTTTCAGCTTTATTAATAAGAAAATTCAAGTAAAAATTTAATTTTGATTGGCACTACTTATTGACCTTATTCTATAAATTGGACGACTTTGACTTTCATGATATGTTCTAATTAAAAGTTCGCTCAATAATCCAAAGCTAAATAATTGAACCCCAGCAATTCCTAATATTAATGCAAACATTAACAACGGACGATTTCCAATATCCTCACCCGTTATTTTTAAAACTATCAAATAAGAACTCATTAGAAGGCTAATTAAAATACTTATAATTCCAACAAAACCAAATCCATACATTGGTCTTGTTAAAAATTTAGTAATAAACCAAACAGTTAGTAAATCCATTAAAACTCTAAAAGTTCTATCAATTCCATATTTACTAGATCCATATTGCCTGCTTCTATGATTGACTTTAATTTCTTTGATTCTTGCACCTTCAATGTTTGCTAAAACAGGCAGAAACCTGTGAAGTTCACCGTATAAATTAATATCATTTATTATTTCTTTCCTAAAAGCTTTTAATGAGCATCCATAGTCATGCAACTTCAAACCTGTTACATGAGCTATTAATTTATTCGCTATTTTTGATGGTATCTTTCTATTAATTAATTTATCTTTTCTATCAAACCTCCATCCACAAATCAAATCATAGCCATTATTAATTTCTGAAATTAATGTAGGAATATCATTTGGATCATTCTGTAAATCACCATCCAAAGTAATTATGATATCTCCTTGAGAATTATCAAAGCCAGCTGACATAGCTGCAGTTTGCCCATAATTTTTACGAAGGGAAATTACTGACAATTCTTTAATTGTGAAAGTTAGTTGTTTTAATACTTGATGGGTATCGTCTTTAGAACCATCATTTACAACAATCAATTCAAAATTAAATTTATGAAATGACATTACATTTACAACTTCATCCAATAAAAAACCAATACTCTCACTTTCGTTGAAAACAGGGATAATAATAGAAATTAATTGTTTTATATCTGACATTTATAATTGATAATATTTATATAATTTTAACTTAATTTAGAACCTTAAAATTCAACAAAAAAAAATCACCACAAATGTGGTGATTTAAATCATTTTAAGGAAAATTTAACCAAACTTACCTGAAGTTGATGCAATAACAAATGCACCGAATGTAAGAATGTTGCCAATCGTGAAATGTGCTAGTCCAACTAATCTAGCTTGAACAATTGAGAGAGCAACTGGCTTATCTCTCCAGCCAACAAGATTAGCTATTGGAGTACGCTGATGTGCCCAAACTAATGTTTCAATCAATTCTTGCCAGTAACCACGCCATGATATCAGGAACATGAAACCAGTTGCCCATACTAAGTGACCGAATAGGAACATCCAAGCCCAAGGAGATAAAGAGTTTACTCCGAATGGATTGTATCCGTTGATAAGTTGAGCAGAGTTTAACCAGAGATAATCTCTGAACCAACCCATTAGATAAGTGCCTGATTCATTAAATTGAGCAACATTACCCTGCCAAATTGCTAGGTGTTTCCAATGCCAGTAGAAAGTTACCCATGCTATTAAGTTTAATGCCCAGAACATAGCTAAGTACATAGCGTCCCAAGATGAACTATCGCAAGTACCTCCACGTCCTGGTCCATCGCAAGGGAATGCATATCCTAAATCTTTCTTATCAGGAATCAGTTTCGTTCCTCTAGCATCAAGTGCACCTTTAATAAGGATTAAAGCAGTTGTATGAAGACCTAAAGCGATAGCGTGGTGGACTAAGAAGTCTGCAGGACCGATAGGTAAGAAAGCGCTTAATGCATCTTGTCTATTGATAAGATCCATCCAGTAATGATTACCTGGCAATGAATTAGCTGCGAGACTTGCTGAACTTGTAGGATCAGATAATAAGGCATTAAAGCCGTACATCATCTTACCCTGAGCAGCTTGAACGAATTGAGCAAATACTGGCTCAATTAAAATCTGCTTTTCGGGGTTACCAAAAGCTACAACAACGTCGTTATGAACATAAATTCCAAGGGTATGGAATCCTAGCAACATTGTTACCCAGCTAAGGTGACTTATCAAAGCTTCCTTTGTTCCAAGAACTCTTGCTAAGACATTATCTTTATTTAATTCGGGGTCATAATCTCTTACAAAGAAAATAGCTCCGTGTGCAAATGCACCAACCATCAAGAACATTGCTATGTACTGATGATGACTATATAAAGCAGATTGTGTAGTGTAGTCCCTGGCAATAAAAGCGTAAGAAGGAAGTGCACCCATGTGTTGAGCTACAAGAGAAGTTGCTACACCAAGGGACGCTAATGCTAATCCAAGTTGGAAATGTAATGAATTATTTACAGTTTCATATATTCCATCGTGGTTAATTCCAAAACTACCTTTATGAGGATCATTAGGGTGTCTTGTATTATGGGCTTCTGTAATTTCTTTGAGGCTATGACCAATACCAAAAGTATTTCTATACATATGACCAGCAATTACAAAAACTGTTCCAATCGCAATATGGTGATGCGCAATATCGGTAAGCCATAATGCTTCACTTTGAGGATGAAGACCACCTAAGAAAGTAAAGATTGCTGTTCCAGCTCCTTCAGCTGTTCCAAATACTTGATCTAGAGAATCAGGATTTTGGGCATAAGCTCCCCAGTTTAAAGTAAAGAAAGGAGCTAATCCTGCAGGGTGAGGAAGCACTGTTAACCAGTTATCCCAACCTACATGCTGACCTCTTGATTCAGGTATAGCAACATGAACTAAATGGCCTGTCCAAGCAATACTACTAAAACCAAATAAAACTGCTAAATGATGATTTAATCTTGACTCTGCATTTTTGAACCAAGCTAAAGAAGGTCTGAATTTTGGCTGTAAGTGTAACCAACCAGCAAATAGAGTCCAACAAGCCAAAATACTCATGAATATTGAAGCTTGGAAGAGTTGCTCGTTAGTTCTCATTCCAATTGTGTACCACCAATGGTAGAGACCTGAATAAGCTATGTTTACTGGACCGCTTGCTCCAGCTTGTGTCATTGCTTCTGTTATGCCAGAACCAAAATGAGGGTCCCAAATAGCATGAGCTATAGGGCGGACATGAGTTGGATCTAGTACAAATTGCTCAAAATTACCTTGCCAAGCAATATGAAATAAGTTACCGGCTACCCAGAGAGCAATTATTGCTAGATGTCCAAAATGTGTAGAGAATAGCTTCTGATAAAGTTTTTCTTCGGTCATACCGTCATGACTTTCAAAGTCATGAGCGGTAGCTATTCCGTACCATATTCGTCGGGTTGTGGGGTCCTGAGCTAGACCCTGGTTAAATGATGGAAATTTTGTTGCCATTGAATTAAAAAGGTGAAGTTCAGGTTATTAGCCCAGCCCGAAAAGGCGCGCATGGAAGAAGGCCCATGTGGTAGCTATACCACCTACAAGGAAGTGTGTAACACCTACTGCACGTCCCTGAGTAATAGATAGAGCTCGAGGTTGAATGGTTGGTGCAACCTTTAGTTTATTGTGTGCCCAAACAATTGATTCGAACAATTCTTGCCAATATCCTCTTCCGCTGAAGAGGAACATTAAACTGAACGCCCATATAAAGTGAGCTCCCAAAAACATCAAACCGTACATGCTTATTGATTGACCATAGCTTGTTAATACTTGAGAAGCTTGAGCCCAGAGGAAATCTCTTAACCAACCATTGATAGTAATTGAACTTTGTGCAAAATTACCACCAGTAAGTCCCCAAACATCACTTTGCATTTTCCAAGAGAAGTGGAAAATAACTATTGATAAACAGTTATACATCCAGAAGAGAGCTAAGAAAACGTGATCCCATGAAGAAACTTGACATGTACCACCTCTTCCAGGACCATCACAAGGGAATCTAAATCCTAAAGAAGCTTTGTCAGGAATCAACCTTGAACTTCTTGCATAAAGAACTCCTTTGAGAAGAATCAAAACAGTTACATGGATTTGGAAAGCATGAATATGATGAATCATTAAATCAGCTGTCCCTAGTGGAATTGGAGCTATTGCAACCTTTCCACCAACTTCTACTAAACTTCCATTAAAGACTTCACTTAAAGCTTTGTGAGGTAAAGCTTCTGCAGTACCTGCTAAAAGGGAAGTCCCAACAGCAGATGCTTGAATACTCTGTACCCATTGAGCAAAAATTGGCTGTAGTTGGATAGCAGAATCACTAAACATATCTTGGGGTCTACCCAAAGCTCTCATAGTATCGTTGTGAATATAGAGTCCAAAACTATGGAATCCTAACCACATACAAACCCAGTTCAAGTGACTGATTAAAGCATCTCTTGCCTTAAGAATTCTGTCTAATACATTATCAATATGTTTTGCTGGATCGTAATCTCTAACCATTGCAATTCCAGCATGCGCACCTGCTCCTACTATGAATAATCCACCTATCCACATGTGATGGGTAAATAATCCAAGAACTGTCATGTAGTCAGTAGCTATATAAGGATATGGAGGCATCGCATACATGTGATGAGATACAAGTATGCTTATTGATCCAAGCATCGCTAGGTTTATTGATAGCTGAGCATGTCTACTTTCTGCCATGAACTCAAAAAGACCTTGATGACCTTTAGGGGCAGGGAATAATATTGGGTCTCCTTGTTGTGAATCTAATATTTCTTTCATACTATGGCCAATACCGTAGTTGGTTCTGTACATATGACCACCTATTATCGCTATTACACCAAAAGCTAAATGATGATGTGAAACATCAGTCATCCACAAGCTTCCTGTCACAGGGTTAAGTCCACCTTTGAAAGTAAGGAAGTCTGAGAAAGCTAACCAATTTAAACTAAAGAAATTACCTGTACCGCTTGCTAATCCTGGAAATATCTGACCGATAATTTGTGGATCGCAGAGTTGATGCGGCATAGGCATATCTGCAATAGTTGCTATTTCTTTTCCATTGATAACTAAAGGAGAGCCTGCATCAATTGCATCTAATAAAGCTGCAGTAGGAGCTCCGATATGAATACAATGGCCAGCCCATGCTAAAGATCCTAAACCTACTAAACCAGCTATATGGTGGTTCAGCATAGACTCAATATCTTGAAACCACTCCATTTTTGGAGCTGCTTTGTGGTAATGAAAAATTCCAGCATGAAGCATAAGCGCCGCCATTACTACAGCACCTATTGCTAAAGCCATAAGTTCACTCTCATTAGTGATTCCCCATGCTCTCCACATGTGGAATATTCCTGAACTAATTTGAATACCGTTGTAGTTAGCACCAAGGTCAGCATTAAGCATTTCTTGACCAACGATTGCCCATACTTGCTGAGCTCCTGGTTTAACATGAGTTGGATCAGCTAACCAACCTGAGTAATTAGAAAATCTTGCTCCATGGAAAAATGCAGCGCTCATCCATATAAAAATGACTGCAAGATGTCCAAAATGAGCTGAAAAGATTTTTCTTGTTGCTTCTTCAGCATCGCCTGTATGCACATCAAAATCATGTGCATCAGCATGCAAATTCCAGATCCAAGTTGTAGTTTTCGGACCTTTGGATAATTTACTTGACCAGAATCCTGGCTTATCTAATTTGGCAAAATCAATAGGTCTTGGATCGGCCTTGACAGGATCTTCCAAAACTTTTTTGTTTTTTTCTCCACTTTCTGGTGGGCTGATGGTCATCTAGCACCTCGAAAATAATTGACATTAAAGCCGATTGATCGGATCTTGAACTTATTTTTAATGATAATGTTCAAGAAAACGAATCCTTCGGAACTTTAGATATTCGTTTCAAAAATAATAAGGCAAAGATTCTTTCGTTATGCATTAACGTAACAAATGTTCTAATGATTGTTACTATATGAATATTTTGTTAAATTCTAGTCTATGACTAAATTATGAGTATTTTTACTCAAAATTTATTTAAATTTCTTAAATTTTTTTTTATATTTCAAAGAAAATTTTTTAAATCCAGCGACAGGATATAATTTCAAAGTTACTATAAATAGTTTCTAATTTGAAAGGCATTGCGATAGGTCTATCTAATAATTCAAAAGAAATTTTAAAAAGGCTTAAAAAAACCGAATTTGTCAAAGACATATATATTGCGGGTTCTTTAAAAGAGAATGGAAAGGAAAATGAATTTATTCAAGTACAAAAACCTAGAGAAATATTACTAAAAAAATGGCCGAAGATAGATTTAATAATTTTTATAGGCTCAATTGCTGCATCAATACGCATAATAAATCCATTTTTAACCACTAAAGATCAAGATCCAGGAGTAATAGTTATAGATAACAAATGTTCCAAGATAGTTCCATTAATTGGCTTACATCAGTCAAATACGCAAAATATTTCATGTCAAATTGCTAATTTACTTGGTGGCGAAATTATAGAAACTAATAATTCCAATGATCAAAGCCTCTTAAATCTTGATGCATTTGGAAATCAATGGGGGTGGAAAAGATTTGGCAAAATAAACGATTGGTCAAAACTAGTAATTAAACAAGCTAAAAATGAAGAAATATTTTGCAAACAATTATCTGGTAATAGCTTATGGAAAACTTCAGAATCAGCTGAGATTATTAATCAAATTGATAAAAAAGAAACTGAAAAACCAGATTCAACATTTCATGTGAGTATATTCGAAAATCATGGAACAACTTGGCACCCGCCTGTATTATGGATTGGTATTGGATGTGAGAGAAATACAAGCAAAGAATTAATAGCAAATTCTTTAAATAATATTTTTGAGTCAGGAAATTTATCGCAACAATCAATTGCGGGATTTGCAACTATAGATATAAAAAAAGATGAGAAAGGAATTTTAGAACTTTCTGAAGAAAAAAACTTGCCTATAAAGTTTTTTAGTAAAAAAGATCTTTCAACAATAATTGTTCCAAATCCATCAAATGTCGTGCAAAAGGAAATTGGTACACCTTCCGTAGCAGAAGCCTCTTGCTTACTCGCAGCGGGAGAAGAATCAAAATTATTAGAAGAAAAAAGAATTTTCAAAAATCAATCTGGGGCAGTAACTATCGCTGTAGCAGAATCAAAAAATCAATATAATCCAACACATGGTGAGATCCATATTATTGGAAGTGGGCCCGGTGATATCTCCTTCCTAACCAATAATGCAAGAAAAGCACTTTCAAGATGTACTGTTTGGATTGGATACAAAATGTATTTAGATTTAATAAAACCCTTAAAAAGGAATGATCAGGTTTTAATTGAAAGTAAACTTACTGAGGAAAAAGAGAGATGCAGTAAAGCAATTAAACTAGCTGAAGAAGGAATAAAAGTGGCTTTAATTTCTTCAGGTGAATCTGGATTTTATGGAATGGCAGGTTTACTTTTAGAATTACTACAAAAAATCAAAAAAGAATATAGACCTTACTTTGAAGTACATCCAGGTATAAGTAGTGTTCAATTGGCTGCTGCAATTAGTGGCGCACCACTAATGAATGACTTTTGTTCAGTAAGCTTAAGCGATAAATTAACTCCGTGGTCTTTAATAGAAAAAAGAATTAAAGGAGCTCTTGTGGGCGACTTTGTAATAGCTTTATTTAATCCTCAATCCATTGAGAGAAATTGGCAGCTTAAAAGTGTAATAGATATATGTTTACAATCTAGGCATGGTGATACTCC
Source organism: Prochlorococcus sp. AG-402-K16 (assembly GCA_003216795.1). Taxonomy (GTDB): domain Bacteria; phylum Cyanobacteriota; class Cyanobacteriia; order PCC-6307; family Cyanobiaceae; genus Prochlorococcus_A. The sequence goes on from QCIH01000009.1 coordinate 37,445, forward strand.
AGTTTTATTAGCTAGACAAGTAGGGAGAGAAAATCAAACCAAAAAATTTTTTACTTTAAATACCATTCCTTTTAAAGAGATTGATATGTTATCAATCATTATTATTGGCAATTCTCAAACAACCTTAGTTGACGAAATATTTCTCACTCCCAGAGGATATTTACAAAATTAAGTTTCGCTAATCCATAATTTTTATAAATAGAATGTTTTTCTTTGCTTTTTCTTTATAAGAATACTAATCTTTTATAATAATGATGTAAGAAAATTAATTGAAAAATATTGGTTTAATTTTGTTTGACATTGATGGGGTAATCCGCAGCGTAGAGAATAGTTACAGACTTTCATTAAAAAAAACTGTCTACAAATTTACCGGATGGGAGCCAAGTTATATAGATATTGATAATGCCAAAAATGAAGGGATCTGGAATAATGACTGGGATTTAAGTTTAGAACTTATAAAAAGATGTATAAAAAAAGAAAACTTAAACCTTAAAATTCCTCCAAGAGAGGAGATAGTAAAATGTTTTGAAAAGTTTTACTTTGGTGGAGATCCAAATAAAGATAGTAAATACTGGTCGGGTTACATAACAAATGAGGAGTTATTAGTTGATAAAAAGTTTTTTGATTTAATTCAAGATAATGGAATAATCTGGGGTTTTGTTAGTGGTGCAGAGTCTGCTTCTGCAAAATTTGTTTTAGAAAAAAGACTTGGACTAAAATCACCACCATTAATATCTATGGGAGATGCCCCTGATAAGCCTGATCCTAAAGGTTTTATTAACTTATCAAAAAAGCTTATTGGAGATAAAATTGGTGAATCAAATATTCCCATTGCATATGTAGGAGATACTATTGCAGATATAAATACAGTTATAAACGCTAGAAAGGAAATACCATCTCAAAAATTCATAAGTATCGGAATAGCTCCCCCTCATTTACATTTAGATTCTCGATTAAAAGAACGTAATTCTTACGAAATAAATCTTAGAAATGCAGGCGCTGACTTGATTTTAAATTCTATTTATGACCTAGAAGATATTGATCTTGACTTGTTTTAAAACAAATATTAATTAAAAATTTTCTAAATAAATCACGGAGAGGGAGCGATATTGACGATAAAAATATAGGACTTATGGAAACTTATAGGAACTTATAAATACTAACTTTAGTTGTGGATATGGTCTTCGCCACACCATTCGCCACACCAAAAATGAACCTTAAAGATCATCATTTTGACAACTACTTTTTTCAGTATAATTCGCTGAGATTAGTTGACACGACTGAAGTTACGTGCTATAATACTAGCATAAGGAAAGGGAGATTTGACCCCCTAAGAAGCGACTTTTTCTTAGTGCAGAAGACAGTTAATATCACGGGAAACGGAGCTCAGTTTTCATACCTATAGTTTTTATTTTTTTTATTAGGAGAAATTCAATGTCTACGGACAATTACTTCTTGAGGATGCCTCAAATACTTGAAATGACTGGCGTACAAGCCAAGTCAACAATATACAAATGGGTAAATGAAGGAAAGTTTCCTGCACCCATAAAACTCTCACCACGACTATCAGTCTGGAAAAGAACTGATGTAGAGGAATGGTGTGAGGTTAGAGCAACTGGAAAGGTTTGGAGGGCAAAATGTCTAACAAAATAAACCATCCAGATAAAATCACCCTGCCTTACTTACAAAAGTTTGAGCCAAGAGATAGAAGAATAAGAATATCTCTGGGTAATGATCTGTACTGCATTGTCAGGGCTAAAGATGATAGTGGAAGCAAATCCTATGTTGGGAAGATGCGTCACCCCATCACAAAAAAATGGACAGAAAAAACAATAGGCAAAGTCCAACTTGAAAAAGGTGATGGTGGTTTAACTCCAGAAGCGGCTAAAAGAGAATGGTTGCAGATTAAACATCAATCAAAAGAGAACAAATGTCATCCGAACAAATTAAGGAAAGACCAAGAGGTTAAAAGTCTTATTGAAGTTAAAGATGAATTGTTCACTATTCTCAAAACCAAAATCAAGGCTTCAACAATTAGAGAGTATGAAAGACAATTCAAGTTCAACATTCTTCCTCTACTTGATGGAGATGCACCTATCAATTCTTATACAACTGATAGTGGGGCAGGAATTATAGATGATGTACTCATCAAAATTAGAGGCGGAAATGATGGTACAAAAAACGAATTGGAGAGAAAGTGCAGAGGTTTGTTGCATAGGACATTCAACTACGCTCAATCAAAAAGATGGATAAAGTTTAATCCAGTTATTACTAATCGTGATTTATTACCAACTCACAAAACAACCCATCATCCAAAGTTGGATTGGGATGAGGTGCCATCTTTCATAGACAAGATAGAAACGTTTGGTTGGAACAGCCCACCTCAACAGGTTTTATGTACAAAATTTATTCTACTTACAGGATTAAGAGCGGGTGCATCAGTAAGGTTGAAATGGAAATGGGTTGATTTTGATAAAAAAGTAATCTCTATTCCAGGCTCTACTTCAGGACTTAAAAGAAACAGGTTTAAGAATGATGATAGACCGCATTTAATTCCTCTAACTGAGGATATTGAACAATTACTTCAGAGCGCAGAGAAGTGGAAATTAAATGAGGAATATGTGTTTGCGCCAATCACTCATAGTAGATACCCACATTTAGACCCACAGTCTCCTAATAATTTCATTAGGGCTTTGGGAATAAAGAATAAAGAAGGCAGAACAGTAGTGGCACATGGTTGGAGAGGAACATTCTGTACTGAAGGTATCAATGTTATCAAAGCTGAATTAGATGTCATCAAAAAACAGATGGGGCATCTACCTAAAGGAAAGGTCAATAATGCTTATGACAAATCTGAACGCCTTGAAGAGAGAAGAGATTTTCTAACCAAGTGGGGCAATGAACTAACAAAATTAGGGCTTAAATTATGAACCAAACTTATACAGTCATCATCCAATCAAACATTATTGGCGGTGACAAAATTGCAATCAAAATTGGTGAGAACAAGATGTATCAACTACGTCAACTTCTTGCACCTGAATTGAAATCAAGAGCAAAGAAAGAGCAATGCAGCTCAATAACACTAGAAAACTTTTTTTAAGGTATATTTGTCTGCTCTTTTAGAACGGGATAAAATTAAGATCAATGCATATGAATTAGGGAAATGGGAATGAACTTAATTTCAATAGCAGGTCTACTTTTATTTCTTATTTGGATACCTGCTGCAATATCTGGCATTTTCCAAATTTGGTTTACCTTAAACAGAAGAGCAGATACTTCACCAAGAGTTCTTTTCAATACTTTCTTTGAGAATATTTCAGACTGTAGGAAGAACTCTTTTTATCCCGCTTGCTGGAGCAATTTTCTTTTTTCAAGGATGGAGATTAGATCCAACCCTGCAATTTGGATGTTTGCTTTTAATAGGTGGACTTTTCATAGAAATGCTTCCTCAATTTATTGATGATTATCAAGGATGGAGAAAAAGAACTGGTAGAGCAACTGCATCTCTTATTGTTGATACTCAACCAGATGATCAAAAAGAAGAAAAATTAAAATGACAATTAATAAAAAAAATAAAGAGTTAATAGAAGAATTAAATAAAGGAGCAAAACCTAATGAATCGGAAGAAGAAAGAAAGTTAAGGTTGAAAGAATTAGTAAAAGAAAGAATCAAAAAAGATGAAGAATTTAGAAAATTTATTTCAGAGAAAAATTCATTAGATTCCCAAATAGAAGAAAGAAGGGAAAACTACGAAGATGTTTGGGGAGAACCATTACCGCCAAAGAAAAGAGGAGAAAGATTTTTTGATTCAGTTGAATCTTCATATGATCAGGATTTAGATGCTTGGGGATACGATAAAAGTAAAGAGGGTCACGTTTATTTGATCAAAGATATTCGATCAGGTTTATACAAAATTGGAATCACAAAAAATATGGAAAAAAGGATGAAGCAATTAGGCGTGGGTGATACTGCAGAATTAATTGATGATATTTTTGTTCCTGATGCAAAAGAGAGAGAGAGACAACTTCATAAAAAATATAAAGATGCAAGATTGCCTCAAACTGAATATTTCAATATTGGATATCCACCTAGTTTGGATTTATAGATGATAGACCTTGTAGATATTAATTATTAAATATGGAATTAAAAGGCGGAAAGTTATTAGATAAAATAAGGTCTCTTCACGGCTCAATTAATCTCCTTACTTACAGAGGTAATCTTAGAGAAGTTGCTGTTGAGTGTGGATACATTAGAAAAGACAGAATACAAAGAAAAGACATAAATGATGAAAAGTTCTTTCATTTTTGTAAGTCTTACTGGAGAGCACTTTTAGATGCTCCTGAATCAAATCGTTGGAATCCGAAGCGATTTAACAGGCTTAGACAAAAACTTCAACTAAAATATAAACATTTTCCAACTAAAGAAGAAAGAGAAGAAATAGAAAGAAAGGCTGCAATAAGAAAAGCTTATCGAGAGAAAAATCCTCCAATTAAACAAGGAAAAGTTAAAAAAATTTTTGATGAATCAATAAAAGAAAATTATGAACAAGAAGCTCTTACTAAAAGAGCTAATACAAAATTAGGGCTATTAATGTATGACAAACTTACAGGAACCAAGCTTCTAAATGAGGTTATAAAGCTTAGACATTTCGGCAAAACAGAAACAAGTATTTGCATAATTACTGGCTACGAAGTTTCTAAGATTGGAGTGTTTAGAAGGCAATTTGCAAAAGCAGCAGGGGTAAAATTAGCCCCTCTAAAAATGATGATAAAAGAGATGAAAGAGAAAGATTTTTTAGTTTCAGTTGCAAATAAAGCTAAAGAGGTAAAGCCAAATCAAGAGAATAAAGAAACTAATGAAAATAAAGAAGAACAAGAAATATTTATCAACAGAGAGAAAATTTCATCTCAGGTTAAAAGACTTTATAGAAATCCAAAATTTAGAGAAAAGATATTAAAACAACACGGTTCGATTTGCTCTTGTTGCGATATTGCTATGGAGAAATTAATCGAAGCTGCCCACATAATTCCAGTTGAAGATAATGGAAATGATGATGTAAAAAATGGAATACCTTTATGCCCTACACATCACACAGCATTTGATAATTTCTTGTTCACTATCAATCCAACTGATAATTCAATTACTTATAAAGAAGGTTTAAGTTCTGATGACTTACAAATAACAAAAACAGAGTGCAGATTAAACGTAAGCAAAGAATCTTTGGAATATAGATATAAATTATTTAATCAAGAATAAATTTTTTATCGGTTCAGGGTATACAAGCATCACGACAAAACCACCCGACAGATATGGCTACAAAAGGCTACGTATCAGGGTGGTATTTTTCTGAAACGACATACCAGCTCTATGGTTTAGATGTAGATACGACACCTAAACAAATGAAAGTTGCATACATCAGAGTTAGTAGTTCAACTCAGTCTTTAGAACTTCAACGTGAAGCAGTCCAGAAGGAAAATGTGGAGAAGATTTTTGAGGAGAAAGTCTCAGGAACTTCAACTCAAGGAAGAGAAAAATTAAAAGAGATGCTTGAGTTTGTACGTGAAGGAGATAGCGTTTACATCACTAGGACAGATCGCTTAGCACGTAGCATTTTGGATTTGCAGTTAATAGTTAAGGAACTTACTGAAAAGGGAGTTTCATTAGTAGCAACAGAGCAACCAATATCTACTAAAGATGCAACATCAAAATGCTTTCTGGATATGTTGGGTGTCTTTGCTGAGTTTGAGACAAACATACGTAAAGAAAGACAAATGGAGGGTATAGCCAAAGCAAAAGCTAAAGGTATCTACAAAGGTGGCAAAGCGAAAATAAGTGTAGATGAAATTATCAAGCTCAAGAATGAAGGATTAGGAGCAACAGCTATAGCTAAAAAAATGAATATTCATAGAGATAGTGTTTATCGCCTCCTAAAGAAATGAAATACAAAGTTCAACTCTGGGTTTTGGGTACTGTATTTGATTTTTACTGTCATGCAGCTTCTCCATCAGGAGCTAATCAAGTAGCTCTAGCTCAACACCCAAATGCACGAATTATTTTCACAACCGCAATATTCTAAATATTGTCTATCAGCAAATTAAGCAAAATAAAAGCTTTAGAGAGGAATTGGGTCTTGGTTCAGTAAGTAAAGAACCAAGAGAAGGGTTCTTGTTTAAGGCTGAGAAACCGTGACCTACGGGGTAACTCAATATCCAGAAACTACATTAGGACTACGCACCATATTTCCGTAGGAATCAAAAGCACAACGACCAAAACTTGGAGCATTTCCACCAAAAGAATTTTTAGCATCAAAACTTATTCGTGCATCTACAACTGCATCTGGGTGTTCGTTCATCTTGTGTGGGGTAAATCTAACCTTTACCGCTTTATAGGATCTTTGATCTACTAATTGAGATTTAATTGCATCTTCACAAGCCCATCTCATCTTTAGCTCATGCTTATCAACAACTTCTTGAGCAGTTAATTTATAAGTTTTTGGAGTAGCATTTCTTTTTTCTAATATTTCTTTGTTGACACCACTTGGAGGTTTTGGAGTGTTGTATGTAGCGTTTTCCATCCTAAGTGAAAAAACAAAACCAATTAATATAAGTAACGCACCAAAACCCATAACTGTATTTGGTTGCGTTTTCCAAAGATTCTTCAAGAAGTTCATAATGTTCAACTAAAGCATATCCCAACATTTATCAGTAGATAATCCTGCACGCTTTTGCTTCTTAACGCAAACATCAAAATCTTGTACTGAACCTTCTAAATTTGGATTCCTTTTTGGTTCATATTCTTGATTTAATAAAGCTGCGCAACCTCCAATAATTGCTACTAAAAAGACACCTATTGCAATGTAACCTGCCGTTTCCTTTTGTTTATAACTGCTTGTAGATCCTACCGATTTTGATTTTGGTTTATTAGATGATGTCCCAGAAGGTTTCTTATCTTTATTTACTGAATTAGTTGGTTTGCGATAATATTTTCCGTCTTTATCGTATGGCATAAAAAAAGGAGATAAACTATCTGCTAAGAATAATATTCTAAAAATATGAAAAAGCTTCTAATTTTACTAATTCTTACTTTTCCCACATTATTTGCTTTGGCAGAATCAAAAGATTGGAATAAAAAAAATGTTGTTGAATTATGTGGCGGTATGTCTTCTGTTTCTCCATTTATAGGAGATAGAGGAGAAATTTTATCTATAAAAGTAAAAAAGAAGCCAATAAAAACAGCAACCTTTCAAGTTTTATCAGGAGCAATGGTTGTAACTTCAACTTGTGAACTAAACGAAAATGGAAGAACTTCAATAAAAACAGACTCAATTAAGCCCTACTAATCATCTTCGGCTCTAGATCAACAACCAAATGCACAAATATTCACTCAAATATGATTTTCAGGTAATTTACTCCACTTAGATGCCCCTAGAAGGGCGATGAAAATAATGGCTGGTATGATTGCACCCTCAGAAATGAAAGATTGTAGTGATAGCAGCCAATCTGGTTATGTTAAGGGAAGCTAAAAGTATCGAACTCTTACAAACTAACAGGGGGGAATTGCCATAAAAATTGTATAAGTACCCTTGTACACGGTGATTAACGACATTAGGTCTAATTAAGTTCTTTAAGTGACCTATAAGTGATATTTGCAGAAGAAGTTATAGGAAAAGCAAAGAATAAACTACCAGGCTTTAAGTACACCAGGCTTGCAATCCATAAATAAAGGTAGTTCACAAGATTTTATTTGAGATAAAGATGCCACAAGTATTATTCAACAGAGATAACGCAGTTAAACCCGACGAAGGAGGGTTTGGGTTAAGACCACCAATAAGTAGAAATGTAAGTTATGCAAGACACCAACGACACTTGAATGACAAAGAAGAGAAGCTATGTCGTAAGTTCAACTGTGGATACAGCACCTTAATCAAATCATTAGTAGCAGAGAGATACCAAAGAGAGTTTGGAGAAGTAGTCACACCATTCTTTTAGGAGAAACCAAATGAAACCAAAATACGAAAAGAATGATATTTCCTATCAGGATGAAACTTGGTTTGAGAATGAGAAGAGAAATATATTTGATATTCGCAATCAGCACAGAGAGCTAATGTCGCAAAAATACTATCAAGTCAGCACGAATGACCCTGATACTTATTTTGAGGTCACTTTCAGACCAAATATGTTGGCATCCCCTCCAAGATTAGTCAAAAGACACTCTCAACCAATTAAAGGCAGACCTCCTGAAGGAATGAAACCTGCTCCAACTGGTATGCCTTTTCTAAAACTATGAAATTAAATATCACTCCCACATTTGCGGTAATGCTAAAGACACTTGCAAGACAAAATAATGCTGAAGTTGAAGAATATATTGAAGAACTTATCTTGAGCGAATATCAGAAAAAAAGGTTTCTGGAGCGAAACTAATGAATATAGTTTTTTCTCCAATAATTACTGAAAAGTTGAAAATGCTTATGCTCAAGAAATATCGCATCACGGATACTGGTAGCTCTGGAGCATCAAAGTTTCTATCCAAGAAAATTGATGAAGAGTACAAGTTACTAAACCTACCAGAGTACTAATGGAATTAGACCTAGAAGAATTTAAGGAAAGATGGCAGCTAACTCCTGAACAGTTAAAGAGTACAAAAATGTCTCCTGAAGTTGTTGAGGTTTCTCAAAAGTTCTTATTGGAACTTGAAGATGGATTTATCAATAATATTTCTGATTGGTCTTTAGATCAGGGGATTTTTTTATATGAGGAGGAAGAAGATTATATCTGTCGATTTTTTCAATTTTCTAAAGGAATGACAAATCATTTTGTTGTTATTAGCCATATTCCTCAAATTGAATGTATTAGTAAACAAATAGATGAGAGATTACTGACTGAAATCTCCAATACTGTAATGGAAATAATGGTTCGTCATATCAGCACCCCCTAAAACTAAATCCAAAGACACTCTTAATCTAAAACAATTCGATTTTGAGCAGTAAATATCAAAATGCCTTCTGAATTACACAGGGGGCATAATTTTTTTTTTGGCATTAAAAAAGCACCTTATTACCACGACGAAATTAGGTGCTAAATGTAGAAATTTTTTAACGGAAAAGGAAGACGGTAACTGAATAAACCTTTCCCTGCTTCACGAGGATGTAAACCAATCATCCAATAGTATTTATATAAGTTTTATAGGGCATTTTTATCCCGCCACACCATTTTTGCCCATAGTTACTGCCATCACTAACAAATCTGATAGCTACAGATTATTACTCGCCACACATTTCGCCACACCGATTTTTAATTTTGAGCAATACTGATAGGGAAGACCATAGCCCTAAATCTCCCTATATCACTACATTTTCCTAAATTGTCAGCACTATAACTACTATCTCAAACCATAATATGGCGGAGAGGGAGGGATTCGAACCCTCGACAAAAGTTACCTCCTGTAACTCCTTAGCAGGGAGCCGCTTTCAACCACTCAGCCACCTCTCCAGTTCTTATACATTATCAATTTTTATGCAAACATTCAAAATTTTTTATTTAATCGAAATGTCTAATCTTCTTGAACTTTAGGTAATCTATTTTTAAAAGAACAAAGAATTTCCCAAGGAATAGTATTAGATTTTCTTGCCCATTCAAGAGGAGAAATTGTTTTATCTCCATCAGATCCTAGTAATAACATGGTACTACCAACTTTAATTTCATTAGAATCTGTTATGTCTACCATCATTTGGTCCATAGTTATAGATCCAACTTGAGGATAAAATTTATTATTGTAGATTACGTTAATCTTGCCTGAAAGATTTCTTGGTACACCATCTGCATAACCAATACTTAATACAGCTAACTTAGTTTTTCTATGACTTACAAATTTGCCTCCATAACTTACACTTACACCTTTATCAATATTTCTTATAAAAGCTACTTTG
>QCIH01000010.1 GCA_003216795.1 Prochlorococcus sp. AG-402-K16
GCTGTAAAGAATAATTTCAATCAAAATGATCCACTAAATTCCGTTTGGATGATGGCTAATTCAGGAGCAAGAGGTAATATGTCTCAGGTAAGACAACTTGTTGGTATGAGGGGATTGATGGCTAATCCTCAAGGAGAAATCATTGACCTGCCAATAAGAACTAATTTTAGAGAAGGGCTCACTGTAACTGAATATGTAATCTCTTCTTATGGAGCAAGGAAAGGTTTAGTGGATACTGCCTTAAGAACTGCGGATTCTGGTTATTTGACTCGAAGATTAGTAGATGTTGCTCAAGATGTAATTGTAAGAGAAGAAGATTGTGGAACAGAACGATCAATAGTTGTTGAAGCTGAAGATGGTAAATTTGGAGCAAGGCTTCTTGGTAGGCTGACCGCTGAGGATATTCTTGATGCTGAAGAAAACCTTATTATTCCTCAAAACACAGCTATAGATCCTTTGTTGTCAGGAGAAATTGAGAAAGCATCCATTCGTGAAGTAAAAATAAGATCTCCATTAACATGTGAAGCTAACAGATCGGTTTGTAGGAGGTGCTACGGATGGGCGTTGGCTCATAATCATTTGGTTGATTTAGGAGAGGCAGTTGGAATTATTGCTGCTCAATCAATTGGAGAGCCAGGAACTCAATTGACAATGAGAACTTTCCATACTGGAGGTGTATCAACTGCCGAAAGTGGAGTTGTAAGATCAAAAATTTCTGGTAAAGTCGAATTTAGTTCAAAAGCAAAGGTTAGAGGTTATAGAACTCCACATGGCGTAGAAGCTAAACAAGCGGAAGTTGATTTCATACTTAAGATAGTTCCTCAAGGAAATAATTCTGGCAAAGCTCAAAAAATTGAAGTTTCTAGTGGATCGCTTTTATTTGTAGATGACGGTGAAGAAATTAGTTCTGATATAACTGTTGCCCAGATTATTGCTGGAGCCGTCAAAAAGAGCGTTGAAAAAGCAACAAAAGATGTTGTTTGTGATTTGGCTGGTCAAGTTAGGTACGATAAGGTTATTCAACCAAAAGAGGTAACAGATAGGCAGGGTAATATTACCTTAAAAGCTCAAAGATTAGGGAGATTATGGGTTTTAGCTGGAGATGTTTATAACTTGCCACCAAATGCAAGACCGGTTATATCATCTGGAAAATCTGTAGATGAAGGGACAGTTTTGGCAGAAGCAAGTCAATCAAGTGAGTTTGGAGGACAAGTTCGATTGAGAGAATCAATAGGAGATTCAAGAGAAGTTCAAATTGTTACTACTTCAATGTGTTTAACTAATTTTAAATTAATTGAAGAATCTACTCACTCAGGTCAAATATATAATTTGGAATCTAGTGATGGAATATCTTATCGTTTAAATATTTCCCCAGGAAGTAAAGTCAGTAATGGTGAGGTAATAGCAGATTTAACGGATGAAAGGTTCCGTACAAAAACTGGCGGTCTAGTAAAATATGCACCGGGATTAACTGTCAAAAAAGCGAGATCATCTAAAAATGGTTTTGAAGTAAGTCAAGGAGGGACATTGCTCTGGATTCCGCAAGAGACACACGAAATCAATAAGGATATATCTCTTCTAATGATTGAAGATATGAAATGGATTGAAGCTGGCACAGAAGTTGTAAAAGATATTTTTAGTCAAACATCAGGCATTGTTACTGTTACGCAAAAAAATGATATTCTTCGTGAAATAACTGTAAGAAATGGAACTTTTCATGAGTGTGAAGATGAAGAAGTTTTGAATAGATTTACAGAAGAAGGAAATCTTGTGAATCCAGGCGAAAAGATTTTAGATGGTGTTGATAATCAAGAAATTCTATTTGTTCAAAAATTAGAAACACCTAAATGTCGAGGCTTGTTATTGAGAACTGTTGAAGAATTTACTATTCCTGACCGCGCGGAATTACCCCAACTATCACATGTTAAGCAGGAAAAAGGTCCACATTTAGGCTTAAAAGCTATCCAAAGGCTTACCTACAAAGACGGTGAATTGATAAAATCAGTTGAAGGGGTTGAATTACTTAGAACACATCTAAGTATTGAAAGCTTTGATGCTACTCCTCAAATGACTATTGACGTCGAGTCTATTGAAGATAAAAATGACGCATCAATCAATAGATTAAATTTAGTAATATTGGAGTCTATTCTTGTAAGAAGAGATACTATATCTGACTCCAGTCATGGTTCAACACATACAGAACTTCAAGTCAATCATGACCAAGTAGTAAAAGAAGGAGATGTAATAGCTACTACTCAAATTCTTTGCAAAGAGAAGGGGTTGGTTCAATTACCAAATGTTGTTGATGATGAGCCAATAAGAAGGTTAATTGTTGAAAGAGAAGAAGATAAAATGAAGATTAAAATTAGCGGTAAAGCAGTTGTTAAAGTTGGTGATCGTGTAGTTGATGGTGATCCTATTAGTGATTCTGTAACATCAACTTCTTGTGGAGAAATAGAAGAAATTTCTAATAGTTCAGTAACCTTAAGACTTGGCAGACCTTATATGGTTTCTCCTGATTCAGTTTTACATGTTAAAGATGGAGATTTGGTTCTTAGGGGAGATGGTTTAGCTTTACTTGTTTTTGAAAGGCAGAAAACTGGAGATATCGTACAAGGATTACCTCGTATTGAAGAGTTATTAGAAGCTAGGAGACCTAGAGATTCAGCAATTCTATGTAAAAAATCTGGGATTGTTCAGATTAAACAAAGTAATGATGAAGAATCAGTTTCTTTATCAGTTATTGAAAAAGATGATTTAGTTAATGAATATCAACTATTAATTGGGAAAAATATAATGGTTAGTGATGGACAACAAGTTAAAGGTGGAGAGTCTTTAACTGATGGTCCAATTAATCCACATGAACTATTAGATTGCTATTTCAATGATTTAAAAGATCAAAAACCTCTTTTAGATGCAGCTCGAGAATCTATATCAAAACTACAAAGAAGTATGGTAAGTGAGGTACAAAATGTTTATAAGTCTCAGGGTGTAGCAATCGATGATAAGCATATTGAAGTTATTGTTAGACAGATGACAAGTAAAGTCCGTATAGAAGATGCTGGGGATACTACTCTTTTACCTGGTGAACTCATAGAATTGAGGCAGGTTGAAGATACAAACCAAGCAATGGCAATTACGGGAGGAGCTCCAGCAGAATTTACTCCTGTTTTGTTGGGTATTACTAAAGCCTCTCTGAATACAGATAGCTTTATTTCAGCAGCATCGTTCCAAGAAACAACAAGGGTTCTTACAGAAGCTGCTATTGAAGGTAAATCTGATTGGTTAAGAGGTTTAAAAGAAAATGTTATCATCGGTAGATTGATACCTGCAGGTACCGGATTTAGCGGTTTTGTTGAGGAATTATCCTCAGAGGCTGGCCCTCATCCTGATATCCTTGCAGAAGAATCTGGTGGCTACAGAAGAGCACAGAACTTAAGGCCAGATTATACAGTTGATATGCCACAATCACCTGCTGTAAGTTCTACTGCAATACTTGATGATCCTAGTGATGAAGATCTGGAAACAACGAGAAATCGACATGGAATAGATCCCTCTTCGAGTAATTTTGCAGCCTTCGCGAGGCCTAATGCTGAAAATCAATTTTCTGAAGATCAATTGCCAGATCCTGCCGCATTGGAGGGATTGCAGGAGGAAGGTCTTCTGTCTGATGAATAGAGACATTATCTATTATTATTTTTAGTGACTAGAATGTATTTTTAAATTGTCAGAGATGATTAAGCCAGAAATTGTTCCCAAAAGAAAATTACCTCGTTATGGATTTCATCTTTATAATGAGAGACTTAATGGAAGAATGGCCATGATTGGTTTTATTGCGCTTATTCTTACAGAATTCTTTTTAAAACATGGTTTGCTGTTATGGTGAAAATAGTTTTGAAATAAAGACTACTAAATTTGAAAAATCTTCTTGGAAGTAGCATTAAAGATTTAGAAAATGTAGCTTTGGATTATGGCCATGCTGCTTTTAGGGGTCGCCAAATCTACAATTGGATTTATAACTATAGAAATAAGAATAAAAATATTGATCAAATAGAAGTTTTACCTTTAGATTTTAGAAAAAAGTTAAAGGATGATGGTTTTAAAGTTAGTGAGCTAAGTATTCAAGAAAGAAATTTAGCTAACGATGGCACTCTAAAGTTGTTACTGACTACAAACGATAATGAAAATATTGAATGCGTTGGTATCCCAACTGAACAAAGACTAACTGCTTGTCTCTCTAGTCAGGTTGGTTGCCCAATGGACTGCAAATTTTGCGCAACTGGCAAGGAAGGTTTGAAGAGATCTTTAAAAGCAAGTGAAATTTTAGATCAAATTTTATTTCTCGAAAATGAAATGAATAGAAAAGTGACCAATATTGTTTTCATGGGTATGGGTGAGCCCTTATTGAATATTGATGACTTGCTCGTGTCAATTAGATCTATAAATAAGGATTTTCAAATTAGCCAAAGAAAAATAACTGTAAGCACTGTCGCTATTCCAAAAATGATAAATAAATTATCAGCAAAGTCTTTCCAAATATTAGGTAATTGTCAATTTACATTAGCAATAAGCTTACATGCTTCAAACCAAAAAATAAGAGAAATGATAATACCAAGTGCAAAAAACTACAAAATCGAAAATATAATTGAAGATTGTAAGCAATACGTAAAAGATACTGGTCGGAGGGTAAGTTTTGAATATTTAATGCTAAATGGGGTTAATGACAAATTAGAACATGCTAATGAATTAAGTAATTTGCTGAAAGGGTTTCAATGCCACGTAAATTTAATACAATACAACCAAATTGATGAGGTTGAATTTCAAAGAGCCTCTCTAAAAAATCTTCAATCATTTCAATCTAGACTTTTTCGTAATGGCATCGCTGTTAGCTTGCGAAAAAGTAGAGGTCTAGACAAAAATGCGGCATGTGGTCAGCTAAGACAAAATGCAAAAATTAAATAAAATTATCCATTAAAAATTTTTTAAAAGTTTCTTAAACAGGTTATTATTGTGTTAATTGATCTTAAATCTTTGGGTTTTATAAAGACAAAAATTTTACCTTTCGCTATTGTTTCACTTTTTGGGATTGCCTTCTTTGCAGTTAGTGCAAGAATTTGGTTGCCAGGAGATATGATGTCTCCTGCTCCCATAAATTAATATTTTTAGTTTTTAAAATGACAAAAAATAAGGATCCTAATAAAAAAAGTTTAGTTGATATAGCTGTTGACCCAGAAGTTTTAGCGAGAGAATTAGCCTTAGAAATTGAAATAGATCCTCTAGAACAAATTGATGAAGATTCTTTCCCAAAAGGTTTAAACATAACTCAAGAGTGCAATGAGGCATTAAAAATGCTCAAAGGTAACAGAGAAGAAAGAATACAGGGCTTAAGAATATTTTGTGAATATAGAGATTCAAGATCTTTTTCTCTTTTGTTGCCATTACTTGATCAACCTTGTCCTGTTGAGAGAATGAGTGTGGTATATGCTTTAGGTCGTAATCCATGTCCTAACGCGGTCGAGAAACTTGTCACTCTTTTGGAGACTGACGATAATGCTTATGTCAGAAGAGCAACTGCATGGAGCTTGGCTAATTATGATAATCAAATTGTTTTGAAGCCATTAATAAATGCTTTGAAGAACGATGTAGCTGCAGTAAGGTTATGGTCATCTAGTTCTTTAGCTGAAATCGGCAATGTTTCTTTGGAAAATGCTCAATTGGCAGCAGAACAACTTTTAATAAGTTTAAAAATAGATAATGAACCAGGTGTAAGAAGTAATTGCATCTGGTCATTATGTAGATTGTACGAAAAATTAAACAATACATTTCAAGAGAGTTTCGTTGATGAATGTACCAAGATAGCTCTTTTCGATAAAGAACCTTCTGTTATGGAAGAAGCAAAAACTGCCTTGGATTCAATGGGGATGCAAGGTTTTTATAATTAAAAATCTTAATTTTTTTACAAGAACACTAGATAACTAATTAATTTATCAGATATTCAATATAAAAATTAAAATTAATTAACTTGTACCAACTGAAACAAAAAATTTTCGTTATTCTATATAAAGTAAAAGTACTCAGTACTTGAATTTAATGCCTCAAAAAACATTGAGATTCAAAATTCATCAAGACGGAAGAGTTGAAGAGACTGTTGAGGGATTTACTGGTAATTCATGCAATGAAGCTACAAAAAATCTCGAAGACGCTCTCGGTAAAGTAACAGTTAAAAATAAAACTTCTGATGCTTTCATCTCTAATCAAAGTGAAAACTTAAAACAATTAAAAAACGAATCTAATGTCACATTTTAGTACAATTAAAACTCAGCTCAAAGAAGTAGAGCCATTAATTAAGGCTTTAAATCATTTCGGTTATAGTATTAATCAAGAAGAAAAGTTTGTAAAAGGATATAAAGGTCAATTCACAGCTGTTGATATAAGTATGAATTTACCTGGTGATACCCAAGTTGGATTTAAATGGGATAACAATTCTAATGCATATGAATTAGTTACTGACCTTGATCTATGGAAATTTGAGATTCCAGTTGAAAGATTTATCTCAAAAGTTACACAAATGTATGCTTACCAAACAATCATTTCTAAAACCCAAGAAGATGGATATCAAATCGTAGAGCAAAAAAATAAAAATGATGGTTCTATTGAATTGGTCTTAACCAAGTGGGAAAACTAATGTGAAGATATGGATTTTACGGATCCATTTCATAATACTGAAGAAAATATTGATATTACAGGCTATGAGCCCGTTTTAGGTGGTCAGTTAGCCGAAAAAGCTGTATGGGTTGATGAAGCAAAGTGTATTGGTTGTCAGTACTGTGTTCACGTCGCTTCGAACACTTTTACTGTTGATGAATTTCATGGTAGAAGTCGAGCTATTAGGCAAGATGGAGATACTTCTGATGTCATACAAGAAGCAATAGATACATGCCCTGTTGATTGTATTCATTGGGTTAAATTTGAAGAATTAGATGATTTAGAGAATAGTCTCGATAGGGATATGTTTCAAACATTTGGAAAGCCACCGAGAATGAATAAGCACTAATATCCAAAAGATGCAATATCGTAGATTTGGTAGAACCAATCTGAAGATTCCTGTTTTATCTTTAGGTGGTATGAGATTTCAAAAAAGTTGGGATCAATTAGATTTTTCTGAGGTTTCATACGAAGAACAAAATAAAGTAGAAAATATATTAGATCTTGCAACACAATATGGCTTAAGTCATGTAGAAACCGCCAAGTACTATGGAACTTCTGAGTTGCAATTAGGGATGTGTTTCAAGAATACTACGAAAATCCCAAATATAATCCAAACAAAGATTCCACCAAATAGTGATCCGGAAATTTTTGAGCGAGATGTATTATCTAGCATTGAAAAATTGAAAGTTAAAAAAATTGATTTGTTAGCAATACATGGTATCAATACTGCTGAACATTTACATCAGGCTATTCGAGATGGAGGTTGCATTGATATTTTGAGGAATTTTCAAAAAGAAAATTTAATTGGATCTATTGGATTTTCAACCCATGGAAAATCTTCACTTATTGAAAAGGCCATATCAACAAACTTATTTGATTATGTAAATTTGCACTGGTATTTCATTAATCAGGAAAATACAAAGGTTATTAATTTAGCCAATAAGCATGATCTTGGGGTTTTCATAATAAGTCCCACTGATAAAGGGGGACATCTTCATACTCCCTCAAGAAAAATGTTGGAATTTTGTAAACCACTTCACCCTATTGTTTTTAATGATCTTTTTTGCTTAAGAAATCAAAATGTCCATACTTTGAGTGTCGGTATTGCAAAAGAGACAGATTTTGCTCTGCATTTAGAAGCTGTCTCGTTGTTATCAGAATCTGAGAAGTATGTGCCTAAGATAATTCACAAATTAAGGAAGGAATCAATTAATTCCTTAGGTTTAGAATGGCATCAAAATTGGAATAGAAATTTACCAAGTTGGGAATATACTCCAGGAAATATTAATATTCCTGTTCTGCTTTGGCTTTCAAATTTAATTGATTGGTTGGGTATGGAAGGATATGCAAGAGCTAGATATCAATTGCTTGGTAATGGAAGCCACTGGTTCCCAGGATTCAACGCGAATTTACTAGATGTAGATGTTTCTGAAGGTCAATTATTGAAAGTATTAGAAGGTCATATAAATCCAAAAAAAGTTATAAAAAAATTGAGAAATTTAAAAGAAAAGTTTGGAGATAAGAATGCTAAAAGATTATCAAGAAAATAATTTCATAATGGACTTTTTTCAGGTTTGCCAACTTTTCTTGGGTAAATTTCAGGACAAAAATTCTTTGGTTGAATAAGAATAATATTTCGGGTGCCTTTATTTCTTGGTAATAGTATCTCTTTTTTATCTTTAACTTTCCCTTCTAATATTTCTAAAGTTTTATCTAGATTTTTGCTTTCTTCATTCGTCCATTTGCCACAGTATAGAACTCCAAACCCTCCTTTTTTTAGCATTGGTAGTATATATTCTGAAACTGTTGATGGATTACTAACCGCTCTAGTTGTTGCAATATTAAAATTATTTCTCATTGACGCTTGGTGGGCTAAATTCTCAACACGATCATTAATTACATGAATATTGTTTTTGAAATTGATCTGCTCAACTAAAATTTTTATTGCATCTGTTTTCTTTTTCAAAGAATCAATTAGGTATATCTCTGAATTAGGATGAGTTATTGCATAAGCTAAACCTGGGAAGCCACAGCCTGATCCAATATCTAAAAATTTTTTATTATCAAAATTAATATTCGTGAAAGCTTTGTATGGCCAAATGCTGTCAAAAACTTGAGATACCCAATAATCATCACCATCAGTTAATCTTGTGAGATTGGTCTTATTATTTAATTCTTTAATTTTAATTTGTAAATCTTGAAATAAATTTATTTCTTCTTCAGTTATTAAGGAAAGAATTTCTTCTGGAATGTTTTGTTTTTTCATTTCGTTATAAATATGAATTTTAACTATCCATTAAATACATTCTATTTATTAAAAATTTATTAGAATTACAATATTAATAAAAGATTATTTTGAAAGGGGAAACTTCCTATTACAAAATTTTAGGTGTAAATGAAAATGCATCCAATCATGAATTAAGAAAGGCATTTTGTAAACTTTCTATTGAGTTGCATCCCGATACAACTTCATTAGAAATAGACGTTGCTAAAAGTAAATTTCAAGAAGTTCTTGAAGCTTATGAACATTTAAATAATACTAATTTAAGAAAAATATATGATGACAAACTAAAAGAAAAATCTAGAAGTAAAAATAATACAAACGTTTTAAATAATTTAGTAATCGATTCTAATAATCAAAATTTAATAGGAAATAGAAGACCTTTTTCGAATGGAGAATTGTTTTCGTTGTTTCTTTTAATTATCATCATTTCTATAAGTTTAATTTGTTCAATTTTTATTGCTTCTTTTACTGGAAAAGAATTAGAGACAATACCGCTTTGGCTAATTAAATAATTTTTTAAAAAAGTCTGTGAATCCCTCTAAAAAACCTATCAATCAAAATTCACTGCAATCATTGGAATTGTGGCTAACTGATTTAGGTGCTGTGAAGGATATTAATAATCCATCTAAATGGTATCTGTTACTTTCAAATTGGAATGCAACTATTATTTTTGAACAAGAAGATTTAAGTGTTATCTGGGAAAGTGAAGGACAAGAAACTAAAAGACTATTTTCTTATTGCATTAATAGAGAAGATGTTGAAAATGCAATACTGCAGGGACCTTAAATTTCTATCTAAAGATTGTCTAAGATTTGCCTTATTATCCAGTAACTTTTTTCTAATTGATCATCGGTTATACAGAGAGGTGGCAAGAGATAAATAACATTCCCGAGGGGTCTAATAAATAAACCTTGCTCCATTGCAAGACTCTTTATTTCTTTCCCAATATTATTGAAATAACCTTTTTTGTTCCCAATATCTAAATCGAAGGCAGCAATTGTGCCGGATACCCTTATTTTTTTTATATATGGTAAGTTTTGAAATTTAATTAAGTGAGATAAATGTTTTTCTTCAAATGAAAGGTATTTGTGTGGTTCTTTTTCTAATAAATCTAGGCTAGCGTTTGCCGCAGCACAACCTAAAGGATTAGCAGTAAAACTATGTCCATGCCAAAAAGTTTTTCTTGGGGAATCATCAATGAAGGATTGAAAAATTTTTTCTTTACACAAAGTTATTCCCATTGGTAAAAATCCGCCTGTTAAACCTTTTGAAATACTTATTAAATCGGGAATGATTTTTGCCTTTTGAAACGCAAAAAGACTTCCACATCTTCCAAACCCAGTCAAAACTTCATCAGCAATTAACAAAGAATTATTATTGTTTATAATTTCTGAAACTTTTTTTATAAACTGAGGCCTAACCATATTCATTCCTCCTGCTCCTTGAACAAGTGGCTCGAGGATTACTGCAACTGTCGGAGTTTTAAGTAGAGTTTCTAATTTTTGGATCGCTTCATTTTCTTTATTTTCTACTTCTTCATCGTTCATCCAAGTTGAAGGCCAGGGGACTCTCCTAACTGGGAACATAAGATTATCGAAATTCTCATTAAAAATATTTCTTTCACCTAAAGCCATTGCTCCAAATGTATCGCCATGATAGGCGCCATCAAAAGCTACTATTTGAGTTCTTGTCTCTCCTCTATTTTGCCATGATTGGAAGGCAATTTTTAAAGCGACTTCCACTGCAGTAGAACCGTTATCAGAAAAGAATAATCTTTCTAGTTTTGTTAAGTCACTAAGTCTTTCCGCCAATTTTTTTGCCTGTGGATGTAAAAAATCAGCAAATATAACTTGCTCAAGTTTTTTTGATTGATTGAAAATAGCATCCGCAATGTATTGGTTACTATGTCCATGAAGAGTTACCCACCAACTACTGATTGCATCTATTAGCTCTTTTTTAGGATTTTTAGTAAATAGGAGGGCATCTTGACCATGAGTTACTTCTATTTGCGGTTTGCTGTTATTAATTTGTGTAAAAGGTGGCCAAATATTTGGGTGCCAATCTTGATTTGGAGCTTTTGAATCCAAAGATTTCATTTAACTTAATTTTGAGTTTAAAAGTGAGATCAATTTATTCTTGATGTCTAGTTCTTTCCATAGTATATCTAAAT
The DNA here is from genome assembly GCA_003216795.1 of Prochlorococcus sp. AG-402-K16. Lineage (GTDB taxonomy): Bacteria > Cyanobacteriota > Cyanobacteriia > PCC-6307 > Cyanobiaceae > Prochlorococcus_A. The sequence goes on from QCIH01000010.1 coordinate 11,163, forward strand.
TGTTTGAGTCCATTTTTTCGATGTAAGGAAATTCAGCAATTAAAGGAATACCACTAAAATCAACTAGAGTTCTTGGATTATCTAGGTGTTTTTCACCATTGACTACTAAACCTAAAATCTCAATATTTCTTCGTTTTAAGGCCTCAATACTAAGCAGGGTATGGTTAAGAGTGCCAAGCGAGCTCTTACATACAAGTATTACCGGAAGATTCCATTTTTTTATTTGATCTATTTGCAAAAAATTGCGTGTTATTGGAACCATTAATCCACCTGCAGTTTCTACAATTAATGAGCCTTGCACTTTTGGCAATCTCAACTTTTCAAAGTTAATAGTTTTTTGATCTATTTCAGCAGCCCAATGAGGAGATAACGGTTTCGTAAAGACATAAGCTTCTTTGATGATTTTCTCTTTACTTAATTGTGCAAGTTTTTCAACAGTTTGACTATCAGTTTGCGATTCAATACCGCTTTGAATAGGCTTCCAATAAAAGGAATTTAATCCTTTAACGAAAAAAGAGCTTATTAAAGTTTTTCCAATATCAGTATCTGTTCCACAAATTATAAATTTGAAAGCAGTATCCTGACTTCTCATAATTTCTTTATTATTTGAATCTCAATTTGCCATGAAAGGTTAACTGTATTATTGTAATTCTTTGGCCAAAACTTTTGAATTTTTTTTAACTCCTTCACTGTTTTGTGTTTACAATTTGTTGATTGCGCCCCTACATTTTTAATACTTTTAAAAAGCTTATATACATCTTCAAAATTTTCAAGATAATTAAACTTTTCTGAATAATGAATTTCAGTTGATTTGAAATCTTTTAATAATTCTTTAGAGCAAAGGAAATTAAGACCACTATATTCAATATCAATTTTTCTACAAGTATCTTTCCATTCAGGAAAACAATTTTTTGTTGGATAAGAAATGATTAAAAAACCTCCAGATTTTAATTTACTAAACCAATTTTTTATTTTCTTTTCTGGATTGTTTAACCAGTGGATGCAAAAGTTAGATGTTAATAGAGAACAGTTATTGATTTCAGGAGGTAAATCATTATTCAAATCCCATAAAATTTTTTTACTAGATAATTTATTCTCAAGAAGCATTTTTTTGCTGAAATCAATTCTGGCTACTTTTTGGGAAGAAAATTTTTTTTCTATTTCATCAGCTAATATTCCTGGCCCTGATCCTAGATCTATCCATTCACCTTTTTTTTGGGGATTTAATTCTTTGAGAAATTGGACAATCTTTTTTGCAAAAAATTGCTGAATATTTGAATGCTCTAGATACCGATATGCAGCATCGTTGAAATTATTTTTTATTTTCTCATTCCACTTTTTACTATCCATTTTCATCAATAAGTGTATTAAGTAAGATCTCGTATAAATTTAGATTATTCAAGCAATGCCCTTGATGAGCTAATTTAATTAAAATTGGATTCCTATCAAGAATTTTATTTAAGGAATCTAAGAAGTTATTATGTGATTCGTTGTCTAAAATTAAATCATTTTCTGATTTTATAAAAATAATTTTGCAATCTTTTCTTAAAAATAATGGAATATCTCTATTGATGTAAAGTTGTTTTAAATCACCTAAAAGAAGAGTTTTATTTAAACTCTCTAAACTTTTATAAAAGATATTTTTAAAACTTTTATTCATATGATTTGGCATAAATGATCTATGTATAAATTCTTTCAACATATCCTTAGTTTCATCTTTTATGATTTTTGTTTCCATTCTTTTTAGAGACTTCAAAATAAAGTTTCTCTTATTACTTAAAGGAAGAAAATTATTAAAAGAATTTATAAGAACAATATGAGTTGCTTCTTTTAGGATTTTTTTTTGCATTAAATGAAAACCAAATGAATGGCATAAAGTCATTCTGATTTCTTTTTTAGATTCGCTTTTAATCCATTTTGCTTGATAATTATTTGTTGAAAAATAGCCCCTTTCATTATCTTGCCAATGCCAATTATTTTTTAAAAAATCAACTTTATAATCATCCCAGAAATATTTATTTAGTCCCCACCCATGTTGAGTAATAATTTGTTTCATTTAAACTCTTTTAATACTTCAATGAAATTTTTTAGCAGATTCAAATCTAAGTTTCTTCTTATTGTTATTCTGATTCTTGATTGCCCAACTGGAACAGTAGGGGGCCTTATCGCAATTGCTAAAAACCCATTTTCCTCGAGATATTTTTGCAGATAAATTGCCTTCTCTTCTTGGCCAACAATAATTGATAAAATGTGAGAATCTCCCTGAATTGGAAAACTAAAATTTTTAATAATTTCATCTTTCCATATCTTCGCAGAAGATAACAACTCATTACCCCATTCTTTATTTTCTAAAATTTTTTTTAAGCCTTCTAGTGCTCCAGCAGCTAAAGATGGTGCAAGAGCGGTTGTGTACCTAAATGCACCACTTGTTTGGATAAGATACTCACCAATTCCTGAATTGGAGGCTACGAAAGCTCCACCGCTTCCAAATGCTTTTCCAAAAGTTCCAGTAATTATAGTTATATCTGAACGGAAATTAAAACTTAAACCCCTGCCTTCAGGGCCTAAGATCCCAATTGCATGGGCTTCGTCAACTAATAATTGAACACTATTTTTGTTGCAAATTTCCGTTATTTCTCTGAGCGGAGCAATTGATCCCTCCATGCTATATAGAGACTCGACAACGACTAAAATGGAATTTTTTGTGGGGTTAGACTTGAAAATTTTATCTTCTAAATCTTTTAAATTATTGTGTGAAAATCGAACTAGTTTAGCTTGAGCGGCTTTAACTCCAACCAATAAAGAGTTATGGATTAATTTATCTGCGATTACGATGCTATTTCTGTTTGCTAAAGTCTGGATAGCGGCTATATTTGCTTGAAATCCGCTTGGGAAAAGTAATACTTTATCTTGATCAAGCCATTTGGCAAGTTCTGTTTCTAATAATTTATGTATTGGTCTTGAACCTGTAATAAACCTAGAGCTTCCTGAACCAATACCTTCTAACATGCTTATTTCGTAAGCAGCTTTTATTAAATCCTTGTCCCTACTTAATCCAAAATAATCATTACTGCATAAGTCTATAAGTTTTTTATTTTGCGAATTCGAACTTAGAAGTTCGAATGATTTTTTACCTAAAGAAAATGTTTTTAATTTACGGATTCTATTTTTTGGAATTTTTATTTTTTTCATTTTGGCAAAATAGAATATATTGGATTTAATTAAAAAGATTTAGATTTACTATTAAAGTTTGCAAGGTATTTTTTGTTTATTAATATCTATATAGATCATATATTAAGAAGTTAACTCATCCTCTCTTCAATCACAATTATTGCTTAATTTAGAGGAATATTTCCCTTTTCCACTAGATGATTTCCAATTAGAAGCAATTCGAGCTATTAATAGCGGAAATTCTGTTGTTTTAACGGCACCAACAGGTTCAGGTAAAACATTGATAGGTGAATTTGCTATATATAGAGGCTTATCTCATGACAGTAGAGTTTTTTATACAACACCTTTAAAAGCACTATCAAATCAAAAGTTTAGAGATTTTGCTAATCAATATGGTGATAATAAAGTTGGTCTTTTAACTGGAGATATAAGTATAAATAGAGAAGCACCAATCTTAGTTATGACGACTGAGATTTTTAGGAACATGCTTTATGGAGAATTTGATGAATTTGATGATCCCTTAGAGAATTTAGAATCTGTGATTCTTGATGAATGTCATTATATGAATGACCCCCAAAGAGGCACAGTTTGGGAAGAAACTATAATCCATTGCCCTACTAGAACTCAAATAATAGCTTTATCAGCAACAATAGCCAATGCAGATCAACTACAAAATTGGATAGAAAAAGTTCATGGGCCCACAGTACTAATTAATAGCGATAAGAGACCAGTCCCACTTGATTTTATTTTTTGTAGTGTTAAAGGCCTCCATCCACTTTTAAATAATAAGGGTAATGGAATTCATCCAAACTGTAAGATTTGGAGAGCTCCTAAAGGGCAGAAAATGAGAGGAAAAGTGGGCAGGATAACGCAACCAAAGTCTCCCTCAATTGGCTTTGTGATCTCTAAACTAGCTGAACGAAATATGTTGCCAGCTATTTATTTTATCTTTAGTAGAAGAGGATGTGACAAGGCTATTGAGAATATCAAAGACTTAACTTTAGTAAGTTATTCAGAAGCGAATATGATATCCCAAAAATTAGATGTTTATCTTAAAAATAATCAAGAGGCAATTAAAGATAAATCTCAATGCGAGGCTTTAAAACGAGGTATTGCATCTCACCATGCTGGATTATTGCCTGCATGGAAAGAATTGGTTGAGGAATTATTTCAGCAAGGTTTGATAAAAGTTGTTTTTGCAACTGAAACTCTTGCGGCAGGAATTAATATGCCTGCAAGAACCACTGTCATTTCTTCTTTATCAAAACGGACAGAAGATGGGCACAGATTATTATTTAGCAGTGAATTTTTGCAAATGTCAGGAAGAGCTGGAAGAAGAGGAAAAGATACCCAAGGATATGTTGTTACATTACAAACAAGATTCGAAGGTGCCAAAGAAGCAAGTGCTCTGGCTATTAGCAAACCAAATTCTTTAGAGAGTCAATTCACTCCTAGTTATGGAATGGTACTTAATCTTTTACAAAGTTATACTTTAGAAAAGTCTAAAGAATTAATTAAAAGAAGTTTTGGTAGTTTTTTATATTTAGGTGAATCTTCAGGTGAGAATATAATTCTTGAAAATTTAGATAAGGATTTAATTGAATTAAAAAAGATTACATCTAACGTTTCATGGAAAGATTTTGATGCATACGAAAAGTTGAAAAATCGTCTTAAAGAAGAGAGAAGACTCTTGAAAATTTTAGAAAAACAAGCAGCAGAAAAATTATCAGAAGAGATTACTAATGCACTCCCATATATTAAAGATGGAAGCTTAATTTCAATCAAAGCTCCTCAAATTAAAAGAAAAATTGTTCCAGGATTAATTTGTAAGAAAATATATGAATCCCAAAAAATAAAGAGTTTATTGTGTTTGACAGTTGATAATTTATTTATTCTTATAAGACCCTCATACATTGTAAGTATTTTTAATGATTTGGATGCAATTGATGTCTTAGGACTTGAAGTGCCAAAGATGTATTTTTCTGGAGAGGTATTTAGGGGAGGTGATATGTCGCAGTCTTATGCGGATCGAATTTTAGAAGTTTCAAAAAAAAATGATTTACAAACTCCACAATATGATTTGTCAACGGAAGTTTTGGCACAACAGCAACAAATTAATAATTTAGAAGAAACAGTCAATGATCATCCCGCACATAGATTTGGAGACTCTAAGAAATTAAAGAAATATAGAAAAAGAATTGTTGATGTTGAACAAGAAATATATATGAGAAAAAAACTTCTTGAGGATAAAGAAAATCATAACTGGAGAACTTTTACCGATTTGATTAAAATTTTGAATCATTTCGGTTGTTTAAATGATTTGGAATTGACAGAAGTTGGACAAACAGTTGGTGCAATAAGAAGTGAAAATGAATTATGGATTGGTCTGGTTTTAGTTAGTGGTTATTTAGACGATTTAGATCCTCCTGAGTTAGCTGCAATTATTCAAGCTATATGTGTTGATATAAGGAGGCCTAATCTTTGGTGTAATTTCAAGCCTTCTTTAAAGGTAATAGATGTTTTTAATGAATTAGATGGTTTAAGACAATTAGTCGCTTCTCAACAAAATAAGTTTCATATTGAAATCCCTATTTATTTAGAAACAGAGTTAACTGGAATTATTTCTGAATGGGCAAGAGGAAAAAAATGGAAAGATTTGGTTTTTAATACTTCATTAGACGAAGGTGATGTAGTGAGAATTATTAGAAGATCAATTGATGTCCTTTCTCAAGTTCAATACTGTATTGGTGTTAGTAATAAATTAAAAAGCAAAGCAAAGATAGCATTAAAAGCTATTAATCGGTTTCCTGTTTCTGAATCTAATGATCTTATAAAAGTCTCTGAAGATACTAATCCTGCAACAAAAAGAATTGACAATAATTCTTAAATTTTTTTAATCAAATCATTGAATTGATATTCATCGCTTCATCAAATTCATCTCCGTTTAGATAACCTAATTTAAGTGTTGCCTCTTTTAAATTTAATGATTCTTTGAAGGCAAGGTTTGCAATTTCAGCTGCTTTTTCATAACCAACTTTTGGCACTATGGCTGTAACCAACATTAGTGAATTTTCTAAATTTAACTTTATTTTCTTTTGATTAGGTTCCATCCCATTAACTAATTTTATTCTGAAGTTTTCTATTACATTTTTAAGTAATTTTAAACTTGTGAGAATATTAAATCCAATAAGAGGCTTATATTCATTCATCTGTAAAGTGCCGCTAGAATTTGCCATTGATACTGCATATTCAAGACCCATTATCTGAGTGCAAACCATTGATAAGGCTTCGCATTGAGTTGGATTCACTTTCCCCGGCATGATAGAACTTCCAGGTTCATTTTGAGGAATAATTAGTTCATATATTCCTGATCTTGGACCAGAAGATAAAATTTTTATATCATTTGAAATTTTAAATAATGCACCTGCTAATATTTTTATCTGACTCATTACTTGAGCTAGACGATCATGAGAGGCCATAATAGAAAAATTATTTTTTGATTTATAGAACATTAGATTAGTATCATCGGAAATTGATTTTATAGACTCTTCACAAAATCCTTTGGGACAATTAATCCCTGTTCCAACTGCAGTTCCTCCCAGAGGTAAGAAATACAATTCATTCAGACTCATAATAATTGCATTTTCAGCATCTTTAAGTTGCTCTGACCATCCTGATATTTCTTGCCCAAAAGTAAGGGGAACTGCATCTTGAAAATGGGTTCTTCCTATCTTTATGAGGTCTTTCCATTGTTCACTTTTTTTATCAAGGATCTTAGTAAGTTCTCGTATCGTTGGAACTAAATTTTTGATTATTTCATTAACAACTGATATTTGAATAGCAGCAGGAAAAGTATCATTAGTTGACTGAGATTTATTTACATCATCATTAGGATGAATTGGTTGATGACTACCGAGCTCTGAATTTGTTTTTAATGCTGCAATATTTGAAATTACCTCATTAACATTCATATTTGTTTGCGTGCCACTACCTGTTTGCCAAACCTTTAGGGGAAACTGTGAATCATGAAGCCCATCAAGTATTTCTGTACATGCCTCTACAATTAAATCTTTTTTTCTTTTATCAATTAAACCTAAATTGAAATTCGCAATTGAAGCAGCTTTTTTTATGAGGGTGAGTGAATAAATTAACTCAATTGGAATTAATTCTTCTCCAATAGAAAAATTTTTTATCGATCTTTGTGTTTGAGCACCCCACAAAGCTTCAATGGGAACCTCTATTGTTCCCATACTATCTTTTTCAATCCTAAAGTTTTTTGTCATTATTCCTCTGAAAACGCTAGTTTAACTTAGATAAGGTTTTCAGTAATTCTAGATACCTAACTTCTCCCATATTACACTTAAATTATTGAGATGAATTGAAGGATTAAAACATTCTTCTAAGTCATTTTGATCAATAAAATCCATTATTTCATTATCTCTCTCTATATTTTGTTTGAAATTTCCATTTTCAGTATTCCACGCCTGATGCGCATTTTTTTGTACTAAGCTATAAGCTTTTTCTCTAGACAACCCTTTCTCTACAAGCAAAAGTAAAACTTTCTGACTAAAGATTACACCACCATATATATTTAAATTTTTGAGCATATTTTTTGGATAAACTTCCAAATTCCCTACTATATCTTTCATTTCCCTGAGCATAAAATGCAAACAGATTGATACGTCAGGTAACATGATACGTTCATTTGAACTATGGCTTATATCTCTTTCGTGCCAAAGTGGAATATTTTCCAGTGCTGTTAAGACGTAACTCCTCAAAATTCTTGATAAACCGCTTACTCTTTCACTTCGAATAGGATTTCTTTTATGAGGCATGGCAGAACTTCCTTTTTGCCCTTTTGTAAAGCCCTCCTCAACTTCTAAAACATCAGTTCTTTGTAAATTTCTTATTTCAGTTGCGAATCTATCTAGAGAAGCGCCAACTAGTGCAATAGTTTGCACATATTCTGCATGCCTGTCTCTCGATATGACCTGCGTACTTGCTGTATCTGGTTTTAAGCCGAGTAAATCGCAAGTTATTTGTTCTACTTTGGGATTCGTATTAGCGTAAGTTCCCATTGCACCACTTATTTGTCCAATAGCTACAGATTCTTTCAGTGTTGACAATCTTTTTTTGTTCCTTATTATTTCTGCTAACCATCCAGCAAGTTTAAAACCGAAGGAAATTGGCTCCCCATGAATTGCATGAGATCTGCCAATCATTAAGGTATTTTTATGCTTCCTTGCTAATAATCTGACTTCATTTTCTAATTTCTCAATTTCTTCTAATAACAATTCGCAAGAATCTTTTAACTGAAGAGATAAGCCAGTATCAAGTACATCACTACTTGTCATGCCAACATGTATATATCTTCCAGAATCTCCTACAAATTCATTAACGCTTGTAAGAAATGCTATGACATCATGTTTAACTTCTTTCTCAATTTCTGTAATTCTAGATTCATCAAACTTTGCATTTGAACGTATCTCTTTCATGGCATTCTCAGGAATTTTTCCCAGGGAAAAATTTGCTTCACATGCAGCTATTTCAACCTTAAGCCAACTCTGGAATTTTGCGCTATCAGTCCAGATTTTCCCCATTTCGGGTAATGTGTAACGCTCGATCACAATTTTTATTAATTATCAATTTAAACTTTATAACCAAAATCGAATTATTGCTCTATACCTTAAAGATGTACTTGCCATTGAAGATATTTGCTTGGCTATTATTTTCTTATGTAACATTTTTCTGGATAATTAAGAAAGCTTAAATATAAAAATGTTTGCATTTATTCCTTTACTCCTTTCGTTAATAATGGGTAATTTTTTTAGTTCTTATTTAAAATTGGAAGGTATTAAAGAATTTGGATCTTAAGCTTCTAGAAGTGCATTATTCAGTCTTTTTTTATTGATTAATAGATGATTAAAAAAAGTAGATTAGACCTTTATCTTCTTAAAAGTGGTTTATGTGAAACTCGTCAAAAAGCCCAAGGTTTAATTCTTGCGGGCAAGGTTAGAGATATCAATGGAAAAGTATGGGATAAACCTGGACAACAAGTATTAATTGGATCTGAATTTTTTATTGATTCCGCACCTATGTTTGTATCAAGGGGCGGCGAAAAATTATTGGAGGCATTTAATAAACTTGAAATTAAAGTAAAAGATAAAATATGTATTGACGCAGGAATCTCTACTGGGGGATTTACTGATTGCCTATTGCAACAAGGAGCAAAGTTAGTTTATGGGATAGATGTTGGTTATGGGCAGACTGCATGGAAGATTAGAAATAATCCAAAAGTCATACTTTTTGAACGAACTAATATTCGAAATTTAAAACCTAATGATCTTTTATCTAGAAGTAATGAGTTACCAAATTTTGTAGTTGCTGATTTGTCTTTTATTTCATTAAAGTTAGTTTTTAAATCTATTGGTAATTTATTAGAAGGTGATTGTATTGAGGGAATATTTTTGATTAAACCCCAATTTGAGGTGGGCAAAGATAAAGTCAGTAAAGGAGGTGTTGTTCGCAATCCTAAATTCCATACTGAGGCTATAGAGTCTGTTATTTATGCTGCTAAGATTTTTCAATGGAATATAAAGGATTTGATAGCTTCTCCTCTAGTAGGTCCTGCTGGAAATCATGAATATTTAGCTTGGATGTCTTTAGGAAGTCAATCAAATAAAAGGATTAATAGTGAATATATACAAAATCTAGTCAAAGAAACTCTTTGAATTAAAGAGCTTCTTCGTCTTTGTCGCCAGTTCTAATTCTGACAACAGAATCAATAGATGTAATGAATATTTTTCCGTCACCTATCTCTCCAGTTTTTGCTGCTTCAGCAATCGCATCTATGACTGAATTAACCTTTTCATCTTCTACGACAACTTCTACTTTAAGTTTTTGAAGGAATTCAACTGTAAATTCGGAACCTCTATATCTTTCAACTTGTCCTTTTTGCCTTCCAAAACCTCTTACTTCACTAACGGTCATTCCAACAATACCGGAGTTTACTAATGCAATTTTTACATCCTCAAGCTTAAATGGACGTATGATTGCTTCAATTTTCTTCATGATTAAAGATTGAACATTTCTATTTTAATTGTTTTTTGGAAAAACATCCAACATTGAAATATCAGAAAAACATTCAATATTAAGGCCAGCATTCGTGGCGTCCTCAATTAATAGTTGGGAATTTTCTTCAGAAATTATTACTGTACTATTTGATAAAGCTTCCCACTGATCATTCTCAAAGTGGGTTTGAAGCCATAACATTCCAAATGCACTTTTTGGTTGAAGGGATTTATTTAAGTTGTTATCGATAGTTATCAAACAAATGTCCATTAATTTTAATTGAACTAAACACATATAAACCTTTTGGCTGACATTATGAATGTTACAACTGATACAAAAATAAGATTTAACAGCTTTTGACTTAGTCAATTGTAATACTCAGATTTGTTGATACTTTTGCGAATTTTTATCTTTATATATAGTTTTTATATAGGTTTAGTAAAAAAGTTCTACTAAAAATGAATACAGCTAAATTAGAAGACTCGACTCAAAGACCGCTATATGGTGAAAGAATTATTGAAGAATCAAAAATAATTTGTTTCGATAATCCGAATAAGAAAAGAATTTATGAAATTTCTATTCAGTTACCTGAATTTACATGTAAGTGCCCTTTTTCTGGTTATCCAGATTTTGCAAAACTAAATATTATTTATCAACCTAATTTGAGAGTCTATGAGTTGAAGTCTTTAAAGCTTTATATTAATAACTTTAGAGATATTAAAATATCACATGAGGAAGTTGTGAATAGAATTATGGATGATTTAGTGAATGAAGGTTCACCTCACTGGATACATTTAAACGCTGCATTTAACCCTAGAGGGAATGTTTCTATGCAGTTAGATATTTTTAGTGGGCAGAAAAGAAATTAGAATTTTTTTATTTCTTCTGATAATTTAAAAAATTCTTTTTTAAAACCAATTAGATTTTTATTGCTAAGGCCTCCAATAGATATCTTTTGTGATTCTTTATTTACAAGAATCCATAATTGGTTAGTTGGTATAAGACTTATTATTGTTCCAAAAATTATTAAAATAAACGAAAAGTAAATAAATGGTATAGAAGGATCATTTTTTATTATTAAACCACTGCTAGGAATTATTTTTTTCAGAGATAACATTGAAGAATTAACTTCTAAAGGATTGTCATTGATAAAGAGATTAATCTCGGAAAAATTTTCTATATTCGAAATTTTGAGTGGACCATTTTCATTATCTATTGTTAAAAGGAAATTTTTTTTAGTCTCCGATCCTAATTCAATTAAAACTCCCCAAACTTGATTACCGATTTCGGGAATTTCCTTTAATTGTAATTGATAAAGGATATTATCTATTTCCAAAACAACATTTGATATTGCCCAATCTGCTTGATAAATAGTTAATCCTTTAAACCTGATTGGGTGATTAACTTTGGCGGTTTTTATTTCATTTAGATTTAGATCTTCAGAAGAAAAATTTAATTTTGAAATAAACTGTTTTGGTACACCATTACTTTCTCGTTCTATAAAAAAATCTACTAATTTTACATTTGCTTTTGAGTTTGTGCTCTCATTAACAAGATCCAAACTTTCTCCAGGCAGTAAATATTGTTCTTTTGATTGACTTGTAAAACTTCCATATGCTGAACCTATAAGTAAGACTATTAATCCGATATGTACAACTAAAGGACCGATTTTCCCAATTAAACCCCTTCTTGCAGAAATATGACTTTTAAATTTGTATGTTTTCCATCCTCTTTTTTTAAGTAGTAAATCTACTTGTGATATATGTTCTCCATCTTGATTGATTGGATGACTTGTAGTAAGTTGCAGTTTGCTAAATTTTTTTTCGCTTTTGTATTCAATCCATTTTAATGAAGCTTTTAATGAAGGGATTTGCCTCCTGAAACTACAAGCTGCTAGAGAGATGCAAAGAAGAATTAATGTAAATAAAAACCAAAAGCTTGTATATATATGATCTAATTGAAGGAATAAGACTTTTTCTCCATCTAAAAAACCAAAAATGGGAGCACTATCGAAATTATCAATATAAAATTTATTACTACTACCTTGAGGTATAAAAGTACCTATGCCGCTTGTAATAGCTATGAAGATTATAAGTGATATGGCGAATCTTAAACTTGATATTTTTAATATTAGATTCTTAAAAATAACCATTTAAATCCAATTTGATAATAAATTTAATAACCCTAGGGAAACTAAAAATATCCCACTTAAAGTAGGAATTATTTGACTAAATTTTCTAAGCTCTAAAAATTGTTTTAGGTTTTCTGCAGTAGCTCCTGCAATAATTAATGGAGTTACTTGGCCTATCCCAAAGAAAAATAAAAAAATAATAGATATTGTTGGATTTTCAGCTTGCGATACCCAAGCCAGAAGAGTTGCTAAAACTGGAGTAATGCAAGGTGAAGAGGCTAGTCCGAAGGAAGTCCCTATGGCAAAAGGTGCTATAAATGTTGGTATTTTATCTTCAATTATTTTTAAATCAGGTCCATTCGGGAACTGAAACTTTAGAATCCCTAGTAAATTTAAACCCATTATTATTGCTATCAAGGCAACTATCGAAGTGTAATAAGATGGGATTTGCCCATATATCCTACCTAGGAATCCACTGGCAGCGCCAAGCGCAACGAGTGAAAAAACGACCCCTCCTGAAAAACTAATAAGTTTAAATTTATTTTTCTCTGTTCCTCCTATATAAGCAATAGTGATTGGTAGTAATGATAATGAGCATGGTCCAAGACTCGTTAAAAGTCCTGCGCTAAAAACCAAAAATATAGTAAATGGGCCAGGATTATTAAGGCCATTCTGCATAAGCAGATTACCCTTTTGAGATAATTCTGAAATAACTAAATTAAATGATTCGATAGCTTAACTTAAATTTTGTAAATTCTAGCTAATTAAGAGTCTTTCGTGTACTAATCATACCTATGAAGCCTGTGGATTCTAATGAACATCTCAGTAACATCCCTGCAATAAAAAATGATGCGATTAATGAATTTCCACCATAACTAATGAAAGGTAGTGGTAAGCCTGTAGTAGGCATAGAGCCTGTTGCTACAGCAATATGCATTATTGATTGACCTATCAACAATACACCACATCCAATAGAAACTAATTTTGTATAGTTGTTTCTGCACTTTAGAGCAATTCTTATAGTTATATAAGAGAAAACTGCTAGAAAACCTAGGAATAAAGTACACCCTAACAAACCAAATTCTTCAGCAAAAATGGCAAAAATAAAATCTGTGTACATAAACGGTAGGTACTGTAATTTTTGTATAGACAAGCCAAAACCTTGACCGAATAGACCACCTGAACCTATAGCTAATAAACTTTGAACCAATTGAAATCCACTTTCCTGTTGATCTTCCCAAGGATTAAGAAATGAAGTAACTCTAAGTTTTTGATATTCGTTATTGAGGATACTAATACATGCAGTAATAAATCCTAATGAGGCAAATGAGCAGAGAGAACTTAGTTTTACGCCTCCGCATAAACCCATGACCCAAAAAAGAATTCCAGTTAATGATGCAGTACTTAAATTAGGCTGCTTTAGTATTAACAAAATTAATAACCCAAAAGAGAATATTGAAATTAATTTTTTATCATTCTTAATCAGATTCCAATGAGCGAAAAGGTTTGAAGCTTCTAGAATTAGAAAAGGCTTAATTAATTCAGATGGTTGCAGACGTAAATTTCCCAGTACTAGCCATCTTGAAGATCCGTTAACTGTAATTCCAGTAATATTGGTAAGGAATATTAGAAATAAAAAAATAAAAAAAATAATTCTTGAAAACTTTAAAAGATTTCTAATGTTTGTATTCAGAACAAAATAAAATAGACCAATTCCTGGAATTGTCCAAATAACTTGTTTTTTTAAGAAGTAAGACCAATTTCCCATTTCCCTACTAGCAACCCACCAACTTGATGATCCAAGAATGCATATTCCTAATATTGACCAAATTCCAATTAGAACAACGAGGATTTTTGCCTCATAGGGCCATATCGTCCAAGGTAAGGGAAATATAGACTTTGTTAAATTGCTTAGATTTTTTTTGTAATTAGAACTAAAGGTTTTTTTTCTTTTAGAAATTCTTTTATATTTTATTTTTTCTTGACTTATCTCCAATTTTTTAGATGTATATGTACTATTGAGACGTTTAATTGAGATTTTGCCAAGTCTTTTATTAACGTTTTAAAGTGTTAAAGCAATTAATAAAAATGACTTTTCATCAATTTTATTTTTGAAGAATAAAATAAAAAATGGACTACAGATTCATCATAAATCTTAAGAATTAATTTTTTATAGAAAAAAACTAGCTAAAAGGTACCTCTCCGTGATAGATTCCGTGAGTTTATATACTTACTTCAAACCATTTAGAGAGGGTTTCTGAACTATGTTCACATCAGTGGACTCAAATAGAAAAAAACTTGAGCATCCTTCTAATGAGAATGTTCAATTTCCTCAATCCCTGAATAATTCGATCATCAATGAAAGTAAATCTGGCATTGCCAATCAAATAGATAATTTTCTTTCTCAAAATGATGAATACACAAAATTGCAACTAACAATTTTTGGAATTACTTTTATTGTTTCTATTTTATTAGCCTCAATAACTGGAATTTTTCTTGGATTTACTTTTGGTTTTAGTATTTTTATAGGTGCAATTGCCGGCATTTTTTACCTACGTTTGCTTGCCAAAAGTTTAGGGAAACTTGGTAGAGAATCATCAGGTGTTTCAAAATTGCAACTATTAGTTCCAGTTTGCCTCTTTATTTTTGCGAGCAAGCTAGGATCTTTGGATATTTTTCCTGCAATGATAGGTTTTTTCATTTATAAGCCTTCACTAATTCTTTATTTTTCACGTTCTTAAGTAAATTTTTATTCAAAACAAATGTTTTTTAATTCCTTGCTAACAAATTTTGCAGCATTAGAAGTTGGTCAACATCTTTATTGGCAAATTGGAAATATCAGATTACATGGGCAGGTATTTTTAACATCTTGGATTTTATTGGGAGCGTTATTAGTTTTTATTTCCTTAGGAACTAAAAAAATGGAAAATGATCCTAAAGGCCTTCAAAACTTGCTTGAGTTCCTTTGGGATTACATAAGAGATCTTGCTAGGACTCAAATAGGTGAAAAAGTTTATAGAGACTGGATGCCATTTATAGGTACTTTATTTTTATTCGTCTTTGTTAGTAATTGGGGAGGAGCTTTAATACCTTGGAGATTGATTAAGTTGCCAAGTGGAGAATTAGGAGCACCTACTGCTGATATTAATACAACTATAGCCTTGGCTTTATTGGTTTCACTTTCTTATTTCTATGCAGGCTTAAGTAATAAGGGTTGGAGATACTTCGAATACTATGTTCATCCAACTCCGATTATGCTTCCTTTCAAAATTCTAGAAGATTTTACTAAACCTTTATCACTCTCTTTCAGGCTATTTGGAAATATTTTGGCTGATGAACTTGTAGTTGGTGTTCTAGTCTTTTTAGTTCCGCTAATTCTTCCAATACCTGTTATGTTCCTAGGATTGTTTACTAGTGCAATTCAGGCATTGATTTTCGCAACTTTGGCGGCCTATTACATTGGAGAAGCTGTTGAAGAACATCATTAGCTGTCTTCTAATACATTCAGACGCTTTTACAAAGAGTCTGTAATCTGGCAAAATATCTAATCGCGTAGGTCTGAATATATCAGACCCATTCTTAAAAGAAAGGATGTCCAAGCGTGTATGACAAAAAAGATTATCACAAGTATTAAGCTCTTTATTTCAAAATTATGGATTCGATTACTTCCGCTGCATCAGTTGTAGCTGCTGGTTTAGCAGTTGGTCTAGGTGCTATTGGCCCAGGTCTTGGACAAGGTAACGCAGCTCAAGGTGCTGTTGAGGGTATTGCCCGTCAACCAGAAGCTGAAGGTAAAATCAGAGGAACTCTTCTTTTATCTTTCGCTTTCATGGAGTCATTAACAATTTACGGATTAGTTGTGGCTTTGGTACTACTTTTTGCGAATCCTTTTTCCTAAAAGTTAATATTGCTTCTAATCCTTATTAGCAATATTTAAATTTAATTTTTTAACTTCAACTGAATCATATGTTGGCCTTTAATTTTTTTGGTGCTACAGAGGGTGGATTATTTGACATCAATGCCACTTTGCCACTTATGGCGATACAAGTAGTTGCGCTTACTTACATATTAAATTCTCTCTTTTTTAAGCCTGTCGGCAATGTTGTAGAAAAAAGAGAAAAGTTTGTAAGTAATAATATTATTGAGGCCAAAAATAAACTTTCTGAGGTCAAAAAATTAGAAGCTGATTTATTAACTCAGCTTCAAAGTGCGCGTACAGAAGCTCAAAGAATTGTGAGCGAAGCTGAGAATGAGTCTGACAAGCTTTATAAAGAAGCACTAGAACTTGCAAACAATGAAGCAAATGCTTCAAAAGAAAAAGCAAGGCTAGAAATTGAAAGTCAGACGTCTGCTGCTCGTGATCAACTTTCTAAACAGGCTGATGATCTAAGCGAACTTATTGTTAATAGATTGATTCTAGAAAAATGAATTTAACTCTTTTAGCTACAGAAGGTTTTGGATTGAACTTCAATTTATTCGAAACCAATATCCTTAATTGGGCTGTAGTGGTTTTCGGTCTTTATAAATTTTTGCCTGGTTTCCTAGGTAAAATGCTTCAAAAAAGGAGAGAAGGAATCCTTCTTGAATTAAAAGATGCTGAAGATCGACTCCTAAATGCAACTCACGCTTTAGAAAAGGCGAAGAAAGATTTATCTTCAGCAGAAGAAAAAGCTTCTCAAATAAAAGCAGATTCCCTTAAAAGATCTGAATCAATCAGAATGGAAAGTGAGAAAAAAGCGATAGAGGAGATGGCACGAATTAAACAAAGTGCAATCTCTGATGAGAGCTCTGAAGCATCCAGAGCAATTTCTCAACTTCGAAAAGAAGCTGTTGAACTGGCAATTAAGAAAGCTTTAGATTCTCTTCCAAATCGACTTGATAAAACAACACAAGAAAATTTGGTAACTCAATCAATTAACAATATTGAGGTGAACTAATGCCACTTTTAAATTCAGTTACTACACCATACGCAGAGGCATTACTTCAAGTTGTTAATGAAAATTCGCAAACTGAAGAGATGGTTTCTGAGGTTAAACAACTCTTGGAATTAATAAATGATTCTCCTGAACTGGAGAAGGCACTATCCTCTCCCATTTTAGAGACAGATGCTAAGAAGAAAATCATTAATGAAATTTTTTCAAGAAAGGTTAATTCTTCTTTATTAAATTTCTTAAAATTATTGGCCGATAGGCAAAGAATTGGAATCCTTACTTCAATTCTTGATAGGTTTTTAGAGATTTACCGAGAAAATAGTAACATTGCATTGGCAACTGTTACTTCTGCAGTCGAGCTTACTGATGAACAGAAAGGTTTAATTACCAAAAAGATCATCAATATCGCTGGAACTGAAAAATTAGAACTTGTAACTAAAATCGATCCATCTCTTATTGGTGGTTTCGTCGCCAGTGTAGGATCAAAAGTAATTGATGCTTCTCTTGCTTCACAAATAAGAAAACTTGGATTATCCCTTTCCAAGTAACTTTTAAATCAACCTTAAATTCTTAAATCCATGGTATCTATACGCCCTGATGAAATCAGTTCAATCTTAAAACAACAAATAACTGATTATGACCAATCTGTAAGTGTTAGCAATGTAGGAACTGTTCTGCAAATCGGTGATGGCATTGCAAGAATATATGGCTTAGATCAGGTCATGGCAGGTGAGTTATTGGAATTTGAAGATGGTACCGAAGGTATTGCTTTAAATCTTGAAGATGATAATGTTGGGGCCGTTTTAATGGGAGAGGCACTCGGTGTACAAGAAGGAAGTAACGTTAAGTCAACTGGTAAAATTGCATCTGTTCCAGTTGGTGAAGCAATGCAGGGGAGAGTTGTCAACCCTCTCGGGCAACCAATAGATGGGAAAGGGGAAATTCCAACAAGTGATACTAGATTGATTGAAGAAATGGCTCCTGGAATAATCAAGAGAAGATCAGTTCATGAACCAATGCAAACAGGTATAACATCTATAGATGCAATGATTCCTGTTGGAAGAGGTCAAAGAGAATTAATTATTGGTGATAGACAAACTGGAAAATCTGCAATTGCTATCGATACGATAATTAACCAAAAAGGTCAAGACGTAGTTTGTGTTTACGTAGCTATTGGTCAGAAGTCAGCATCAGTAGCAAATATCGTAGAGGTATTAAGAGAGAGAGGAGCCCTGGATTATACAGTCGTAGTTAGTGCAGGAGCTTCAGAACCAGCTGCTTTACAGTACTTAGCACCTTATACCGGTGCGGCAATTGCTGAACATTTTATGTATCAGGGTAAAGCAACACTTGTTATTTATGATGATCTAACTAAACAAGCTCAGGCTTATAGACAAATGTCTCTTCTTTTAAAAAGACCACCAGGAAGAGAGGCTTATCCGGGAGATGTTTTCTACTTACACAGTAGATTGTTAGAAAGAGCAGCAAAACTTTCTGATGCTATGGGAGGGGGCTCTATGACAGCTCTTCCAATTATTGAAACTCAGGCAGGGGATGTTTCTGCTTACATCCCAACTAATGTTATTTCAATTACAGATGGACAAATATTCTTAAGTGCAGATTTATTTAACTCAGGATTAAGACCAGCTATTAATGTTGGTATTTCAGTTAGCCGTGTTGGAGGAGCCGCTCAGACAAAAGCAATTAAAAAAATTGCAGGAACTTTAAAATTAGAACTCGCACAGTTTGATGAACTAGCTGCTTTTTCTCAATTCGCATCTGATCTTGATGAAGCAACTCAGCAACAACTTGAACGAGGCAAAAGACTGAGAGAGTTATTAAAGCAACCTCAATTCTCTCCGCTGAACCTTGCAGAACAAGTTGCAGTTGTTTATGCAGGAGTTAAAGGTCTTATTGATGAGGTTCCTGTTGAAGATGTTACTAAATTTGCAACTGAACTTAGGGAATACCTAAAGTTAAATAAAGCGGAATTTATAGAAGAGATTCTTAAAGAAAAGAAATTAAATGATGGATTAGAAGCGACGCTAAAAGATGTGATAAATGAAGTTAAATCATCAATGCTTGCCACAGTTTAAATTAATTTAGGAGATACCATGGCAAATCTGAAAGAGATTAGAGATCGAATCGTTTCCGTTAAAAATACAAGAAAAATAACGGAGGCCATGAGACTTGTTGCAGCTGCAAAAGTTAGGAGAGCTCAAGATCAAGTTCTTAAGAGTAGACCTTTTGCAGATAAACTTGCACGAGTCTTAGAAAATATTCAATCTAGAGTACAATTTGAGGCTGTCGACTCTCCTCTATTATCCAAGAGAGAAGTAAAGAGTATCTCCTTGGTTTGTATAACTGCGGATAGAGGTTTATGCGGTGGTTACAATACAAACATTATAAAAAAGGTAGAAATAAGATACGCAGAATTAGTCAAACAAGGGTATCAGCCAAATTTAATTTTGGTAGGGAAGAAAGCTATTGGATATTTTCAAAATAGAAAGGATAGATATGTAATTAAAAGTACTTTCAAAGAACTTGAACAGGTACCCACAGTCAAGGATTCTGAAGGAGTTACAAATGAGATTTTAGCCGAATTTCTTTCAGAAAATTCCGATAGGGTGGAAATTATTTACACGAAATTCATCACTTTAGTTAGCTGTGCTCCTGTCGTTCAAACACTATTGCCACTTGACCCTCAAGGAATAGCTGATGAAAACGATGAAATTTTTAGATTGACTACAAAAGATAGTAAGTTACTTGTTGAAAAATCAAATATTGAAAAAAGTGATTCAGAGAAGTTACCATCAGATATTGTTTTTGAACAAAGTCCTGATCAACTATTAGATTCCTTATTACCATTATATTTACAGAATCAGGTACTAAGAGCCCTTCAAGAGTCGGCCGCTTCAGAACTCGCTTGCAGGATGACTGCTATGAATAATGCAAGTGATAATGCGAAAGAATTGGCAAGTACTTTGAATCTAACCTATAACAAAGCTAGACAAGCAGCTATTACTCAAGAAATATTAGAAGTTGTAGGAGGCTCAGCAGTTTAGCAATAAGATTTAGGATATGCCTGAATACAATATCAAAGTTCAATTTGAGCAAAAGACTTTTAGTTTTTTATGTTCTGAGGATCAAGATATTATTTCAGCGGCAAAAATGAATGGAATAGATTTACCAAGTAGTTGTTGTTCAGGAGTTTGTACAGATTGTGCATCCATGATATTGGAAGGATCAGTAGATCAGGAAGATGCTATGGGATTAAATGATGATTTACGGGATAAGGGATTTGCACTTTTGTGTGTAGCATACCCCAAGTCAGATTTGAATATTGTTATTGGTAAAGAAGTCGAAGATGATTTATATAATGATCAATTTGGTAAATATCAAAAATGAAATTAAGTACAGTTGATTATTATTTAGACTGGCCAGTTTCAATAAAATTAAAAAATTTAAGGGAATTCATCATTATAAATTTAGAAAAAAAAGGAGATTTAATTCGATGGTCAATTGTTGATATTCAAAATTCTGTTGACTCTTTTGGAACAAAAAAACTTAAAATTAAAGCTGTCATAGCTAATTAAAAAATATAAATTGAAATATTTTTAATGATGGAAAATTCACCAACAATATTCATTATTCCAACTGGTATTGGTTGTGAAGTAGGAGGTTTTGCTGGGGATGCACTTCCTACCGCTAAATTATTGGCATCCGCAAGTGGATGTTTAATTACTCATCCAAATGTTATGAATGGCGGTACTCTTTCTGAAAAAGATAAAAATATTTTTTATGTTGAGGGTTATAGTTTAGACCGACTTGCTAAAGGAGAAATCGCTTTAAAAAGGGTAAAGCAACAGAAAATTGGGATAGTTTTTGATTCAGCCATTGAAAAAGAAATATTATTAAGACATTTACAAGTTGCTGATGCATGTGTCTCTACTTTAGGGATTAATGTTCATTCTTATGTGATTACAAAAAAGCCATTAAATATAGTTATTGATTCTGATTCTTCAAAAATCAGTGGTGGCACAATTGAAAATCCTGATACTCTAATTGATGCTGGAAAATGTTTAATAGAAAAAGGAGTTACGGCAATAGCAATTGTGGCGAAATTTCCAGATGAACCAGATTCTTTAGAAACTAATATCTATCGAGAGGGGAAAGGGGTTGATCCTATTGCTGGAGTCGAAGCAGTTATAAGTCATTTAATAAGTAAATTTTTAAAAGTTCCCTGTGCTCACGCCCCTGCTTTCAACCCAATTGAATTGAATGAAAATTTAGATCCTCGTGCAGCTGCAGAAGAAATAGGATACACCTTTTTACCATCAGTACTGATTGGGTTAAGCAATGCACCTGACATTGTTGAATTGCCGGCTAAAAATGAATCAATCTCACTACACCCCAATCAGATTGAATCTATTGTTGTTCCTAATGGTGCATTAGGTGGAGAAGCAGTACTAGCAGGGATTGAAAAAGGTTTAAATATTATCTCTGTAAAAAATCAAAATACATTAAAAGTGACAAATGAGTTTTATAATTATCCCAATCTTTTTGAAGTTGATAATTATTTAGAAGCTGCGGGCATAATTCTTGCTATCAAAAAAGGTATCAATCTTGATTCAGTTAAACGGCCTTTAAAAAAAATCCAAAAGTGTTCTTATACTGATTAATAAGATATTGCAATGGGGACTCTCCAGTCACTTCCTAATGATTGACTGCTTAGTTTTAGGATTGGAGGAGCTTGCTTTCTTTTAAATTCCGCTTTTTTTATGAGTGAGATAATTTTTAAAATTAAATCTTTTTTATAACCATCTTCTTCTAGTTGTTGTAAATCTTTTTTCTCTTCAATAATTCCTTTAAGAATATTATCTAAAATAGAATAAGGTGGAAGAGAATCAGTATCTAATTGATCAGGACCTAATTCGGCACTTGGAGCTTTCGTACGTATATTTTTCCCAATTATATCTACATTAGTATCTAACATATACAATTTTCTACGATTAATTGAATCTTCACTATCAAGCCAATTGCATAATTTAAAAACATTAGTTTTATATAAATCCCCAATTACAGATAATCCCCCATTCATATCACCATAAAGTGTGCAATATCCTACGGCCAGCTCAGATTTATTGCCTGTTGAGAGTAACAAATGCTTTTCTTGATTTGCTAAAGCCATAAGAACTGTGCCTCTTATCCTTGACTGAATATTTTGATTTGTTATTTCAGCCATCTCGAAAGATATGGTTTTTATAAATGATTCTTCAAAAGAGGTCATCAAGTTTTCAATTGGAATGCTCTTCAAACTTATCTTTAATCTTCTTGCTAAATCTTTTGCATCACTCTTCGAATGAGATGAGCTCCACTTAGAGGGCATTGAAACGCAATAAACATTATCACTTCCCAGAGCAGCTGTAGCAATTGCTGAGACAAGTGCTGAATCAATACCACCACTTAATCCAACTAGAGCTGTTTTAAATCCACATTTTCTTGCATAATCTTTAACACCAAGGACTAATGCATCAAAAATTGATGACATCTCGGAGTTTTCAAATTCATTTTTTTCAGGTTTTGTTTGCTCAATTTCCCAGCTGGAGAAATCTTCCGAAAAAGATTTTAGTTGCTTAATTTTTGATCCATTCTTATCAAGAATAAAACTATTTCCATCAAAAATTAAATTATCATTTGCTCCAATCTGGTTGACATAAATAAGAGGTACTTGAAGATATTGTGCAGCAAAACTGGAAACCTTGGCTCTTAGCTCTAACTTTTTCAGAGTATATGGGGAGGCTGATAAATTTACTAAAATATCAACTTTTTTTTTCTTTAAATCAATAATGGGATTTTTTCTATGGATTCCTCTTCCTTCTATATCTTTGTTGACCCATAAATCCTCACATATAGTAAAGCCAAGTCGCCAAGTTTTATTTTTAATTTGTTTAATCAATATGGAAACTTTTTCTTCCGATCTAAAGTATCTTTTCTCATCAAATACTTCATACGTGGGAAGAATAATTTTCCGAGCAATTATTTTCCATTCTCCGCCCTCAACCAACGCAATAGAATTATAAAGATTAGGAAAAAAAGAATCATTTATTATCTCAGCTATTCCGATTGAGATGCTTAAGTTTCCATATTTTTTATTAATATCTAAAGCTAATTGATCAAGAATTTGGTATTGATTGTTGACTAAATTTTTTTTAAAAAGTAAGTCATTTGCAGGATATCCCCATAGTGATAATTCTGGAGTAAGAACAAAATCAGCAGAAATTGAGCTAGCTTTCGAAGCAATATTAAGTATTTTTTTTGCATTGCCCTCTAAATCTCCAACAACTGGATTTATTTGGGCAAGTAAAAATTTCATTCAACTAATTTGATGGATTCATATAAATTATTCTTCTTAACTATATCTATTAACGACGACGGTAAATTAGAACAATTAAAATTTAATCTAAACTTTGAACTTGAAATGTTTGGGGTTTTGATGTTTGAAATCTTAAATTTCACTCTATAAGTTTGTAACATTTTAAGAGTATTTGATTCAACAGGATATCCCTCTCTTAAAATTATAAAAAAACTTACCTCTAAAATAATTTTGTCGAAATTTTTCCAGTAGAAAATATCTTTAATTAAATCACTCCCAATAACAAAATCTAAATTATTAAATTTATAAATTTCTTTACATTTTTTGATTGACTCTACTGCCCATTGGCTACTTATTTTTTGATTAAATAAAATTTTCGGATTATCTAAATCATCAATAAGAGTTTTTAATAAATGGCTACGAATTGAGATATCCTCTATGTGCTTTTTTTTAGGGTTGTTGCTTACATAGCTAATGGTAAAAGCATAAATTTTGGATAATTCTTCAAGAATTTTTTTGTGTCCAATTGTAGGTGGATCAGCACTCGTACCAAATAAAGCAATGCTTTTTTTCATTTTAAGTTTTAAGGTAGAAAACTAACAAAATCATTATTTAAATTTCTATTTGAAAAATAAATATTTATGTGGTTAAAAATTTCTGGGTCATTAAAAGTCATATTTTGGATCATAATAGCTGGTTCCATAAAAGAAGCTTTGCTTCTAATAAATATCTCTTTTGCTGCTAATTTCCCTAGGATTTTTGTAGAATGCACTGCGATTACTGCTTGAATAATTGCTATGGGCCCATAGGGTAATAATGAGAGCCCGTTAGTGAAAGGTGCCGACAATAAAATTACTTTCTTAATAAGGTTGAAAGAGAAATTGACGCCGACTTGCGTTACTCCTAAACATAAATTATTAATGGATATATTTTTAAATATTTTTCTTGTAGATTCACCTTTCAACTTTAAGCCGTAAATCTTACTTAATTCGCTAATCAATGCAGTATCTAGTGTGAAACTACCAGCAACATCAAATAAAATAAAAGGATTAAGAGCTACTGTGGATGCCTTTATAGTCGAAAATTTTCCAATAGTTGATTGAGCTAATTTCTGTCTTCTTTTCAATCTTTGCTCTTTAATTTTCAGAAACAATTTGTCAGCTAGTTGAAGAGAATTAAGTGCTAAAAATATCTCACCATATTGATTTATTATTTTTGTTAGATAATTTTTAAGATTTTTTTTATTATTTAGAATAATGGGAATATTTAAGTCTTTTGGAAGCTTAGACTTGATATTTTCAATAATTTCTTTTAAGTCATTTTTATTAAAAAGATCAATTTTATTCAAAACTATAATTATTTTTTTCCCCTCTTTAATTAAGGAGCTGATTTTATTTAATTCATTTCTATTTACATCTCCCGAAACTAAAAATAAAACAAGATCTGAATGATTTATGCAAGAGTAAAATTTATCTGAGAATTTAATATTACAAAAATCAAATCCTGGTGAATCTAGCAATTCTATACTACTAAGTGTTTGATTTTTTAGGGTCCAAAGTTCCGATTGTATTTCTCTCGTGGTCCCGTTGATAATATTTGTTTTGAATATATCTTGTTCTAATAAAGAATTTAAAACAGAAGATTTTCCTACGCCTGATTTACCATATACGCAAATTCTTATTTTTTTTTCTTTGAGCCTAAACAGTTGTTGATTAAAAGAAATTATTTCTCTATTAAAGAAACTTTTTTCATAGTTAGTAAGATCAATACTGTCCCACCAATTTTTTAAAAGTAAATAATTTTTATTATTTTTAAATTGCTTCATGATCTATTTCTTCCACCAACCAGCTAAGACAGATAAAACAGCTTCTGCACCAATAATCCCCACGAATCCCCCAAATTCATCTACTACTACTTTTACTCCTTTATGATTCTTGTCAAATCTTGTTAATAATTGATCTGCTTTGATCATTTCTGGAATGTAGTCCACAGGTTCGCAAATTTCTGATAAGGATTTTTTGTTTTCGCCATTAATTAATTCTGCTAACATTTTTTCACGCCTAACCAAACCTTGTATTTTGTCAACTTTATCTCCTAAAATAACCCACCATGGAGAGTTATCTGACATTATGAGTTTTGAAATTTCATCAAGATTAGAAGACCCATCAAGACAAGGTACTGATACCCTAGGGATCATTAAGTCTTTAGCTTTTAAGTCATTTAATTGAAAAACCTTAAATATCATTGCTGCCTCATCAGCTTCTATTAAACCTTTCTGACTCCCAATTTTTGCCATTTGTCTAATTTCCTCTTCATCAGTAGAAATTTCATTTTCTGCAGTGATAACTGGAAATATTTGTTCGATTAATATTAAGAATGGCCTCATTAAAATATTTAATATTCTCAAGATAGGAACAGATAATAAAGCTATTTGAACTGAGAATCTTGTCCCCAGAGCTTTCGGAAGAACTTCTCCCATTAGGACAACTAATATATAAAAAACAATTGAAAATAATGTTAAGCCATAACTACTATTTATTACCATTGCTCCGTATACACCTAAAATAACACTCCCAATGATGTTAAATCCATTATTAGTAATAGTAATTACAGTTAGTGTCCTTCCAAGATGTTTTCTGAGTTTAAGTAGTTGATTAGCAGTACTTTTTGGCTTTTGTTTTGAGGCTATTTCTAAAATTCTAATTGAATTAACAGCTAAAAAAGCCGCTTCTACTCCCGAACAACATGCTGACCCGATTAGAATTACAACAATAAGCAAAATTAAGCCGTAAACACTTGGTTCCATTAAGATAGATTATTAGATACTAAATCTGTTTTAATTCATTCTTCCATTTTTTTTTAAAACTCGCCAATACACAATTTATGTCTCAACCCGACAATAAAGTTTTTGAAGAAAGAAGAGAAATTTTCCTAGATAAATTAGGTGGAAAAGCTGCTATTATCCCGGGGGCTAATCTTGTAAAGCATCATGCTGATTGTGAATATCCTTTTAGACAAGATAGTAATTTTTGGTATTTAACAGGTTTCGATGAGCCAGATGCAATTGCTCTTTTCTTATCGCATAAACCAAAGGGAGAGAGATTTATTATGTTTGTTGCTCCTAAAGATGTTATAAGCGAAGTCTGGCATGGCTTTAGATGGGGTTTAGAGGGCGCTGAAAAAGAGTTTAATGCTGATAAGGCTCACTCAATAAATGAATTACGAGATTTACTCCCAGCTTACATAAATGGCACTGATGAACTTGTTTTTTCAATTGGAAAGCATCCAATAATAGAGAATCTAGTACTTGAGATATTTTCACAACAACTTGAAAATCGCTCAAGATCAGGGATAGGTGCAAATTCTATAAAATCTCCAGAAATTTATTTAAATGAGATGAGATTAATTAAAAGTGAATTTGAGATTAAGAGAATGAGAGAGGCTATACAAATTTCAGCTGAAGCTCATGAACTAGTTAGAGAATCTATCTCATCGAAGAACAATGAAAGACAAATTCAGGGGCTTCTAGAGGGATTCTTTTTGGAAAAAGGGGCGAGAGGGCCAGCTTATAACTCAATTGTTGCATCAGGAGATAATGCCTGTATTTTGCATTACACTTCAAATAACTCACCCTTGAAGAAGGAAGATTTATTGTTGGTGGATGCTGGCTGCTCACTAAGTGATTATTACAATGGAGACATAACAAGAACTATTCCAATAGGTGGTAAATTTTCTAATGAGCAAAAAGTTATCTATGAAATTGTATTGAGTGCGCAGAAAAATGCAATTAAAAGTGCTGTAAAGGGATCTAATTCTAGTGCTGTTCATAATGTTGCTTTAACAATTCTTATAGAAGGATTAAAGGAAATTGGTTTATTGTCGGGCAGTACTGAGGAGATAATTGAGAATCAATCTTATAAACATCTTTACATGCATAGAACTGGACATTGGCTCGGTTTAGATGTTCATGATGTTGGCGCATACAGAATGGGGGATTATGAAGTGCCATTACAGAACGGAATGATTCTTACAGTAGAACCTGGGATCTATATAAGTGATAGGATCCCAGTCCCTGAGGGACAACCCCCTATAGATGAGAAATGGAAAGGTATAGGGATAAGAATTGAAGATGATGTCCTGGTCAAAGATACAAACCCAGATGTTTTAAGTATTGCTGCATTAAAAGAAATTTCTGATTTAGAGTTTTGAAATTTGACTTATCAAGTTAATAGATTTATTTTTTATTAAGTTTAACGCTAAAAAATGAATAAGTCTGATTCATATGATTCGAAACTGTCTCAAGCAAGAGGCTTGGCTAGTCAGCTTGGCATGTTCGCAGAAGAAAACGATATTCCTAAAGATCTTTGGGATTCATTGGAAGCCACTATTTATGATTTTTATGAAGTATCTCATGATAGATAAAAATCCTTTTTAGAGGTTATCAATTACTAAAGTCAAGAAATTTTGAATAAATTAATCAAAATGTGACCATAAACTGATAAATTATTTATTAAATATAAATAAGTGAATGACTTCATCAGATAAGTTAAATCAAAATTCAACAGAAAAAAAGGAAAAAAACAGTAATGCACCAAACTCTAAAAATTCTTCTCCTAATTCAGGAATGATGGGAGCCACAGCTGTATTGGCAGCTGCCACAATTGATGAAGATGGGGTACCTACTGGTTATACCCCTAAACCTGATGAAGGAAGGTTCATAATAAAAGTATTGTGGTTACCTGATAATGTGGCTTTAGCAGTGGATCAAATAGTAGGCGGAGGTCCAAGTCCTCTTACCGCCTATTATTTTTGGCCAAGAGATGATGCTTGGGAAAAATTAAAAAGTGAACTTGAGAATAAAAGTTGGATTACAGATAACGAAAGAGTAGAGATATTGAATAAAGCTACTGAAGTGATAAATTATTGGCAAGAAGAAGGGAAAACAAAAAAATTAGAAGAAGCCAAATTAAAGTTTCCAGAAGTAACTTTTTGTGGAACCGCTTAAATATTAGTTCTTTGCAGCTTGAATCCTAGCCTCAGCCTTTGAAACCTCATTCAAGGCTTTAATTTTCTCTGGATTTTTTTCATTTTCAGAAAATTTGCTAATTGTTAATTTCGCTTCTTTAAGATCTTGTTCAGCATTTTGAACATTAATTTCAGAACCAATTTCAGCATTATTTACTAAAACTATAACTTCATCTGATTCAATTTCAGCGAAGCCTCCCATAAGAGCTATTGATTTCCACTGTGAATTCATTCTTAGCCTCAAAACACCAATATCTATAGCAGTAACCAAAGAGATGTGTCCTGGCAGTATACCAAGTTGACCAGTAGTACTAGGAAGGATTACTTCTTCAGCTTCGCCTTGATAAACATTTTTATTAGGAGCTAAAACTTTTAGAGAAATTGCCATTAATTTAAAATTATTGAAGGTTAAACATATGTTTAAATATTTATTTTTCTGATTTTATTTTTTCAGCCTTTGCTTTAACTTCATCAATATTGCCAACTAAGTAAAATGCTTGCTCTGGCAAATCATCCAATTCACCTGATAAAATCATATTGAAACCAGCAATGGTATCTTCTAATTTTACGTATTTACCAGACATTCCTGTAAATATTTCTGCTACAAAGAAAGGTTGTGAGAGGAATTTTTCAATTTTTCTGGCCCTGTCGACTGTTAATCTATCTTCTTCAGAAAGCTCATCTAAACCAAGAATTGCGATAATATCTTGAAGTTCTTTGTATCTTTGTAAAGTTGATTGGACAGCTCTGGCTGTTTTGTAATGCTCATCGCCAACAACAGATGGTTGTAGCATAGTACTCGTTGAGTCTAATGGGTCAACTGCTGGATAAATTCCTTTAGCTGCAAGAGCCCTAGCAAGCACGGTAGTAGCATCTAAATGGGCAAAGGTTGTAGCTGGAGCAGGGTCTGTTAGGTCATCAGCAGGTACGTAAACAGCCTGGATAGAGGTAATTGAACCTTCCAATGTAGATGTAATTCTTTCTTGCAATTCACCAACATCAGTTCCCAGAGTCGGTTGGTATCCAACAGCGGAAGGCATTCTTCCGAGTAATGCAGATACTTCAGAACCAGCTTGAACGAATCTAAAAATGTTATCAACAAAAAGTAGGACGTCTTGTTTATTTACATCTCTAAAATGTTCGGCCATTGTAAGAGCTGATAAGCCTACTCTCATTCTTGCTCCAGGTGGCTCATTCATCTGTCCAAAACACAAGGCAACTTTTGACTGAGTTAAATCATCTGCATTGATAACTCCCGACTCTTTAAATTCTTCATATAAATCGTTCCCTTCTCTAGTTCTTTCCCCTACACCGCCAAAAACAGAAACTCCACCATGTTCCTTTGCAATGTTATTAATTAATTCCTGAATAAGAACTGTCTTTCCAACTCCAGCACCTCCGAATAATCCAACTTTTCCGCCTTGTCTGTAAGGAGCCAAAAGGTCGATAACTTTAATACCAGTTTCAAAAACTTTTGGCTTAGTTTCTAAGTCAGTTAACTTTGGCGCAGCTCTATGAATTGGTGCAGTATCTTTAGTATTCACTGGACCTTGTTCATCTACTGGTTCTCCTAAAACATTAAATATTCTTCCTAAAGTTGCTTCTCCTACAGGTACAGATATTGGCGCCCCTGTGTCGATTGCCTCCATACCTCTTACAAGGCCGTCTGTGCCACTCATTGCCACTGCTCTTACCCTGTGATCACCTAAGAGCTGTTGGACTTCTGCAGTGAGCGCTATGTCTTGTCCAGCTGGATTTTTAGCTTCAATTCTTAGAGCATTTAATATTTTGGGCAATTTCCCTGCTGGAAATTCTACATCTAGAACAGGACCAATTACCTGACGTACTACGCCTTTTGTTTGTGAAGAAGTTGATGGAGTTGCTACCATTTTTTATTGATTGGTGATGAATAGCTGATTTAAACAGCTCATAATCCGAAAATACTACCACCTAATGGGTAGATTCGTTAAATGGGTTCGGCCACCCGCACAGTTTAAGTATGGTTTAATTGCCGCTTTGCAGATTATGTTGTTGATGATACGGATAGAGAACTTCTCTTTCCATTTTTATGACGCAAAGCGTCTCAATCATGATCCTCCATTAATCTATGGCAGCTGTTTCACTTACAGTCTCTACAGTAAAACCACTGGGAGATAGAATATTTATTAAAGTTTCCGCATCTGAGGAAAAAACTGCTGGGGGCATTCTTTTGCCTGATTCAGCTAAAGAAAAACCACAGGTTGGTGAAGTTGCTCAGGTGGGCCCAGGCAAACTTAATGACGATGGTTCTCGACAAACTCCAGAAGTGAGTATTGGCGATAAAGTTTTGTACAGCAAATATGCTGGAACAGACATAAAATTGGGAGGAGATGAATACGTCTTGCTCTCGGAAAAGGATATTCTAGCTGTAGTAAGCTAAAATATTTGTTTCAAAAATTATTAAAACTTATTATTAAATCACTGCCTAAACATGGCTAAAAGAATTATTTACAATGAGCAAGCTCGTAGAGCGCTCGAGAGAGGAATTGATATCCTTGCTGAGTCTGTGGCTGTAACGCTTGGACCAAAAGGAAGAAATGTCGTACTAGAGAAAAAATTTGGTGCTCCACAAATTATCAATGATGGTGTCACAATCGCTAAAGAAATCGAATTAGAGGACCACATTGAAAACACCGGAGTTGCTTTAATCAGACAAGCTGCTTCAAAAACTAATGATGCAGCTGGGGATGGCACTACAACAGCCACTGTTCTAGCTCATGCAATGGTTAAAGCAGGGTTGAGAAACGTTGCTGCAGGAGCTAATGCAATTACTTTGAAAAAAGGAATTGATAAAGCAACTGAATTTCTAGTTGGTAAAATTCAAGAGAATTCCAAACCAATTAGCGATAGCAATGCTATAGCTCAATGTGGAACTATTGCTGCTGGAAATGATGATGAAGTTGGTCAAATGATTGCCAATGCAATGGATAAAGTTGGTAAAGAAGGTGTTATCTCCTTAGAAGAAGGAAAATCAATGACTACTGAATTAGAAGTTACTGAGGGGATGCGCTTTGATAAAGGTTATATCTCACCTTACTTCGCAACAGATACAGAGAGAATGGAGGCTGTTTTAGATGAACCATTTATCCTTCTGACTGATAAAAAAATCGCCTTAGTGCAAGATTTAGTTCCAGTTTTGGAACAAATAGCTAAAACTGGTAAACCACTAGTCATTATTGCAGAAGATATTGAAAAAGAGGCTTTAGCAACTCTTGTAGTTAATAGATTACGAGGCGTGTTAAATGTTGCTGCAGTAAAAGCTCCTGGATTTGGCGATAGAAGAAAAGCCATGCTTGAAGATATGGCCGTGTTAACTAATGGACAACTTATCACTGAAGATGCAGGCTTGAAATTAGAGAATGCTACCTTAGATATGCTTGGAACTGGTAGAAGAATAACTATCAATAAAGAGACTACAACTATTGTAGCTGAAGGTAATGAGCAGGCAGTTAAATCTAGATGTGATCAAATTAAGAAGCAAATGGATGAAACAGATTCTTCATACGATAAAGAAAAGCTTCAAGAACGTCTAGCTAAATTAGCTGGAGGCGTAGCAGTGATTAAGGTTGGGGCTGCTACTGAAACTGAGATGAAGGATAAAAAACTTCGTCTTGAGGATGCTATTAATGCAACAAAAGCAGCTGTTGAAGAAGGAATTGTACCTGGAGGAGGAACAACACTCGCTCATTTATCTCCTATTCTAAAAGAATGGGCTGATAAAAATTTAGAAGGAGAGGAATTAATTGGAGCTAATATTGTTGAAGCTTCACTTACTGCCCCTCTTATGAGAATTGCTGAGAATGCAGGTTCTAATGGAGCTGTGATTGCTGAAAATGTAAAAACTAAACCATTTAATGATGGATTCAATGCTGCTACTGGAGAATATGTAGATATGTCCTCAGCTGGTATAGTTGATCCTGCAAAAGTTACACGTTCAGGATTACAAAATGCTGCTTCAATAGCAGGAATGGTTCTTACCACCGAATGCATAGTTGCAGATTTACCTGAGAAAAAAGATGCAGCTGCTCCAGCAGGCGCTCCAGGTATGGGCGGCGACTTTGATTACTAACTAAACAATAGTTTTTTAATAAATTTTTTAAAAGGGATCGTTCAAAATGGTCCCTTTTTTTATTCAAATTTTATGAAATCCAACCAGCGCTAAGAATAATTGCGAGAGATAAAAATATCACTAAAAAAGTCCAAGTTATTTTGTTGAGAGAGGCTTCTGCACTACTTGCGCTGTTGAACATAGAGCTTCCACTGGCAGCTATTCCTCCCATCCCATCACCTTTTGGACTATGAAGTAAAACTAAGAGAATGAGAAGAACTCCAGAAAGTACCCAAATCCAACTAATAATTTGAATCATTACTTAAAAAAACTTTTATTAATTTAAACGTGTTGAACGACCTTATTATAACCCTTTAACTCAATTTCTTGAATAAGCGATTTGCCTGTCATTTCTCTTGGTATTGGGAGATTTAATAATTGCAATAAAGTGGGAGCAATATCTGCTAATCCCGCGTTTTCTCTTAAATTAATTTCATTGCCCATATTTGGTATTTTTCTTTTCTCACCTTCAATCAAAATTAATGGAACTTTATTTATTGTGTGTGCTGTCCATGGTTCTCCTTCAGATCCTTTCATTACCTCTGCGTTACCATGATCGGCTGTAATAACAATGCTTCCGCCCATTTCTCCAGTAGCATTAACTATTTGACCGACACATTTATCTACTTTTTCTATAGCTTTTATTGTTGCATCCATGTTGCCTGTATGACCAACCATATCAGGATTGGCAAAATTGATAACAACAAAAGCATAATTCCCGCTTTTAATTGCTTTAGAGCAACTAATAGTTAATTCCTCCGCAGACATTTCGGGTTCCATATCATAAGTTGCGACTCTTGGAGATGGAATCAAATGTCTCTCCTCTCCAGGTAAAGGTATTTCAACTCCTCCATTGAAAAAGTATGTTACGTGAGGATATTTTTCAGTCTCAGCTGTTCTGTATTGTTTAAGTCCGTTTTCTGATACTATTTGGCCTATAAAATTATTGAGTGATTCAGGAGGAAATGCCACTTTAACGGGAAAGTTTGGATCATATTGAGTAAAAGTAACAAAATCTAGATTTGGATAATTTTTTCTTTCAAAGTCTGAGAATTCTTTGACAGAAAGGGATTTGACTATTTGTCTTGCTCTGTCTGGACGAAAGTTAAAGCAAATCAAACTATCCCCATCTTTAAGATAGTTTTCAGACATTCGTATGGGCTCTATAAATTCATCGGTTATGTTTTTGGAATAACTTTTTTCTATGTAATCCTTAGGAGAAATATTTGTTACTTGAATATCTGGATCAGTCAAATTAGAATATGCTTTTTCT
The DNA here is from genome assembly GCA_003216795.1 of Prochlorococcus sp. AG-402-K16. Taxonomy (GTDB): domain Bacteria; phylum Cyanobacteriota; class Cyanobacteriia; order PCC-6307; family Cyanobiaceae; genus Prochlorococcus_A. The sequence continues at coordinate 45,288 of QCIH01000010.1, forward strand.
GTTCTATCCCATAAAAGATTTCTGTCCATTATCCAGTATCTTCCGCATATGGAAGCTATTTCGCCTACATTAAATTTTTTAATACATGATTCTATTTGATTTAGATATTTCAAAGCACTTTTTGCGGGAGTGTCTCTTCCATCAGTAATAATATGGATTGCAACTTTTTTAATTTTATTATGAGATGCCCACTTTATTAAACCTAATAAATGATCGATATGACTATGAACTCCTCCATCGGAACATAATCCTGTGATATGCAAAGTAGAATTATTTTTCTTTAATGATGCAGCCATCTCTTTTAACTCATTTACCAAACCTAATTGATTATTTTTTACAATATTTGAAATCCTTACAAGTTCTTGTTGTATTATTCTTCCCGAACCAATGGTAAGGTGACCAACCTCTGAATTACCCATTTGACCATCTGGTAGGCCTACCTCAGATCCACTGGCACTTATAAGGGTATGGGGGTAAGCATGCCATAATGAGTCCATGATTGGTGTACTGGCATTTTTTATTGCATTATCTGATTTTTCTTTTCGATATCCCCATCCATCCAGTATTGCAAGAACTACAGGGCTCTGAGGAACACTTAATCTTTTAATATTTTTGCTGCTAATCTTTGACATATTTAGATCAAATTCATTGTTAACTGATCCAACCTTAAATTTAGCTTCAAACGTTACTCTTTAACAATTTATATTTAACATAGTTAGCTTTTGCTAATTTATGAAAATATTAGATTAATTTTATTTCTTGATAAATCATGTCTAAGAAGACAAAAAAGATCGTAATACTTACTGAAGTTCAGCTTAGAAAAACTATTTCGCGTTTAACGTGCGAAATTATCGAAAAAGTAAAAAAATTAGATAACCTTCTTTTGGTTGGTATCCCTACTAGAGGAATTGAGCTGACGGATGTGTTAGAGAAGGAATTATTCTCTAGAACAGGTTTAAGAGTTAGAAAAGGAACAATTGATCCAACTTTTTATAGAGATGACCAAAATAGAGTTGGTACTCGCCTAATACAAGCTGCAGATATTCCAACTCCTATTGAGAAACAAGAAATTCTTTTAATAGATGATGTGATTTACACAGGTAGAACAATTAGAGCTGCAATGGATGCTTTATATTCATGGGGCAGACCTCAAAGAGTGATGTTACTAGTAATGGTAGATAGAGG
>QCIH01000011.1 GCA_003216795.1 Prochlorococcus sp. AG-402-K16
TATCTTAGATTCAAAAAATAAAAGTATGAATAAAAATTAATTAAAAATATCCAACAAAAAATGAAAATAACAACAAAAACTGAAGCATTAAATATTGTCGAGACCTCTTATTTAGCATCTCTTTCGTCTTTATTATGGGTTGCATTATATTATTTGCCAATTGGAGGCGCTTTATTAAGATTGATTTTACCCCTCCCAATGATACTGTTGCACTTGAGAAGAGGAACTAAAACTGCATTGGAAGGACTCCTAATACAATTTCTACTTTTATTCATAATTATGGGTCCTGTTAGAGGAACTTTATTTTTATTTCCTTATGGGATCTTGGCTTTTTGGTTGGGCTGGTGTTGGTTTAGAGAAAAAAGTTGGAGATTTAGTGTAACTGTAGGAGTTTTTATTGGAACCCTTGGCTTTTTCGTACGAGTAATAGCATTATCTACGTTGGTTGGTGATAATCTTTGGGTGTTAATTACTAGAGCAAGTTATGGTCTACTAGAAAAATTCATTGGATTATTAAATTTACCTTTTTCTCCCTCAATTTTAAGTATCCAATTAGGTGCAATTTTTTTAATAATTTTTCAAGAAATAGTTTATGTCTTGACGGTACATGTAGTTGCATATTCTCTGTTTCCAAGATTTAAATTAAATATCCCAGATCCTCCAAGATTATTAAATGGCTTAGTTGATTTAAATAATTAAAAAAGTAAAAATGTATAGTACAGAATTAGGTATAAATTTTTTTGGAGATGAATCCAACAAAAAAAGACAATTTAATAAGATAGAAATACTAAAGAAGAATATTAAAAATTTAAAAATATTTCTTGTAATTGCAGGCACTAATACTTCTCAAATTCCAGGTATTTCCGCTGCAGGTATTAGTGCAAAATCAAGGAGAACAACTGCGCTAGCAGATGCCGAATTTTTGCTTGAGGGTGCTTCAAAAGACCATAAATATAAATTGCCTCTTCTCAATGCAGGAGTAACTCCTGCCCTAATCAGTCATGTTTGTTCAAAGCTCATCAATATTTATCCAGTTATTGTTCCTCTGGGAATAGGAGAAAAGCCTTATTTTAATCATTTGGTTGTAGAAGATAGAGATATGGGCCCATCAAATTGTCTTACTACTGGTAAATCGATGACTAAAGAGAGAGTTTTAAATCTCTATGAAAAAGGTCTTGCGATAGGAAAATCCTTAAAACAATCAGTTTTAATTTCTGAATCTGTACCGGGGGGCACCACAACTGCTCAGGCAGTAATGGAAGCTTTTGGGTTGCAGGTGTCTAATTTAGTTGGGAGCAGTTTATTTAAAACTCCAAGAGAACTGAGAAGACAAGTAGTTAAAAGAGGACTTTTCAATGCAAATTTCAAGGCTGATTTCGACTCTTTTGATGTTGTCGGGGCGGTAGGTGATCCTTTCCAAGCTTTTTCAATGGGTCTATTAATTGGTGCAAGGTTAGCAAAACAACCTGTAATATTGTCTGGCGGAAGTCAGATGTTAGCAGTCATTTTGCTTGTATTAGAATTATTAGATGAAAAAAATAAAGATGAATTTATTGAAGATGTTTTTATTGCGACAACTGGGTGGCTTGTAAAAGATAATTCTTTAAATGATTTAGTAAATCTAATTAATGAAAAATATGATGTCAAATTATTGGGTTTAGCAAGTCCTTTAAATTTCGAATCTTCAAAATACAAAGAATTGAGGGATTATGAATTAGGTCATGTAAAAGAAGGTGTAGGTGCTGGTGGAATATCATTGCTTGCTTTCTTAGATGGATTTAAAAATGAAGAAATAGTTTCATTGTGTCAACAAAATCTGGAATTGATGAAGGGCCTAGGTCAAATTTCTTTAGAGAAGGATTGCTGAATGTTTTCAAAATTTGCAACCAGAAGAGAATTTTTAAATTGTGGTAAGCTTTCGCTTTTATTTTTCTTAAACTCTTGCAGTAATTTACCTAATAAAGTAAAAATTGCATTACAAAATTCTTTTTATCCAGAATCTTTTAAAGATACGATTCCAAAAGATTGGAAGCAGGAAAAAATTAATTTTGAAAATATTCGGCTACAAAAAAATGGAAACACAATTTTCAATTCTGACTTTACTTTAATAAATGATGGATGGATTTCTAGTATAGATTTTTCAGAATTTGAAAAAATAAATGAATCTGCACTGTTCGAAAATTTGGATAAGAGATCGATAGATTTTTTGGGAAGTTTTAATCAAAATCAGAGGAGTAAGTTATTTCCTATTGGCGTAGTACCCTATACTATTGTCATTAAAAACAATAAAGAATTAATAAATTCAGCCAGAACATCTTGGGATTTTCTTCTTTCTAAAAAATTAACTGGAAAAATTATTTTTCCACAAAGTTCCAGAATAATATTGTCAATTGCTCAAAAAATTAATTCATCTAATTCTTTAAAAAAACTCAAAAGCCAAGCAATGTTATTTGATGATAAAAATATGCTCAATTGGTTGATTAATTCTGATGCTTGTGTCGCAATAGTTCCTTATAGTCTTTGTTCAAAATATTTAAAAATAGATCCAAGGCTTTCTTTAGTTTTTCCAAGCCAAGGAGTACCTTTGATGTGGCATTTTCTACTTAGTCGATCAAATCTAAATAATGCTATATTAATTCAATGGATTAAATCTTTAGAAAATAAATCAATAGTAGATAAATTAGTAAGCCAGGGTTGGTATCTTCCATTCAATAGTGATTATTTGCAAAGTAAATATAAATCTGAAATATTCCCCACCTCAGGACCTTCTGAGAAATGTTGGCAAAATAGTTGGTCTTTCCCTGTCTTAACAAATGAACAAAAAATTAATCTTGAAAATATCTGGAATGAGTCCTTATCCCCATAATCTTTTTGTAGGATTTTCAATTAATAAGTTATGAGTTTCCTTTAATAAATTTGGTATATCTAATTTACTAGGACACCTAGGAACACATTCATTACATTCTTGACAAAATGAGGAATTTTTTTGTTCCCACCAGTGGCCAGCTTTTCCTATTAAATTGTATCTTTCTTTTGAAAATTCTAATTGGCCATAACCAATAGATATATTTCTTAAACGAAGTATTTCTGGAATAGGCACTTCATTTGGACATGGAAGACAAGATCTACATTGTTCACATTTGGTTGAGTTTAACCTTTCATTAGAAACTTCCTCAATTTTATTCAGGGCGCTTTTTTCAAGTTTTGTAAGCTTCTCGAATGAGTTTCTAAGTTTATGAGCAAATTCAAAATCTTTTTTGTTTGTCGCTCCCAAGGATAAAGTTGTAATGCCTTTTGCCAGCAGAAATCGATACGCTAATTCTAATGGATGAAAAGGCTTAGAGGCCTCTATCAAAATATCACTTGGAGAATACAATCTACCGCCTTTATCAGCAGGTGATATTGCTAAAACTCCCATACCTTTTTTTATAGCTTCCTCTGCTAAAGCAATCTTAGATTGATCTAGATAATGTAAATGAAGACTACAAAAAGTAAAAACTTCACAGTTAATTGCATCTTTAATTAGTGAATAACTTCCGTGAGAACTAAAACCAACTTGATCAACTAGTTCCTTCTCAAGTATCCAAGATATGAATTTCTTACCTTCTCCAGCAAGAACCCAATCTAAATGTTGTTTTAAGTTGAGTCCGTGAATTGCAAGATTATTAATTTTCTCACGATTTAAATTTTTAAGAGACTTTTTAAAATTATTTTTTAAAAAGTCAAAATCACCCTTTGGTAAAATTTTGGAAGTAATCACCCAATTCTTTTCTTTTATATTCTCTTCTATTGCTAATTTTTTTATTGAATTTCCAATAAGTGATTCAGCATCACCATAAGAGGGTGCTGTTTCTATGTGGTTAATTCCTACATAATATGCATTTTTTATTATGCTATACATTTTTTCGAGACTTTCAGTTGCTCGCATTGTCCCTAAAGTGAATAAGCTAACTTTCGCCCCTCTACCAAATGATCTTTTTTGTGAATTTATAATCATCTAAATATGATCAATTTCTTTTTATTTACTCTTTAATTTATTTATAGTTGAAAATCATTTAAAGTAAATTAAAGTAAATACAAAATTTTGCAAAAATATTTTTCTTAAATCTATGTTTACAGGAATAATTCAATCAGTTGGAAAACTAAGACAAGAAAAAAATTTTTTAGAAATTGAGATTCTAGATAATTTATTTGACATGGCAATCGGTGACAGCATAGCTGTTGATGGAATTTGTTTGACAGTAAAAGAGATTTTTCAAAATAAATTTACCGTTGATGTTAGTGAGGAGACACTAAAAAAAACAACTTTAGGAGTAAAGTCGAACCTGAATCAGATTGTTAATTTGGAGCCCGCTCTTAGATTGTCTGACCGTCTAGGAGGACATATAGTCAGTGGACATGTTGATGGCCTTGGAACAGTTGAGAATATTGAAAAATTAGAGAAATCATGGCTTCTATCTATAAAGTGGAAAAATAATAATTTTTCGAAATATGTAGTTAATAAAGGCAGTATTTGTGTCAATGGTATAAGTCTTACAATTGCAAAATATGAGCAGGAAGGAGAAATATTTACTATTGCGATAATTCCTCATACTTGGCATAACACAAATCTGAATAAATTAAATGTCGGTGACAGCGTAAACCTTGAGGCAGATGCACTAATTAAATATGTAGAGAAATTACTTTTATTTAATAAAAATAATAATCAAGATTTATCTTCAAATAACATTTCTTCGGAATGGCTTAAAGAAAACGGTTGGTAAAACATATTTTTTAATTTAATGGAATTAGATAAATTGTTTTTGACTCTTTTTTAAGATTGATTTTAAATTCCTGACCAGGTTCTAGACCTAATTTTTTGGTGTAAGCATGACCAATTAATAGGTTTCCATTGCCATGAACTTTGGTTTTGAATTCTGTCTGTCTGCCTCTTGAAGCTCTATTGCCATTTTTTCCCTGACGACCATTTCCTATTTTGTAACCCTTAGCTTCGATAAGCGCCCTATAAAAACTTTTTCTTAAGATTCTTCCGCTAGGACCAATGTAACCACAACCTTTTGCTATCTCTTCTTCAGATTTTTTACTTAATAATTTTGCTTTTTCAAGAAGTTCTTTTCCTTCAAGCATTATCTGACAAATTTCTAATTATATATTCTTACTAAAAAGGAGAACTGTGGCAATATAAATTAATAAAAAATATATTTAATTTTTTAAATTTAGTTTTTTATAAAAGATATAAGATAATAAATAAAATAACCCATATTCCATCTACAAAATGCCAGTACAATTCAACAGCTTCCAATGGGAACATATTTTGACTAGTTAATCTTCCACCATTTATTCTTGATTGCCAAGCAATAATTAAAATCATTAAAGTGCCTAAAGTGACATGTAATCCATGAAAACCAGTAAGAGCATAAAAAGTACTTGCGAATAAGTTATCGGTTAATCCAAAAGGTAAATGAAAATATTCAAATAATTGACATATTAAAAATATAATTCCGAGAAAAGCAGTGATAAATAACCATTTTTGGGAATCAGAGTTTTTATCTTTTAAAAGTGCTTTGCCTGCTTTATGGAAAGTTGCACTACTAACAAGTAACAAAATTGTATTGAGTGTAGGTATTGGTAGTTCTAATTCATAAATAGCACCATCAGGTAATGGATTAACTGCTTTATAAGTTAAATAAGCAGCAAAGAATCCAGCAAAAGTCATTCCGTCCGCAATTAGGAAAGTTATAAGACCAAACATTCTGAAGTCTTCATGAGTTTCATTAACTTCAGAATTATTTTTTTGAATTTCTTTTGAGCTATCTAGAGTTGTCATATGTTTTTATTTTATTTCAGAAATTTCTTTACCATAACCATAAGGTTCTTCAACTAACGGGGCTTCTCCTTCCCAATTTTCAACTGGAGGTGGAGAAGATGTTAACCATTCAGGTGTAAGAGCATTCCAAGGGTTATCTCCAGCAACTATTCCATCCCTCAAACTAAGGAAAACATTAATTAAAAAAGGAATTGTGCTTATTGCCATCAAAAGAGCACCAAGACTACTAATTTGATTGACGAACTGGAATTGAGGATCATATTCTGCAACTCTTCTCGGCATTCCATTTAAACCAAGCCAATGTTGAGGGGCAAAGCACAAGTTAAATCCAATGAAGGTGATGATAAAATGTAAAATTCCCAATTTTTCACTCAGCATTTTTCCAGTTACTTTGGGGAACCAATGATATATCGATGAGAAAATAATAAAAACAGTCCCCCCATAAACTATGTAGTGAAAATGGGCTACAACGAAATATGTATCATGAACGTGAATATCAAAAGGGACCTGTGCCAAAGCAACTCCTGTAATACCTCCAAAAACAAAATTTATAATAAATCCGCAAGAGAATAACATTGCGCTATTGATGGAAATTTTACCTCCCCATAATGTTGCAACCCAATTGAAAAATTTTATCCCTGTTGGAACAGCAATAAATGCTGTCGCGATAGTAAAGAACAATCTCATCCAAGGAGGAGTTCCACTTGTAAACATATGATGAGCCCAAACAACTAAACCTAAAACAACTATCCCCATTATTGAAAAAACCATTGTTGTATATCCAAAAAGTGGTTTTCTAGCATGTACAGGAAGTATTTCACTTACTAAACCAAATGCAGGAAGTACCATAATGTAAACAGCTGGATGAGAATAAAACCAAAATAAATGCTGATAGACTACGACATTACCACCTAAAACAGGATTGAAAAACCCTGTATTAGCGATGATATCAAAGCTAAGTAAGATTAAAGTCCCTGCTAAAACAGGAGTTGATAAAACAACTAATAGACTTGTGCCAAGCATTGCCCAGCAATACATTGGCAATTGCATGAGTTTTAATCCCGGCCTTCTTAATTTAATAATGGTGGCGATAAAGTTTATGCCACCAAATATAGAACTCCCTCCAAGTAAAAGAACGCTCAGAATCCAAATTATTTGACCTGATTGAGGAGTAGTTATGCTTAAGGGCGGATAAGCCGTCCATCCGGCCTGAGCAGCACCTTCTACAAAATAGCTTGCTACAAGCATCAAACCAGAAGGAGGAATTAACCAAAAAGCTACAGCATTTAAGCGCGGGAATGCCATATCTCTTGCACCTACATAGAATGGGATTAAATAATTTCCAAAAGCACCGTTGACTACAGGCACTATCCAAAGGAATATCATTATTGTTCCATGCAGGGTTAAAACTTGGTTATAAACATCTCTTGGCATAAAATCAGACATTGGACTAGCCAGTTCAATTCTTATGGCGCTCGCCAAGGTTCCTCCTATTAAATAGAAAAGAAAACCGCAGACTAAGTATTGTATCCCGATTACTTTATGATCAAGGCTAAAACTAAAGTATCTAAGAAAACCTTTAGGTTGAAGGCTTTCATTATTAGTTTTTTGTGGATCAATTGATATTGTCATAAATTTACCTCTGGTTTTTTATTTTTGTTAAACCATTCGTTGTAATCAGATTCTTCTTCAACAATTATGGAGGCTCTCATTCCTCCATGATATGGGCCACATAATTCTGCGCAAATTATCGGATATTTTCCTACTTTCGTAGGAGTGAAATTTAGAATAGTAGGTTGCCCAGGAATAATATCCTGTTTAATTCTGAATTCTGGCACCCAAAAAGCATGAATGACATCTTTGGATTCCATCTTCATTGATACTTTTTGATCAACAGGTACGTGTAGTTCTCCTGATATAAAATTGCCCTTGGGATAATTGAATAGAAATGCAAATTGCATAGCTGAAACTTCAATTGATAAATTATTTATTGCTATTTCATTATCAGAAGTTTGACTTATTCCAGCCCATATTTTTTCAGTGTTAGAACCCATCATTTCGTGGTTATGATTTAGTTCTTTCATCCCTCCCATTCGATCGTAGATGTTGTAGCTATATAAACCTATTAACAAAACAATTATTGAAGGAATAATTGTCCATACAATTTCTAAGCTTAAATTTCCCTCTAAAGCTATACCATCTCCTATCTGATCATTCCTTTTCCTAAACTTAAATAAGCTATAAATAACAGCTATTGTCATTCCTATAAAAATAATTAATCCAATGATGAAAAGAATTTTAAAAAGTTCATCGTAAATTGGTGCATTAATACTTGCTTCCGCTGGGAGCAAATTTACATTAAAACCAATCCAAAAAGATATAGCAAAAACGAGTGAAATAATTAGTATTAAATAAATGTTTTTATTTAACAATTGTTCTCTAAAAATTTGTATTTATATTCTCAAGATATTCAATTTTTTTAATCCTGCATCCTTTGTTAAAAGAAAAACATTTAAATTCACAACTTCTTAAGATTTATAAAATAAAAGGCGTATTATTAATAACTTTTTAGAGTTAATTGTCAGGGAAAAAAGATTAAATTAGTAAATTATTTTTTAAATTAAACATATTAATTTTTAATTAATGTTTGGTTTTTGAATCTAATTTATTATGCAAAATAATAGGTTTTATCCATTTGATTAATAACCAATTATATAAATCAAAATATCTGACAATTTTTAAAAGATTGGGAAGTCATAGTGTATTTGCACTTATCGCACTAATCGTAATTGGAGGTGCTACGAGAGTCATGGAGGCAGGACTTGCCTGTCCAGATTGGCCATTATGCTATGGATCTTTTTTGCCTTTTAAACATATGAACCTAAGAGTATTTCTAGAGTGGTTTCATCGTCTAGATGCTTTTCTGGTTGGAATATTAATTCTTTTTAAATTTGCGCTTTCAATTATTTGGAAAAATGAAATTCCAAATTGGTTACCTAAAACTTATTCATTATTACTTTTTCTCGTTATTGTCCAAGGATCCTTTGGGGCTTTAACAGTAATAAACCTGCTTGATTCATATACTGTTACTGGCCATCTCTTAATAGCTTTTCTACTTCTCATTACAACAATTTCAATAAATCAAAATTTAGAAAATTACGACATTGAAGAGCCATTAATCTGGTGGAGATTATTATTTTTTATTCCTCTTTTACTTACTCTGATTCAATCTTTTATTGGCGTAAGGCTTTCATCAACCTGGTCAGCGCATATTTGCTTATCTTTTAATAAACAATGTCTAATTCTAAATACACATAAATTATTTGCTTTTCCAATTGCTTTCTCAATTTTATTGATTATTGCTATTGCAATTTATAAGAGAAGTTTGCTTAAGGAAAATTGGAAATATCTCACAACACTTATTTTTCTCTTGTTTTCCCAAATTACTTTGGGTGTTTTAAGTCTTAAAACAAATTTAAATGAACCTATTTTTATTATCGGTCATCAACTTAACGCCTCTTTATTTATTGCGATATTAACAACATTAATTTTTAGAAATCCTTTAACCAAAAAAGATCTAAACCACTCCCTTAATCCTCAAACGGTCGGTATCAACTCATGAACAGTAGTAACTTTGAAAACTTGAACTATAAATCTTCAATTAGGGATGAAGTTGTACCTTCAAGAAAAAGATTAACTTTGCCGCCTTGGCTTGAAGTAGCAAAACCTAGATTAATCCCACTTTTACTGGCCACAACTTTGGGAGGAATGGCTTTAACTGAAGAATGGCCTTTGTCTTCACCTAAACTTATCTGCACTTTAGGAGGAGGCGCTTTGGCAGCAGCTGCAGCAGGAGCTCTTAATTGCTTATGGGAAATGGAATTAGATAAGAGGATGACAAGAACTAGCAAAAGAGCCTTGCCAGCAGGAAAGTTGTCATCTGAGACTGTATTTTTAGCCGCCGTATCATGTACTTTGGCAGCTTCGATGCTTTTAGTAAGTGGTGTAAATTATTTGGCTGCGGGTTTAACTCTTCTTGGTTTATTTAGCTACGTAATTTTATATACAGTTATTTTGAAACCTCGTACAACAAAAAACATTGTTTTCGGAGGAGTTGCTGGTGCGATACCGCCCTTAGTTGGAGCGTCTGCTGCCACAGGGCATGTAGGTCTTAGTGGTTGGTGGTTGTTTGGTTTAGTAATGTTATGGACCCCAGCTCATTTTTGGGCACTTGCAATTTTGTTGAAGGATGATTACGCATCTGTTGGTATTCCTATGCTCCCTTCTGTTAAAGGATCTGTTTTTACTGCTAAAGCGATTTCTCGTTACGGATGGGCAACAGTTTTAATGAGTATTATGGGAGTCTTTGCTTTACCTGAAGGGGGTCTTTTATATGGAATTATGTTATTGCCATTTAATGGAAGACTTTTGCAATTAATAAATGAATTGAAGAAATCTCCTGATGATCTTTCAAGAGCAAAGTCTCTTTTTAGGTGGTCTATTCTCTACATGTTTGGCATTTGTCTGTTGTTATTAATTTCTAGAACCCAACTATCCGTAGAATTTGAGCAGCAATCTATGCAAATATTTTTATCTATTGTATCCCTGCTTAGTAATTAAATTAGATGTAAAATGTTTTTTAAGTAAATAGTAAGTTTGATGAATTATATAAAAGTAAAAGGGCTCTCAAAATCTTATTCAGATATCAATGCATTAAAAAATTTATCGATGGAAATTGAAGCTGGCACATTATTCGGAATACTTGGTCCAAATGGTGCTGGCAAATCAACACTAATAAAAATACTCGCTACTTTAATAGAGCCTGATAGTGGAGAAGTTTTTATAAATAATATGAATCTGATAAAAAATTCAAGGGAAATTAGAGAATTAATTGGTTATGTTGCTCAAGACATTGCACTTGATAAAATATTAACTGGTCGAGAGCTTTTGGATTTTCAATCAGATTTATATCACATCAACAAAAATAAAAAATTTGAAAGGATAAATAAATTAATAGATCAATTAGAAATGAATGATTGGATTGATCGTAAGTGCGGAACTTATTCAGGAGGAATGAAAAGAAGAATAGATCTGGCAGCTGGACTTTTACATTTACCCCAAGTTTTAATTTTGGATGAACCTACAGTTGGTTTAGATATTGAAAGTAGAAATATTATATGGCAAATTTTGAAAGATTTGAGAAATAATGGAATGACCATTATTTTAAGTAGTCACTATCTTGATGAAATAGATAAATTGGCAGACAGATTAGTGATAATTGATGATGGAAGAGTTATAGCAAAAGGGACTCCTGCAGATCTCAAAAATAAATTAGGAGGAGATAGAGTAACTTTGAAAGTAAGAGAATTTAGTAATCAGGAAGAAGCAAATAATATATCTAAAATTTTATCTTCAATAGATGGAATTAGTCAGATTATAATAAATGAATCTCAAGGATTCTCGATAAATTTCGTAGCAGATAAGCAAAAAGATTTACTTACGAAGCTAAAAGTGGAATTGGCCTTCTCAAAGTTTGAAATTTTTTCTCTTACCCAAAGTCAGCCAAGCTTGGATGATGTATATCTTCAGGCAACTGGGAAAACATTATTGGATGCTGAAATTTCTATGGCAGGGAAAAGAGACCTAAAAAAAGAATCAAAGCAATCCATGCGATAAAAAAAAATTTTGGTTAATTAACTATAATGAATAGTAATTACTGCTAATTATGGAATTAAAACAGTATAATTTATTTTTTTTATATCAAGAAACATTTGCCTTAACAAAGAGATTATTTATTCAATTAAAAAGAAGACCATCAACTCTTTTAGCAGGAATATTACAACCAATAATTTGGCTTTTTTTATTTGGGGCATTATTCTCTAAAGCTCCTGAAGGTTTTTTACCAGGTGTTGATTCTTATGGGAATTTTTTAGGAGCAGGACTTATTGTTTTTACTGCTTTTAGTGGAGCCCTAAACTCTGGTCTTCCTTTAATGTTTGATAGAGAGTTTGGATTTCTTAATAGATTACTTGTGGCTCCTTTAACCAGTAGATTATCCATAGTTTTATCTTCTTTTTTTTACATAACAATCTTGAGCTTTGTTCAGAGTATTGTAATAATGATTGTTTCATACATTTTGGGTTATGGATGGCCCAACTTATATGGTTTAGGCATTGTATTTACAACACTAATTTTATTAGTTCTTTTTGTGACATCAATAAGTTTATGTTTAGCGTTTGTTTTGCCGGGACATATTGAATTAATCGCTCTTATATTCGTAATAAATTTACCTCTTCTATTTGCGAGTACTGCTTTAGCTCCAATCTCTTTTATGCCAAATTGGCTGGGCTGGTTAGCTTCATTAAATCCATTAACTTTTGCTATTGAACCTATTAGGACTGCTTATACACAAACTATGGATTTAGAATTAGTGGCTTTACATGCCCCATATGGTGATTTAACTTGTAAGAGTTGTATCTCAATTTTATTTTCTTTAACAGTTTTTTCCTTGATTATTATAAGGCCTCTGTTAAATAGAAAGTTAAATTAGAAATTTTATGCTTTTAAAAAATCATTTAATAGAAGTTTTTAAACAAGCCTCTTTAGAAAATAATTTTTTGCTTAAAGAAAATGTTGTTCTTAAGTGGGTCCATAGATTTGGGATTGATTCATTAAATGATTTATTAATCCATAGTTCACTACAAAAAGAAAATCAGCGTGAAGAAGAAAATCAAGAACATATATCTTTAATTGATGAAGTGCATGAAGAAAATCAAGAACAAATTAAGCTTGAATTATCAAAAACTTTTGAAAATATTGAAAAAACAAAGATGGAATCAAATGGCCTGGGAACTGCTAGCAGCAATGAAATATCTATCAAAAATAAAAATTCTAATAAAATAAATCAATTTACTGAAACCCCAAAATTACCCCTACCTTATATTAAAAATTTAAGAAAGTGGATTAACAACGATAAAAAAGCTAGTTAGCTTTTACATCATTCCTGGCATTCCCATGCCGCCCATTCCTGGCATTCCCATGCCGCCCATTCCTGGCATTCCCATGCCACCCATACCCGGCATTCCCATGCCGCCCATTCCTGGCATTCCCATGCCGCCCATTCCTCCCATTGGATCTCCACCAGGTCCTCCAGGGGCTGCTGCTTCAGGCTCTGGAATGTCTGCCATCGCAACTTCTGTTGTGAGGAGCATAGCTGCAATAGATACTGAATCTTGAAGAGCTAATCTTATTACTTTGGTTGGATCTAATATTCCTGAATCTTTTAAATCCTCATATTTTCCTGAATTAGCATTAAAGCCTTTGTTAAGTCTTTTAATTTCAGCGACAACTACATCTCCATTAAAACCAGCATTTTTTGCGATCTGTTTGGTGGGTTCCAAAAGGGCTTCTTTGACTATATTTATCCCTGTTCTTAAATCATCTGAAGATGTTTCACTTAAATTTAAAAGGTCATCTGATATTTCAATTAAAGTTTGTCCTCCTCCAGAAACAACACCCTCTTCAATAGCAGCTTTTGTAGCATTAAGGGAATCTTCGATTCTCAACTTTTTGTACTTCATCTCTGTTTCTGTAGCAGCGCCTACTTTGATAAGAGCTACTCCTCCGGCTAGTTTGGCTATCCTTTCATTGATTTTATCCTGATCATACTCAGATTCAGTTACATTAACTTCCCTTTTTAATTTCTCTACTCTCGCTTTAACTAAATCTTTAGTGTCTTCGAAGGCAACAATTGTAGTTTTATCCTTTGTGATAGTTATTTTTTTTGCTTTGCCTAAATCATTAATCGATACTTTATCAAGTGTCATCGATTTATCTTCGCTAATTAACTTAGCCCCTGTAAGAATTGCAATATCTTCGAGGGCAGCTTTTCTTCTCTCACCAAATAACGGAGCTCTTACGGAAGCAACATTTAAAACCCCACTATTCTTATTTAAAACCAGAGTAGTTAAAGCCTCTCCTTCGATATCTTCAGCAAGAATTAGAAAAGGTGAGCCTGACTTCTGAATTTCTTCAAGTATTGGAACTAGATCAACTAAAGTTGAGACTTTTTGATCAGTTATTAATATTTTAGGATTTTCAAGTTCACAAACTTGTCTTTCTTGGTCTGTTACGAAATATGGAGAACTATAACCTCTATCAAAAGACATACCTTCAGTTATATCTAATTCTGTTTCTAGTGATTGAGATTCTTCGACAGTTATTACACCATCTGAAGTAACAATATCCATTGCTTTCGAAATTATAGATCCAATTTCTTCATCATCTCCAGCACTAACTGTTGCAACTTTTTGGATATCAGAACCATTTAATGAAATACTTTTGGAACTTAATTTTTCTAAGACAAAATCTAGGCCTGCCTCCATACCTTTTTTTAACTCCATAGGGTTGGCGCCAGAAGCAATATTTTTTAATCCCTCCTGAACCATCTTCTGAGCCAAAATGGTTGCTGTTGTTGTTCCATCACCAGCACTCTCTTTTGTCTTGGATGCAACTTGTTCTATTAATTTCGCACCTAAATTAGAAATAGGGTTTTCAATCTCGATCTCTTTAGCAACTGTAGATCCATCTCTTACTATATCTGGTGAACCAAATTTCTTTTCTATTACAACGTTTTTTGCCTTCGGCCCAATAGTAACCTTTACCGCATTAGCAACGAAATTAACACCTTTTTCTAGCGCTTCTCTTGATTCATTAGAAAAACTTAACTGTTTAGCCATGTTTACTCGATCTTTTGTCTTATTCTAATCTCCCATAGAATCATTTTTAAGGGATATTTAATTAAGTGGGGAAAGCCGAATTTCTTTTAATAGGACATACAAATTAACTCAAATAAGAGTATCTTTAAGTTATGGAAGGAACAAATAATCTTATTTTTACTCTTACCGCAATCCTCGCGATTGCTATGACACTAATATACTTTCCTTTAAGATTTTTCTTAACATTAACTGCTAGAAGTCGAAGACTAAAACTTTTACAAAAAATTAGAAGGTTGAGAGATGAATTAGGTCAGCCTTATGAAAGTACATAACTAAATACTCATACCCCCGTCTATACTGATTGTCTGCCCTGTAATGTAACTTCCTGCATCACTTGAAACTAAGAATGACACTAAGTTTGCAATTTGAGTACAACTTCCTAATTTTCCTAAAGGGATACCTTTAAGTATCTCTTCAGTATTAAGGTTTTCAGTCATCTCTGTTTCTATGAAGCCTGGAGCTATTGCATTTACGTTTATACCTCTTGAAGCAAATTCTTTAGCGCAAGTTTTGGTAAATCCAATAACTCCAGCTTTGGCGGCAGAATAATTTGCTTGCCCTGGATTTCCAATTATTCCAACAACAGATGAAATATTTACGATGTTACCACTTCTTTTTTTCATCATAAATTTTGAAGCATATTTTGTACAAAGAAAAACTCCTTTTAAGTTTGTATTTAGTACGTCATCCCATTGTTCTGATTTCATTCTCATCAATAGTCCATCTCTCGTTATGCCAGCATTGTTAATGAGGATATCAATGGTGCCATTGATTTTGATTATTTCTTCAAAAGCTAAACTTACAGAATCCTCTTTTGAAACGTCAAATTTTAATTTATGAGCTTTACCTCCCGAATTTTTTATTGAATTTGCAACTTCTTCAGCCTTTTCATCAGAAGAAGAGTAATTAATAAAAACTTCTGCTCCTAAGCGGCTTAGTTCTAAAGCAATTTCTTTACCAATTCCTCTGCTAGCTCCAGTGATTAAAGCAACTTTGCCTGATAATGAATCTGTCTTGGACATTATGAAATTTTATAATTTTCAATCGTAGTACTATTTGTGTAAAGATATTGCTTTTATTTATAATTGTCTAGAAAATATTAAGACCTTCTATTGTGCACTTTTTAATACCAGCTGCAGGGAGCGGTAGCAGAATGAAAGCTGGAAAAAATAAATTAATTATTGATTTAGAGGGAGAGTCTTTGATTTATTGGACACTTAAATCTGTATTTTCTGCAAGCTCAACAAATTGGGTTGGAATAATTGGGCAACCGAAAGATAAAAATTTATTATTAAATTCAGCAAAGGATTTTGCCCATAAAGTTCATTGGATTAATGGTGGTAACACCAGACAACAGTCAGTTTTTAATGGTTTAAAAGCGCTGCCAAAAGATGCTGAAAAAGTTTTGATACATGATGGTGCTAGATGTCTAATTAATCCTGAATTGATAGACCTTTGTGCCAAGAAATTAGATGAAAATGAAGCTGTAATTTTGGCTACTAAAGTAACTGACACAATAAAGATTGTTGATAATGAAGGTTTTATTAAAGAAACACCAGATAGAAATTATTTATGGGCAGCGCAAACTCCTCAGGGATTTTTAGTAGATAGATTAAAAAAAGCTCATAAGATGGCAATTGATAATAACTGGAATGTTACAGATGATGCCTCATTATTCGAAATGCTTAATTGGAAAGTGAAGATTATTGAAGGAACTTATTCAAATATAAAAATTACATCCCCTATAGATTTGAAAATAGCAAAACTTTTTGTGAAAAACCCCTAGTTAAAAAGGTGTATCGATACTAAGAATGCCATCATCACCATTTAAGGTGGCTTCGTATCCTAAAGGGATGCAAGCATTTCCCGATATGTGGCCTATTGGGAGTTCAAAAAGAATAGGAAACTCAAACTCTTTGAGTCTTTCAATAATGCATTTTTTTAGTAAATCTTTCCATTCTAAGTCGCAGGAATCATTAGAAAAACTTCCGAATCCAATACCAGCAATTTCAGAAAGTGTTTTAGTCATTCTGAGGTAAGTCAACATGCGATCAATTTTATAAATATCTTCATTAATATCTTCAAAAATTATTATTTTCCCTTTGCAATCTGGAAAGTGATTAGTACCAATTAAAAAAGTAGCAATAGTTAAGTTAGAAACGATAATTTCTCCTTTAGCTTTTCCAGCTCTTAAAGGAATTCCTCTTATGTCCTCAACATATCCCTCAAAAAGTAAATTTCTTAATCTCTCCAGACTCCACTCTGGCTCTTTGAAAAGGCCAGTAACCATTGGGCCATGAATAGAACCTATAAATCCTTGAGAATATTTAGATAGTAATAAAGAACATGTATCTGAGAATCCAAGCATTAAACCATGCTGCCAAGAAGGTTCTTTTTCTAAAAGTCTTGCTGACCCCCAGCCTCCTTTTGCAAAAATGATTAGCTTACTATTTTGTGATTTTTCCAGTTCTTCAAATCTAGTTAGATCATCACCTGCAAAATAACCAAATTTTTTTGATAGAGAATTATTTTCATTAATTTCCAAGCCCCAATTTTTTAAGATTTCTATGCCTTTTTGAAAATTTTCGTCTTCATCAATAAAGGAGCCTGGAGCTAAAATATCTATTAGATCACCTTTTTTTAATCTAAAAACCATATTTAGAATTTATGAGGCAA
The DNA here is from genome assembly GCA_003216795.1 of Prochlorococcus sp. AG-402-K16. Lineage (GTDB taxonomy): Bacteria > Cyanobacteriota > Cyanobacteriia > PCC-6307 > Cyanobiaceae > Prochlorococcus_A. The sequence continues at coordinate 17,281 of QCIH01000011.1, forward strand.
TAATAATTCCTAATAAAAGGAATCCTCCATAAATTGATTGATTTTTGAAGTGATTCCCTATATTTTTTATTGATTGCTTTTCCTCAGGAAATACTTTTAGTATATCTCTCTGCATTAAGATTGACGTTGTAAGCCAAATTGGCCAAAAAATAAAATCCATTTGATTAATAAATCCACATAATGCGAGAAAACTAGAAGTTAAAAAATAACAAATTTGAATAGTTATTCTTGTATTATTCTGGAGGTTAATAGCGGAACTATTTATTCCAATTTTCATATCAAATTTTTTATCTGCTAAAGCATAAATAGTGTCAAAGCCAAAAGTCCAAAAAATGGTAGCTAGCCAACAAAACAATAAAACAATACTATTTAAATTCCCTTCATTTGCCGCCCAGGGAATTAATACAGCAAAACCCCAGCATATGGATAAGATTAATTGAGGATATTTAAACCATCTTTTGGCAGAAGGATAAATTAAAATAATAGGTAAAGCTAAAAAAGCAAGTGAAATAGAAAGAAGTCTTCCGGGTTGAGGTAGTGACAAAGTTAAAAAGAAGCTACATAAAATTAAAATGAAAAGAATTGAATAAGCCGTTTTAAGATCGATTTTATTTGCAGCTAGAGGTCTATTTTTTGTCCTAAAAACTATTTGATCAATTTTTTTGTCCCAAATATCATTAACCACGCAGCCTAATCCACTTACTAGTAGTCCTCCCAGAATTATTCTTAGCAACATTAAAATTGTTGGATTAGCATCTGGGGTTAAATATAAACTCCATCCAGCAGGAATGAGTAAGATCATTCTTCCAGTCGGCTTATTCCACCTTAATAATTCAAAAAAAGTACTTAATTTAAATTGTCGAATTTTATTTTGCATATTACCTATTGTATATTTCATAACTTTAAATAATCTTACTAGGATTAAATGATTTCTATTATTTAATAATCAATCTTGGGTATATTTATTAATGGATTAAAGATATCTGCATCTTATAAAAAGAAATGATACATAAACAAGATTTAAGATATTTTCAGGAAAAGCAAATTTTAGTAGCTTCTATAGATATTGGAACTAACTCTACACATCTATTAGTAGCAGAAATTAATCTAGAATTAAAATCATTTTCAATTAAATTCACTGATAAATCTACCACTCGTCTTGGAGAAAGAGATGAGGAGGGAAATCTTACTGAAGAATCAATCCAAAGAGCATTAGTTACTCTTAAGCGATTTAAGGAATATTGTAAAAGTAATGGAGTAAAACAAATAGTAACAGCAGCAACAAGTGCAGTTAGGGAAGCTCCAAACGGTCAAGATTTTATTAGAAGAGTTCTTGATGAAACTGGTATTCAAATAGAAATGATAAGTGGTTCTGAGGAAGCCAGATTAATTTACCTTGGTGTTCTTTCTGGGATGTCTTTTGAAGATCAGTCTTTTGTCATCATAGATATTGGAGGAGGATCTACAGAATTAATACTTGCCGATAAAAAAGATGCAATAGCTCTTACCAGTTCGAGAATTGGTGCGGTAAGACTTAAAAATGATTTTTTAAATAAAGGGTCTATAACTTCAGAAAGATCGAGTTTTTTAACAACTTTTATTAAAGGATCTTTAGAACCATCTGTTCGAAAAATAAAGGGTAGATCTAAGGTAGATAAGCCTTTATCTATGATTGCAACCAGTGGCACTGCAACCTCATTAGGAAATTTGATTTCAGATGATTTGGGAGAATCTAAACAAAAGTTGCATGGTTATAAATTTAAAAGGGAAAATTTACAAAATGTATTGGAAAAACTAATTAAATTGCCAGTTTCGGAAATCAAGAAAATACCTTCATTAAGTGAGAGAAGAGCAGAAATAATTATTCCAGGAGCATTGATATTAAACACCGCAATGGAGATGTTGAACTTTAATGAATTAATAATAAGTGAGAGGGCTCTTCGAGAGGGTTTGGTTGTGGATTGGATGCTTCGTAAAGGGATAATTAAAAATGAGTTAAATATTCAAGGCAATATTAGAAAAACAACAATAGTTCATCAGGCCAGAAAGTTTGGAGTAGATAATACAAGAGCTGAGAAAGTTATTGATATTGCCTTTCAAATCTATGATCAGACTAAAAATATCTTTCATAGCGATAATGACCCTAAAGCTAAAGAACTTCTTTGGGCAGCTTCTAATCTTTATAATTGTGGGAAATATGTGAATGTTGGTTCATATCACAAACACTCTTGGTACTTAATAAAAAATTGTGAGTTGTTGGGATATTCTGAAGCAGAAACAAATATTATTGCTTCAATTGCTAGGTACCATAGAAAGACTCTACCTAAGAAAAGACATGAGTCTTGGCAAAATTTAATATCCAAAGAAGATAAAACATTAGTTCTTGAAATGTCATTAATCCTGAGACTAGCAGCAGCTCTTGATCAAAGACCTGACAAGGTGATCTCCTCAGTTCAAATAAAATTGCAGGAAGATAATCTTACATTTCAACTTTTACCTGTAGATAGAAACCAGGATCTTCTTCTTGAAAAATGGAACTTAGGATTATGCCGTAATGTGATAAAAGAACTAAAGAATTTGGAATTAAAAGTTATTTAGTTTTTTTTAAAAGTTCTTGTTTTGGAGTTTGATTCTGAGAAGAATCTGAAAATAAATTGAAAATTAAGGACGAGGCTATTAGTCCGAGAAAGCCTGAAATTAAAATAAATATTAGGAATCCTAGTGGATTAAAATTCTTAGATTGCCTAGATTTATAATTTTTTTTGGAAACTTCTTCAACTATTTCTTCAATTTTCACTTTTTTCCTCTCTGTCTTGAATTCATCCATTAAAAATTCTGTATCAAGTTTTAGCTTCTGTGAAATCCGTCTAATCATTGCTTTGATAAATACTTTTTCAGGTAGTTTTTCTTCATTACCTTCCTCTATGGCTTCAAGTTGATGAGCTCCAATTTTTAAATCAGAAGCCAATTCTTCAATTGATTTATTTTTACTTAACCTAGCCTCTTTTATGAAATTTCCTATTCTCTTTAAAGAGGAATCTCCTCCTTTATCGTTGATTCCCGAAACAGATTTTATTTCTTTCAAAGCAAATAAATTTTTACTAATTATAGTAATTAATATTTTTCTATCAACTTTAAGATTATTTATTCCTAAAGAGATGCTTATAAGATGGATTGTAAAGATTAGATCTTTTTTGAGAATTACTAATTGCTGGGCTAATTATGTAAATGGTTGTTCTAATTAGTTTTTTCTCAATAGAAAATTTTTCCATATCTTTTAATTCTATTAATGATGTCCAACCATCATCCCAAGATACTCTAAATCCAACAATCACTTTAGTCTTTGGAGGGTAAAACTCTAGTAAAGTTTCTTGAGACCTTTTCACATGCCTAGCACTTAGATATAGACATATAGAGGAATTGTGTTTCGCAAGATCTTTCAGAGATTCTTTTTCGGGCATCCCTGTTCGCCCTCCTGCTCTAGTTAAAATTATTGTTTGCGTTACGTCAGGGATGGTTAACTCAGCTTCATGATATGCTGCAGCAACTTGAAAAGCACTTACTCCAGGAACAACCTCGATTTCAATTTTTTCGTTTTTTAAAATTTCGATTTGCTCTCTAATTGCTCCAAAAAGGCAAGGGTCTCCATCATGCAATCTTACAACAGTTTTCCCTGCCTGAAATTTTTCTATCATAATTGAGGTGATTTGCTCTAAGTTAAGTGAACTCGTTTTTATTTTTTCAGAACCTTCTTTAGCAGAATCTAAAATCTTTTCAGGGATTAGAGAATCAGTCCAAATAATGACATCTGCAATTTTTATCTTTTTTAATGCTTTTAAAGTTAATAATTCTGGATCGCCTGGACCAACACCAATAAAGGATATTTTGTTATCCATTCTTTCTATTATTCCCACTATATGTTCTTAATCTTAAAAAAAATATTCCAATTAATCCAGAAGAAAATAGAAAAATACTTATAAATTGAGCCATTCTTATACCGCCATCACAGAAAGGTGGAAGTCCACCAATGCATAGTGGGTCAGTTCTTAAACCTTCAATCCAGAATCTTCCAAAGCTATAACTTATTAAATAAAGACAGCTAATAAAGCCGGGCCTGAAAAAATCTGTTTTATTTTGTTTATAAAAGGTAATCATAAGGACGATGAAAATTAAGAGATTCCAAAATGACTCATAGAGAAATGTAGGATGAAAAAATTCATAATTAATAAATTCTATAGGCCTATATTGGATAGGTATAAATAATTTCCAAGGCAAATTTGTAGGAACTCCAAAGGCTTCATTATTGAAAAAATTTCCCCACCTTCCTATTGATTGTCCAAGAATAATCGAGGGTATTAATATATCTATAAAAGTTTTTAAATTAATTTTTCTCGACTTACAGAAATAGATAATAGATATTAATCCTCCAATTAGACCTCCATGGATTGCTATGCCTCCTTCCCAAACTGCAAGAAAAGAAGGTATTTGAATGATGTTATTGAATAGTTCAAAAGAAGTAAAAAAGTTCTCTCCACTATATTGCCTCCACTCAAAAATTACGTAATAAGCTCTAGCTCCAATTATTGAAGAGATTATTAATGATGGAAGTATTTCACTAATGTAATCTGGGTTAATATTTCTTGCCTTTGCTAGTTTTTTAGAGACAAATAGGCCTATTAAAACTGAAACCGAAATAAGAAGTCCGTACCATCTAATAGTTATAAGTCCTAAATTTAAAAAAGTTTCTCCTGGAGATTGTATAAAAGCTTGAAGTATAAGCATTTAGAGAAAGTTAGATACCCTCTGCTGCTTGCACTTTTTCTACTTGTTTTTTCTTTAATACTAAAAGTATTTGTGTTAAGCCTACACCAATGAAGAATGCAATCAATCCAATAACTCTATAAGGGCTCTGAAGTACAACCTCAGCATCTAATTGCCCGAAGCCACCAACGTTGGGATCATTAGTAAGAGGGTCACCTACATTAATTTTGTCTTGCGCTTTTACGATAAGTTGAGGACCAACAGGCACTGCTTCAGTAGTTATTTCACCATTATCGTTTTCTATATTTACTTGATAACTACCATCTTCAATTGTTTCTATTGAATTTATAGTTCCTGCGGTGGAAGAAGTGAATACTACATTATTGCTCTTATCTCCAGTTGGATATACCTGACCTCTACCTCTATTGCCTCCAATATGTAACGAGTATTTCCCATAGTGATATTCTTTATTAGTGGATGGGTCAGGGGAAAGTACAGGGAAAACGATTTCTTTATTGGTATCGCCAGGTAAAGGTCCGACAATAATGATATTGTCTTTCTCTTCACTGTAATTAGTGAAATAAACCCCTTCTGTCTCCTCTTTTATTTCTTCGGTCCATCTTTCTTGTGGAGCAAGTTTAAAGCCATCAGGCAGCATTACAACAGCACCAACTTGTAATGGAACTTCCGAACCATCAGCTCCTATCTCTTTTAAATCATTTTTGTAGGGTATTTTGACTACAGCTTTGAAAACACTGTCTGCTCCAACAGATTGTGGTACCTCTGCAATTGTAGGCATCTGAGCTAGATGACAATTTGCACAGACTATCTTACCTGTGGCTTCTCTTGGGGATTCGTAGTTTTGCTGAGCCCAAAATGGATAAGCAAAACTGATCTTTGGATAAAATACAATGCTTGAAATGAAAAGCAGAGTACAGATAAATAAACTTGTTTTTTTCATGATTTGATTTTTAAGACCTTTCATTTTTTTATGCCCACCATGGATTTTCATTAGTTCTAAAGTCAGTTTCTGACCATTGTTTTACGAGCACAGCATCATCTTCAATATCTACATGAGCTAGAGCTAAAGATAAAGGCGCAGGCCCTCTTACTACCTTCCCGTTAGTATCGTACTGACTTCCATGACAAGGACATATGAATTTATTAGCACCACTATCCCATGGGACAACGCAACCTAAATGAGTACAAATTGCATTTAAACCAAATTCTCCTATTTCCCCACCCTCATTAACTATTAAATAAGTTGGATCTCCTTTTAGACCCTGAACTAGACTTCTGTCTCCTGCTTGATGGGTAGATAACCAACCTGTCTTAGTTATTGGATTCCCCAATTCATCTTTAGCAGAAGTTCCACCTCCACCACCGCCTGCTCTTAAAGGCATGAAATAATTTGCTACGGGGTAAAGGGCTCCTAAAGCTACACCAGTTGCAGTACCAAATGTAAGAAGATTCATAAATTGCCTTCGACCCATTGAAGGGACATCACTGGAACTTAATTGAGTCATTCGCTACTTGGTTCTGTTATTTATTAGTTATTATGGAGCAAATTGTTCAATTTCTGTTGCAAATAGATAGGACTTTTAATAATTTAAAGTAAAAGTTTAGGAAGTCTTAATTAATTGATTTAAATGAACCCATTGCTAGTAGATGAAGTTATACATTATTTGATTCATCGCTGGGGTAAAAAATATGATTTTAGACTCTTTAGAAGAGGAAAATTCGTTTATTTTCAAATGATGTGGGGATTTCTTGGACAGGAATCATTCCCTTTAAGTGAAGATGAATATAAAAAATCGATAGCTGAAAAAATCGAGATTTTAAATAGATGTGGATATTCAGAAGAAGTAAGGGAATGGCTAAAGAAAGTCAATGCTAAGCCAAGGTTAGGTAGAGCTGTCAGCTTGCAATTAGATCTTAATGAGAAGATGAAAGAGTTTTTGACTTAAGATTTTCTGATAAGTAAGTTAATCCAGTACCCACAAAAAATAAAAACACAATTGATATAGATAGCAATGACATAGTCAATGGGTCAGTTGAAGGGGTAATCACTGCAGATAATATTGCAGAGGAAATTACAACTATCTTCCAATTCGAAATCATTTTTTCTGTTGTGATTATTCCAAGAGAACCAAGTATAAATTGTAATACTGGCAATTGAAAAGCTATTGCAGTGCTAGACATTAATAAGAGAACAAAATCAAAATATCTTTCTATAGACCAAGTTGGTTCAACAATATCAGCACCGAAACTAATGAAGAAATTTATTGCTGCAGGGACTAATATCCACCATGAAAAAATTAATCCTAAAAAAAACAGAAGACCTGAACCAAAAACTGCAGGCAAGATAAGGCTTTTTTCTCGTTTTGTTAAACCAGGAGAAATGAATAATATTATTTGATAAAAAATATAAGGCATAGAAACTATCAATCCGCTGTAACCTGCAACTTTAATAGCGACAAATAAAAACTCTCCTGGAGCAAGTTGTAGTAAATGAATATCACCAGCTGGAATTTCTAAAAAAGATATTAATGGCTTTATGATGAGAAAACTAAAGAATATTGAAAAAAGTATTGAGTAAATTGAGTTTAGTATCCTTTGACGAAGCTCCTCTAAATGATCACTAAAAGTCATCGAATCTGATAATTTATTTTTACTTTGACCTGTACCTCTCATTATTCTTTAATAAAAATTGTGTAAGAAAAAGGTTTAAAACTACTATTGTCAAAGTCCAATTTATTTTTCGATAAACTTAATTATTTGCTTAATTTAGGATTTGTTGGATCTGGTAATAAGAAAGGAGGGGCATCATTTAAAGATGATTCACCATAAGTTTCATATTCTCTATATCCACCCATTTTCCCATTTGTTTTCATTAAAGCGCTTACGAAGGCAAGTAGTAAGAAAACAGTAGGAGCTCCAATTATTAATGCAGCACCAAATAGATATCCAACAATAAATTCTGGAAAACTATGATTTCCTAAAAATTCATGAGTGCCTAAAAGAAAATCAAACATTTAGATTTAAAATTTTTTTTTATTATAAACTAAATTACTGTTTTAAGATTTTTTTTAATGTAATCTTCTCCTCTTGTAGGATTTCCCCAAATAATTTCTCCATTTTTAAAGGAAACGCAACCCGGTCCTCCGTTTTTGATTTTTTGCAAATCTTTAATCTTTACCAAATTAATTGGAACTTTAATGTTTCTTTTTGCCTTACTAAATAAAGCAGCTAAATCTGCAGCTATTTGAAGATCTTGTTCAGATGCTACTTGAGATGAAGACTTCAAAACTACATGACTGCCTGGTGATTCCTGTGCATGAAACCATAAATCGCCTTTTCTTGAGAACTTAAAGCTTATTAAATCATTTTGCCTCATATTTCGCCCTACCTGAAGCTTCAATCCTGTGGGAGTTTCAACTTGAATTGGTGAAGACTCTATCTCATATGTACTTTTCTGATCTTCTCTTTGCTTCTTGATTTTGATATTAAACTCGTTGCAAATTTCTTCCATAATTTCTTCTAGTAGTTTGATTCTCATAAAAAGTTTTTCATGATTTAAAGAATTTAAATTTTCTAGAAGCGTAGTGAATTCGTCTAATCTCTCTATATTTGTTTTGTAAATACTTAATCTTTCTTTTATTAATTCTCTAGATCTCTTTAGTTTTTTTGATTTTTTATATAGTTTTTGACCATTTATAATATCTTGTTTTTTAATTTCATGTGAAGCGAATATATTATCAGCTTTTTCTTTATAAATTTCGTAGTTTTCTGATTTTATCAGAAGATCATATTGAATATTTAAATTCTTTTTCTCAGTATTGGTCTGTTTGAAAATTATCCCTTCAATTTTCTTTTTCAATAATTCAAGTTTTTTTTGTTTCAGATGATAATCATAATAATTCTCTAAGCTTGTGCATAAATCTATTTTATTTTCGCAATTAATTTCCTTATCAAAAAACCAAACGCAATAAAAATCTTTGTTGAATGTAGAAAAGTTAAAGTTATTGTTTTTAAACCTGTTTATCCAAATCTTCCAATTTTTAAATATCTCCTTTAAGTCTGAGTTGCTAATGAAATCAATATTTTTCCCCATTATTTCTGAATTAACAGTTGAGCTAACAACCTCTAATTGTTTTGTGAGGATAGGGCTTACTCCTTGATAGGTATTTATTAAACAGTATTTCAAAGACTCAGGTACTATTGAAATTGAGTCTTTCCATGATTGAAAAGACTCATCTTCTCTAGGTTGTTTTTTGAGATTGACTGGAGGGCCAGAATAAATTGATCCTGTTGAAATTGTTCTAAAACTAGATTGACTTGATTTAATTTGTTTACCAACGGCAATTATTTTATGTTTATTATCCAGATAAAAAATATTACTATGTTTTCCCATTAATTCAAAAATTAAATACTTATTAATTTCATCTCCAGGTTTTTTCGCAAAACTAAATTTTATAACTCTCTCGAAATTATCTTGATCAATCGAAATTAAAGCCATATACTTTAAGCCGTATCTTATTTGTTTAGAAAGTGTGCTTTCTCTCCCAATCTTTTCTGGCTTATTTATTTTTAGTATTCTTGGAGAGTCTCCATTCCAAGAAACTTCTAACCATGTTTGAGAATCAACTCCTCTGAAACATAATTGAATCGTATTAGGCTCTGGTTGTTGGGCAGTCTCAAACTTTGTAGGTAAGATGTTCTTTGTCAAATAATGCAAGACAGATCTAATAGATGTAATATCCATTATCTGTGGAACACCCTTTTGCATTATTCCTTTTTAATTCACAAGATGTCCATTTTACTGTAAAAAATTTAATATGAAAAATCAAAAAAAACTTATTATCCTTACTGGACCCAGCGGGGTAGGTAAAGGAACAGTTGTTAAAGAAATATTAGGTAAAGAAAAAAATTTTTGGCTTTCAATATCTGCAACTACTAGAGAACCTAGAGAGGGAGAGAAGGACGGAGAAAATTATTATTTCTTAAATCAAGAAAAGTTTAAAGAAATGATTGAACAAAACCTTTTCCTTGAATGGGCTCAATTTGCTGGAAACTATTATGGAACGCCTTTGTCTTCTGTTAATGAGAAAATAAAAAAGGGATTTACCGTACTACTTGAAATTGAAGTAGAGGGTGCAAGGCAAATAAAAAATAAGTTTCCTTATTCACATTCAATATTTTTACTTCCTCCGGATAAAGAAGAGTTAGAGAGAAGAATAAGAAATAGAGGTACAGAAGAAGAAGAGGCAATTAAAAAAAGACTCTCAAGGGCTAATTATGAGATTTCAGTATCAAATGAATTTGATTTTGCATTAACAAATCACAATGTTGATGAAACAGCAAAACAAATAATCAAGTTAATAAAAACTTGATTATTTTCTATTTATCAACTCATTGGATGGAATAATAAATCTGGGAAAAACCTATTAAATTCAATAATTATTCCAGCTGTTAGGCTTAGCCAAATTGCTGCTACCACTGGAGCGGATCTGACAAATTTTGTGTTTAGAATTTTGAACATTTGTTTTATGAAAGTTTTTAAGGATGTCTAGCGAGGACCATTAAGTGTAATATTATTATCTTTCTCTCTTAAATCTCCATTTCTACCTTGTTTATTAGCAAGAAGAGGCCATTGAGCTCCTTTTACAAGACATTTTCTGGCTAAGTCAAGGTCAATAATGATCTCAAGATCTGCTGGATTCTTAGTCTTTTTTGATTCAATGAGATACTCTCTTCCTGACCAACCTATAATTCCAGCAATATAAATGAACAATACTCCGGGAATAAGTAAATCTCCTTCATGACCTCTATTTAGCAGGGCTCCCCATGGCTCAAGAGGAGGTCCAATTATTAAATGAGGAAGACCATCATCTCCGCATGATGCTTTTCCATATCTTTCAAATCTTGATATGTCTTTTTGAGTAGTTGCAGAATTTGCTCTCTCAATGAATTTAGGATTTTCAGAGCATTTTGTGAGGGCTGAAGCGGTATATTCTGTGCTAGCTCTATCTGCGTTTAAGGCAGGCCCATTTGCAGCTAGAGCAATTGGAGTAATTCCGAGGAACAGAAAAACTGAGGTTATGATTGAAAAAAAGAATTTCATAAGTTGCAATCTTTAATTCCTTATAGTGTGTTAAGTAAGAAATTAATATTAAAATAGAACAAGTTGAATCAAAAATGCATAAAGTTTTAGCTATTGAAACAAGTTGTGATGAGACATCTGTCTCAATAGTTTCTAATATTGGCGAAATTTTCAGAATACATTCAAATATAATTGCCTCTCAAATTGAAGATCATTCAAAATGGGGAGGAGTTGTGCCTGAACTTGCAGCTAGAAAGCATTTAGAATTATTACCTTTTGTTTTAGATAAGGCTCTAGAAGAAGCAAAAATTAAAATTGAGGAAGTCGATTATATTGCGTCAACTGTAGCTCCTGGATTAGTTGGTTGTTTACGAGTTGGCTCTATAACTGCAAGATCACTTTGCATGTTACATTCAAAACCATTTTTGGGAATTCATCATTTGGAGGGGCATTTATCTTCAATTCTATTTTCAGAAAACTATCCAAAGAAATCTTTTCTTACATTACTTGTAAGCGGCGGGCATACTGAATTGATAAAGGTAGATGATAGTAGGGGGATGCAAAGACTTGGGAAAAGTTTTGATGATGCTGCTGGAGAAGCCTTTGATAAAGTTGGCAGACTGTTAGGTCTTAGTTATCCAGGTGGACCGGCAATTGAAAAGATTGCTAAAAATGGGGACCCAATGAAATTTAATTTACCAAAATGTAAGATCTCTGATAAAAAAGGTGGATTTCTTAAATATGATTTCTCTTTTAGTGGTTTAAAAACTGCCGTATTAAGATTAGTTGAAAGAATAAATTTGGCTGGTAAGACCCTTCCAATTCCAGATATCGCTGCAAGTTTTGAGAGAGTAGTGGCAGAGGTCTTGGTAGAGAGAACAATAAAATGCGCGGAAGATCATAGCTTGGATAATGTAGTTGTGGTTGGGGGAGTGGCTGCTAACAATACATTAAGAAAAATGATGATTAGTGAAGCTAGTAAAAAATCTATTAAAGTTCATTTAGCGCCTCTTGATCTTTGTACAGATAATGCGGCAATGATTGGAGCGGCGGCGTTGTTCAGAATCAAATTTAAGGATCATTTAAGTTCCCTCAAATTAGGTGTCGCAGGAAGACTATCAATTGAACAAGCAAATACCCTTTATGAAGAAAACCCTCCTTTCTAATTTCAATGAACAACCAACCTAAAATCGAGATTAAAGAGACAAAAAACTTCGTTGATAAAAAGGAATTGAATTTGTGGAAAAGAGGTTTTACCCCTCAAGCTGAAATATGGAATGGAAGGATGGCAACTGTTGGTATAGGAATTATTTTTATAATTATTGCTTTAATAAGCCAGTTTTCTTAATAGAAATAAAATTAATTTTCTTAAAAGTAATTTTGAAAGATTTTTTTATAATACTATTTTTCAGCTGATGAAATAAATTAAAAAGTATTGTTTTTATTGGACTAGAGATAAGATTATTGATTTAATCAAAATAATGAATGTTTTTATTATTTATAATTTTATATGACGCCTGAAAGGCTTGGATTACTTTGGGGGATAACTGTATTTGCAGGCGCTTGCGCTCGATTATTTTCTTCTTTTACAGGATTCCCAAGTGTTGTTATTTTATTGCTTTCTGGATTATTAATTGGAAGATCAGGATTGGGACTTGTTGAGCCTTTAGATCTCGGGCAAGGGCTTGAAACTATTGTGGGGCTTTTGGTCTGTTTGGTTCTTTTTGAAGGGGGATTAAATTTAAAACTGCCTGAGGGGAACATAAGAAATACTGTTTTAAAAATTTCATTGGTAAGACTTTTTATTTCATTATCAGCTGGAATTTTCATTGCTCATTGGCTGGCTGGCCTCTCATGGCAAGTCGCAGGAATATATAGTGCCATAGTTCTAGCTACTGGACCAACAGTTGTCTCTCCATTAGTGGAACAAATAAAATTAGCTTCCCCACTCTCGGAAGTTTTAAAAGCTGAGGGGTTGCTGCTTGAACCAATTGGTGCAGTACTAGCATTACTGCTTTTAGAATTGACTTTAGGGGACCTTCGTGGGATTAACGATGTATTTATAGCATTAATGCAAAGATTAGGGGGAGGAGTTTTAATCGGATTAAGTGCAGGATGGTTACTATCAGAAATTTTAAAAAAAATAAAAAATGAAGCCTCATTTGGTATAGAGCTCCAAGTTACCCTTGGATTTATTTTCCTTGTGTATGGAATTTGCGAATATTTTTTACCAGAATCAGGCTTGCCGGCTTCAGTCGCGGCAGGTTTTATTGTAGGTAAAAGAGAAGTTATAGATAAGGAGAGATTGGATAATCTAATAGGTGAATTAGCTCAATTAGCCATAACAGTTCTTTTTCCTCTTTTGGCCGCTGACGTTTCTTGGGGTGAATTAAGTCCGCTAGGCTGGGGAGGGATTGTTTGCGTTTTTATGTTGATGGTAATTGTTCGCCCTATCTCTATCTGGATAGCAACTATGGGGAGAGAATTGAACTTAAAAGAAAAAATATTTTTAGCCTGGTTAGCCCCAAGAGGTATTGTTACTGCAGCTGTAGCTTCTCTTTTTTCTATCAGATTAGAGCAGGCTGGTATCCTTGGGGCTGGCCGTCTACAAGGTTTAGTTTTTCTTACTATTTTGATGACAGTAGGAATACAAGGACTTTCAGCTAAACCTTTGGTAAATAGACTTAAATTAGGCCAAAAAAATAATTTTGATTGATTAAAGACATCTTTCAATTCGAGTTCTATCAGTTTTACTCTCTGCGAAAAGCTCCCAACTTTGAATTAAATCTGGCCCACTGAGAGATCCAAAAAAGGCTACTCTTAATGATTTCATTAATATCCCTTTTTTAATATTATGCTTTTTTGAGATTTCGTTTATTATTTCTTTGGCTTTATCTTTATTTAGTTTAATAGTATTTTGCTCAATTAAATAATTTAAGATTAGTTTTAAAGATAATTTGCTTTCCCGGTTTTCCAGAAAATCTTGACCTTCTTTTTGAATTATAGGTATTAAGAAAAATGGTTTTGATTGATCAATTGAATCTTTTAAAAGAGTCATAGAGTCTCTAATCAAAATTGCTAATTTATTAGCCCATTCTTGAGATGGCGGCTTCCAACCATTGTCATCCCAGTATTTTCTGATGATCTCAATTAACTTTATTGATTCCATATTTTTTATATATTGAGAATTAATCCAGTTGAGTTTTTCCCAACTAAATTTGGCTCCAGCTTTATTTATTTCTGATAAGTCAAAAATTTCAGATATCTCTTCAAGTGAAAGTATTTCTCTGTCGGCAGATTTTGGAGACCAACCTAAAAATGCCATATAGTTTGATAGGGCCTCAGGTAAATATCCCATTTCTTTAAATTCGTCGATTGAAGTAACGCAATCTCTCTTAGATAATTTTTTCCCTTCTCTATTTAGTATTAAGGGTGTATGCGAAAAAGTTGGCAAATTAAAATTTAATGCTTTATAAATCAATATTTGTTTTGCAGTGTTCGAGATATGGTCTTCACCCCTTACAACGTGAGTAATATTCATGAAATTATCATCAACTACAACTGCAAGATTATACAAAGGATCACCAATCTCATATCCCTTAGCCCTTCTTGATAAAACTAAATCACCGCCCAAATCCCTCCCTTGCCATTTAATTTCGCCTCTTATCTGATCTACCCATTTAATATCAATTTTTTCATCAATCTTAAATCTTATTACTGAAGTCCGCCCTTGGGATATAAATGTTTCTATTTCTTCTTTTGACAGACTTCTGTGTCTATTATCATGCTTTGGGGGTAATCCTTTCTTTTTTTGTTCTTCTCTTAATTCAGATATTTCATCTTCTGATGTAAAGCACCTATATGCAGCTCCACATTCCAATAGTTTTTTGATATAACTTTTGTGAATCGAAATTCGGTCACTTTGCTTTATAGGTTCTTCATCCCATTTAAGTCCAAGCCATTTCAAGCCCTCTAATATATTTTTTGTATATTCAGATTTAGATCGAAGAAAATCTGTATCTTCTATTCTGATAAGAAATTTTCCACCTATTTTTTGTGCATACAACCAATTGAATAGTGCTGTTCGCGCTGTCCCAATATGAAATAAACCCGTTGGACTCGGGGCTAGTCTTAAACGTTTTTCCAAATTTCTTTTAGAAAAAACGGGACCGACGGGATTCGAACCCGCAACTTCCGCCGTGACAGGGCGGTGCTCTAACCAGTTGAACTACGGTCCCAGAGTTTTGTTCTAAATTTATTTAGAACTTCATTCTTAAAATTATCAGATCATAATACTTAATTTATGGGGTTGTAATAAAAAAAATTTATTAATTTGAGGATTTACAGAAATAATTAGTTTTTTAACTGCCTTAGTGTAAACAACTATTTATTTTTGAGGTCTAAAACCAGCAGGTTCTATCAACCTAACTTGATTGCCTCTAGCAGTAAATTCTCTGCCTTGGTCACTTTGTACGACAACTCTTCCACCAGACTTAACTCTGATAACTCTTGCACGAACCCATCCTAAAGCTGCTGATTCGAGGACTTTAACTACGTCCCCAGGTTGAAGATCTAACTCCATTTTATGAAAAAATGATTTACATAATGTTGATCAAACGCGTCGTGGAGGACTTGAACCCCCGACATCAGGTTTTGGAGACCTGCGTTCTACCAACTGAACTAACGACGCATTTAAATGATTATAAGCGTCTTTGTGACCAATAAGTTAATTAATTTACAACTTTATCGATCAAAGCGTTGTTTTACGCGAGTAGCTTTCCCTACTCTATCTCTCAGATAGAATAACTTAGCTCTTCTTACTTTACCTCTACGTTCAACTTTTAGAGAGGCAACCTGTGGACTATGTAGCATAAATACTCTTTCAACACCTATACCCTGAAAAATTCTTCTAACTGTAATAGTCTGGTTAATTCCTCCATGTCTTTTTGCTATAACAACGCCTTCATAAGGTTGGACTCTTTCTTTATTACCTTCTGTAATTTTCACTCCAACTTTAACAGTGTCCCCAACATATATCTCAGGTAATTCTTTTTTTAATTGTTCGTTCTCAAATTCCTTAATAAGATTGGATGCGCTTAAGGTTTGCGTAGTCTTAGAAACCGTATTTTCTTCTTGTTGTTCAACTGCTACATCAAATGATGCGTCAGCTTTAATAACGGTTTCTTGATTCTTCTCTTGTTTCTCTTTGGCCATTTTGGTCATTACTATCCTACAAGTTCTATATCTTAACCTTTTGACTCGCCTTTAGTAACCTTTTTGGTAAATGAAATTGTTTTTGAAAACATTTGGAATCCTGTGACGAGCATCCATAAAACTCCAAGGGAATTCAATATTACGTATATAAGTTCGCCATTATCTCCAAGCCATTCACCCTCATGGAGAGACATTAACCAATGAACTTGTTCTCTAGAGTAACCCAGTAAATCTTTTGAAACCCTATAAAGAAGACCAGTAATTGAAGATATAAATAATGGAAGAAAAATCCAGGGCGCCAAAGCCTTATGAAATTGCCTAGAATTAAATAAAGTTTTCATTTTTGTTTCTTTCCCATTGTTATTGATAGATTTAAGGTAGCCAAGATCATAAAGGCTATTTTGAAGATATTTACCTATTACTATTATTTATTCCAATGAGACATTTTGCAGATCTTTTGTTAAATAAAAATAATTCCAAAGCTAATGATCAAGTTCCTTTTATACAGAAGAGAAGAGGAATTGAAATAAAGTCTTCACGGGAAATAAATTTGATGAAAAAATCTAGCAGGATTGTAGCAACTGTTTTGAGGGAAATTAATGACTTAATTAAACCTGGAATGAGTACAAAAGATTTAGATGATTTCGCAGAAAAGAGGATAAAAAGTTTTGGAGCTGTGCCAAGTTTCAAGGGCTACCATGGATTCCCTTCTAGTATTTGTTCAAGTATTAATAATGAGGTTGTCCACGGGATTCCAAGTAAAAATAAAATAATTAAAAATGGTGACTTAGTTAAAATTGATACAGGGGCATATTTAGATGGTTTTCATGGAGATAGTTGTATATCAATTTGTGTAGGAGAAGTTAGTCCAAAGGCTCAAAAACTTAGTGATATAGCTTATAAAGCATTGTACGGAGGGCTTTCTAAAATCAAGGCAGGGAATACACTTCTGGATGTAGCTGGGGAAATCGAAGACATTGTTGTAAAAAATGGCTTTAGTGTTGTAGAAGACTATACAGGTCATGGGGTTGGAAGAAATCTTCATGAAGAACCATCGGTATTTAATTTTCGGACCAAAGAATTGCCCAACGTCATCCTTCGTGAAGGAATGACATTAGCGGTTGAACCGATTGTTAATGAAGGGACTAAATTTTGCAAAACACTGAATGATAGATGGACCGTAATAACAAAAGATGGAAAACTATCGGCCCAATGGGAGCATACAATAGTTGTTTTAAAAGATGGTATCGAAATATTGACAGATCGAGATTTCTAGACACTAAGGTTTGTACTTATAGATAATTTGGCAATACAAAAAATTAAAAAGTTCTTTTAAAGGGAAAAGTATATAAGTTAAAGGGTTTGGGCTAATTATTACTAAATAATTTTTTGAATTGGCTAAATCATAAATTTTTTTAGAAACAAATTTGGGACTCATTATTCCAAGAGGATTTAGTTCTGATTTAAAAGGCCCTAAGATGATTTTTTTTATTATTAATTTTTTCTTTGTATTTTTGTCCAGAAGATTTTTTTTGAAAGAAACTAATTGACCAATAAGTGATTTACTAATCTCATATGAAGGATTTAGGGCGGGTAATATTTCTGCTTCAGATGTATTTATCCAAATCTCTTTTTTTATTAGTGATTCATTGCTTAGAGCAATATCTTCAAATAAATTTAAAAATTTGAATTTGCTTAATGCATTTATCTCTATTGAGTTTTTATAATTGGAATTTTCTCTACTCAAATCATAGATACCATGGTTCAAAATTAAAATGTCTATATTTTCTAATTGTTTTTTTAATGATGACTCCTTCCCACATTCCCATTTAATCCATTTATTTGGAGATTCAAGATTTATTTCATAATTAGTTTTACTATGAGTAAATCCAATCACTTTATATCCTTTTTGACGAAACAACTTTGTTAATTCTTTCCCAAGAGCACCTGAGGCTCCAGTAATCCCTATAGTTTTTTCGTTTTTGGTTGGATTTATCATTTTGCTTGATTTTTATGAGATACCAAAGAATTAAAATAAATTTACCAAAAAAAAGATTATTTATTTTCTTATTTGATTAAAACTCATAAATAAATATTTGTTTAGTTCTGAAAAAAATATTATCTTAAACCTATCAATAAATAATTTACTAAATTATGAGCGATATATTATTAATTGGCTCATGTGAGCCATTTAGTGGTAAGTCTGCAATGGTTCTTGGTATAGCAAAAAAACTTTTACAAAAGAAAAAAAAAGTTCGCATAGGAAAACCTCTAGCAACATGTATTGAACTTACTAATCTTCCCTCAATGTCTTATGAAGGATTAATAGATGATGATGTTAAGTTTATTGGATCAACATTAAATATCAAAGAGGAGAATTTAATTTCTTCAGTAGGATTATTGGATAATATCTCAGCTGAAAAAAGAATCTTCAATAAAGACTTACTCCCAGGAAAGGGTTTTGATCAGATTGAAGGATTGGTTAATGATGATTTTGAAGGTCTGAATATTTTAGAGGCAGCTGGAAGTCTTCATGAGGGTATGATTTATGGCTTAAGTCTCCCACAACTGGCTAGGGATTTAGATGCGAAAGTTTTAATTGTGAATTTATGGGAAGATTGTAAAAGTGTGGATGCATTACTTGACGCGAAAAAACAATTAGGTGAGAAATTGGCTGGAGTTGTATTAAACGGAGTTTTGCCGCAAGAAGTCGAAAAAGTTAAAAATGAAATAATACCCTCTCTTAAAGATCTGGATATTGAAGTTTTTGGAGTAATGCCGAAATCACCACTTCTTAGAAGTGTCACCGTAGGTGAGCTTGTGAGAAGACTAGATGCCCAAGTAATTTGTTGCCCCGAAAAAGATCAATTGCTTGTTGAAACATTAAGTATTGGTGCAATGGGAGTGAATTCTGCAATGGAATTTTTCAGGAGAAGACGAAATATGGCTGTAGTTACTGGAGCTGATAGAACTGATATCCAACTTGCTGCTTTGGAGGCTTCGACTCAATGCCTTATTTTAACTGGTTTAGGAGATCCTTTGTCACAATTGATTCATAGAGCGGAGGAATTGGAGGTTCCAATTTTAAAGGTGGAATTAGATACTCTTTCTTCCGTGGAAATTATTGAACAAGCTTTTGGTCATGTAAGAATACATGAATCAATTAAAGCTTCTTATGCTATTCAATTAGTTCAAGAGCATGTAAATCTAAAAAGAATTCTCGAAAAGATTGATTTTCCCTGCAATTTTTCAGATAAATGCTAATTTCAAATATAGGAACTTTATTATTTTGAGTCGCTCTTTAGATCTACCAGCAACTGAAGGTGTTGATGCCTTAGCTCAAGAACTTGCAAAACTCCAAGATAATGGGAAAAGGAGAATTGCTTTTTTAGGTAGTAGACACGTACCGGTTGTAGATATCCACTTAATTGAGTTGATAGCAAGATCGTTAGCAGAGGAAGGACATAATATCCTTACGTCTGGATCTCAAGGTGTTAATGCAGCTGTTATTCGAGCTGTTTTAGATATTAATCCATCATTATTAACTGTTTTATTACCACAAAGTCTTGATAGACAAATACCCGAAATAAAGGATCAACTTGAGAGGGTTATGCATTTGGTAGAAAAAAGTGAAAATGATGAATTACCTTTGCCACTTGCAAGTAGTCTTTGTAATCAAGAAATTATTACAAGGTGCGATCAATTAATA
This sequence comes from Prochlorococcus sp. AG-402-K16, assembly GCA_003216795.1. Classification (GTDB taxonomy): domain Bacteria; phylum Cyanobacteriota; class Cyanobacteriia; order PCC-6307; family Cyanobiaceae; genus Prochlorococcus_A. The sequence continues at coordinate 37,068 of QCIH01000011.1, forward strand.
TGCTTTGCCTTTCACGATAGTGAAACTTTGCTAAATAGTTGTAGATGTGCTGAAGAAATGGGCAAAGTGGTTAGTTTGTTATTTTTTGATTAAATTAACCCATTTCCCCTTATTAAAAGATGATTTATGCTAATAATATTTAGCATTTAATAATTTACTATGGCAGAAAGTTTTTCATTTGATGTAGTTTCTGATTTTGATAGACAAGAATTAGTCAATACTTTGGATCAAGTTAAAAGGGAAATTTCTCAGCGTTACGATTTGAAGGGCACGGATACTTCAGTTGATTTAGAAAAAGAAAATATTTTTATAATCACCAATAGCGAACTTACTTTGAATGCTGTTAATGACATAATTAGACAAAAGGCAATAAAAAGAAACTTATCTCTAAAAATATTTGACTACGGTGACATTGAAATAGTTAGTGGTAATAGAATTAAACAGACAATTTTATTAAAACAAGGAATTAAACAAGAAATTGCAAAAAAAATCAGTAAAAACATTAGAGATCAAATAAAAAAAATTAATGTCAGCATCAATGGAGAAACACTCAGGGTTTCTAGTAAGAGCAAAAATGATCTTCAGTTGGCAATTAAGCTTGTTAATGAGTTGGAGGAGTCTTTGAACATTCCTCTAAAAGCTAATAACTTTAGATAAAATCTTTAGTAAGATTATTTTAAAAATATGGCAGATTATTCAAAATCTCTCATTAACACATTGATTAAGAATGTAAAAGAATACCCTCGTTTTTCAAAAGAAGAAATAGAGAAATTTTGTTGGATGGCGGTACATGAGCATAAGCATGGTGTGTTGCCCTCCGAATATGATATCAGGGAGATAGATGAGGATCTTTATTTAGAACTTTTGCAAGAATTTAAACAAAATATCTAGTAAATAGTATTTACATTTAAATCTACAATTATTAAAAAAATATTTTAATTAAATGCCTTATTAATGCACTAATTAGTCTATTTAAATATGATTAATTAAAAGAAAAAATTTAATGTCAACATCTTTTAAAAATGTTACTCCAACAGGTCCTGGGGGGACAGCAACATTATTGATTGTATTGTCTTTTACTGGCTTTCTTTTGCTCACACAATCTTTATTTGTTGTCCCTTCTGGACAAGTTGCAGTTGTTACAACACTAGGGAAAGTAAGTGGACCCTCAAGGAGAGCTGGTTTAAACTTCAAACTACCATTTGTTCAGTCTGTATATCCATTTGATATAAAAACTCAAGTTCAACCCGAAAAATTTGAAACTTTGACTAAAGATCTACAAGTTATTAGGGCTACAGCTACTGTTAAGTATTCAGTAAAACCTAAGGAGGCAGGAAGGATCTTTGCAACAATTGCAAGCAGAAATAGCGATGTTTATCAGAAAATTGTTCAGCCATCTTTGCTAAAAGCTCTTAAGTCAGTCTTTTCTCAATATGAGCTAGAAACAATTGCTACTGAATTCGCAGTAATTTCTGAAAAAGTAGGTGACACAGTTGCACAAGAATTAAATTCATTCGATTATGTAGATGTTAAAAGTTTAGATCTTACGGGATTAGAGATAGCTGAAGAATATAGAGCTGCGATTGAACAGAAGCAAATAGCTGGTCAGCAATTACTGAGAGCAAAGACTGAAGTTGAAATTGCAGAACAAGAAGCACTTAGATATGAGACATTAAATAGGAGTCTCGACGATCAGGTACTTTTTAAATTATTTCTCGACAAATGGGATGGGAGTACACAAGTCGTTCCCGGATTACCAGGTTCAGAAGGAGGTACACCCCCAGTAATAGTTGGTGGTAAGAGATAATTTTTTAAAAATAATTCTTCTATACAATTTTAATCATTTACTTTTTTTACCAAAAAAAAAGTAAATGATTATTTTTTTATTGCATTAAAGGATTCGTCAAAAGCTTCAATAGTTTTATCAATTTCTTCTTCGCTGTGAGCTAGTGATGTGAAACCAGCTTCGAAGGGGCTTGGCGCTAGGTAAATTCCTCGTAGAAGCATTTCTCTATGCAACTTACCAAAAAGTTCGGCATCATTTGTTTTTGCTTCATCAAAGTTCCTAACTGGCCCATCGCATAAGAAAAATCCAAACATGGCGCTTACACTCCCACCGTTAATAGCAATACCGTTATTTTCTGCAGACTGAATTATTCCTTCAATTAATCTAGAAGTTGTTGAATCAAGTTTATCGTACGTACCATCTTGTTTAAGCAGTTCAAGGGTTTTTATCCCAGCAGTCATTGCAAGTGGATTGCCGCTCAAAGTGCCTGCTTGGTATACCGGCCCTGAAGGGGCAACCATTGACATTATTTCTTTCTTGCCTCCATAAGCTCCAACAGGTAGGCCTCCACCAATTACTTTACCAAGGGTTGTTAAATCAGGAGTAACACCAAATTTTTCTTGAGCTCCCCCATAACTTATTCTGAATCCAGTCATTACTTCGTCAAAAACTAATAAGGATCCATTCTCAGTGGTTAATTCCCTTAATCCCTCCAAGAATCCAGGTTCTGGAGTAATAAATCCGGCATTACCAACGATAGGCTCAAGAATAACTCCCGAAATGGCATCAGGATTTTCAGAAAATAATTTTTTTACTGCCTCTAGGTCATTGTAGGGAGCAGTAAGTGTGTTGGCAGTTGTTGTCCTTGGAACACCTGGAGAATCTGGCAAACCCAGAGTGGCCACACCTGATCCTGCTTTTACTAAAAACATATCTGCATGTCCGTGATAACAACCGTCAAATTTAATAACTTTATCTCTTCCAGTAAATGCTCGCATAAGTCTCAAAACGGCCATGCATGCTTCAGTTCCACTATTGACAAATCTAACCATTTCAACAGATGGGACTGCATCTATTACCATTTCAGCAAGTTGGTTCTCCAAAACGCATGGTGCACCAAAGCTAGTGCCTTTCTCAATTGCTTCCTGTAATGCCGTCGTAACTTCAGGGTGGGCATGTCCACATATAGCAGGTCCCCAACTTCCTATGTAGTCAATATATCTATTTCCATCAATATCCCAAGCAAAAGGCCCTTTTACTCTGTCAAAAACAATTGGTTGGCCTCCTACAGACTTAAAAGCTCTCACTGGAGAGCTTACTCCTCCAGGCATTAGTAGTTGGGCGGCAGAGAAAATTTCTTCTGATTTTGTGTAATTTAATATGTCAGTCACAATTTAGATAAATGTTGTGTTGAGAAAAATCTAGTCATGTTCTAAATTAGAAATTAGTAAAAATTTTGTCAATCAGGTTGAAATTCTACATTATGATATTTTTATTGCGATAGTTTGGATTGTAAATTATTAATTTTAAAGAAATCAAGATAAAAAACAATCTTACTTTAGATAACTCTTTATTAGTAGGCGTTTTCAAGAATTAAAGAAATTCAATTTATTTTATTTATATTTCGAAGAAATTATCCTCATCCTCAAAAAAATCTGCATTTATTTCGTTTAAGTTAAGATCTATCATTACTGGGGCATGATCACTTGGACGCAAATTACCTCTAGGGGAGCTGTCTATGACACAACTTTTAAGTTTTGATGACAATTCTTTGCTGATATATATATGGTCTATTCTCCAACCTTTATTTAATTCAAATGAGTTGTTACGGTAATCCCACCAACTCCAATGGCCAGTATTTTGTTCATAAATCCTGAACGAATCTATTAATCTTTTTTTTAGAACATTATTTAGTGCATTTCTCTCTATCTTAGATGCCATTATTCCTCCTTCATATTTCTTTGGATCATGAATATCTAAGTTAGATGGAGCAACATTAAAATCACCCATGAGACAAATTAATTCTCCTTTTTTTTCTTGCTCATCCAAAAGTGAAGCTAAACAATTTAACCAATTAATTTTGTATGCGAACTTACTAGATTCTAAAGAAGATCCATTTGGAACATAGACATTTATTATTTTAATACCATTTATATCTGCAGAAATTAATCTTTTTTGATCTCGAAAAATTTCGATATTTTGATTTGAGTCATTACAACCGTAGAATCCTTTTTTAACATTTTCTGGCTTTATTTTGGAAATAATAGCCACACCATTGTATGATTTCTGTCCATAGATCTCTACTGAATATCCTAATTTTTCAAAAGGTACAACAGGGAAAATATCGTCCATCACTTTCGTTTCCTGCAAACATAGAATATCTGGGTTGGATTGATTGATCCAATCTAATATTTGTGAAAGTCTGGTTCTTATAGAGTTAACATTCCAAGTTGCTATTAACAAATTTCTACCAAATTATGTAAGATTAAAAATAGCAAGAAATTTTTGGCGTTAAAGAATTTTGAAATTAAATAAAATGAAAAATTACTTTTCTAAAAGCGTTTTTAAACCAATTACGGTTGTAATTTTTTTTACTTTATTAATTTCCTTAAAAAATGATTACCTAAATGCTGAATACTTATTTGAAGAATTAGAAATCGATACCTCAACTAAAACAGAAGATGATAGTTCAGCTCTTCCAACTAATCCTTTTGAAATGTTGGAAATGATTCGGAGACAAAATAGTATGAATGATGCCACTGATCCTTCTGATGCAATTGACGATGCATTAAGGTCTTTTAATAGTTTGGAGGAAAATTAAAAATTTTATAAGATAAATTATTAATTTCAAATCTTAATATGCTAAAAAACCCTATCCCAAAAGTTACTAACCCATTACAACATAGAGCAATCGGTATTATTAATGGGAAATTCACTCCCCTTAGTAATGAACAATTAAATAGAGGCTTTTTAATTGATAATAAAGACGAAAAAATTGAAACTGTTGTTCTTGGTAAAGCATTATCACTTTTAAAAAAACATATTGATTTTAAGAAAAGTTATTATTGGATTGTTTATCCAAAGAATAAAAATACTCAAAACTTGCATTTACAGGTTGCAGGCATATGGGATCCCTATCAACTGAATGATTTTCCTAATGATTCTTCAAAAACTAACTTCTCAAAATTATTAGAAGAATTAGATCTAAAAGACAATTATTTTTCTGTTAGAGGAGAATTAGTTTTTGTTAACACTCAAAAGAAAGAAATCGTTATTAAAATCTGCCCTGCTATAAAGTCAAAAAATTTAAAAAATAAAAATTTTAAATTAGTCATAAAAGGAGAGCTTTCTCTTGAACTTTTGCATAGCTTTGTAAGTTTAGATATCAACAGAGATGGAAATTCTTTGAAATTAATAAGTTATGAAGTGATTGAAAAAAATCTTTCTAATAATAACTAGAATGAAAGGTTGATTTTCACCGCAATTTTACCAGTTAAGAAATCTTTGATTTATGTATGATGTTTTAATTGAATGTTCTCCTGGTATTTCTGGAGATATGTTGTTAGGAGCTTTTTATGATTTAGGGATACCTAAAAAAGTTATTGAACAGCCACTTATTGATCTTGGATTAAAGGATCTATATCAACTAGACTTTAAGGAATCAAAAAGTTGTTCAATCCGAGGCGTTAAGGCAAAGGTTGAAAATATTGACTGTAGTCCTATTAAAAGAACTTGGAGAAGTATCAAAGAACTTATTTTAAATGGCCACTTAGAAGAAAGATTAAAAAAGATAATTTATGAAGTATTTGAATCTTTAGCAATTGCGGAAGGAAAAGTTCATGGCATTAAATCTGATGAAGTTCATTTTCATGAAATTGGGTCTATAGATTCATTGGTGGATATAATTGGAGTATGTGCTGCATTGAATTACTTAAATCCAAAAAGGGTTTATTGTAATGAACCAACGCTTGGGAAAGGTTTTGTTCAAACTGAACATGGAAAATTATCTGTACCACCTCCTGCTGTAATAGAGCTAATAAGACAAAAAAATATTAAGGTTTTATCAAGCCTTAATTCAATAGATGGTGAACTCTCAACACCAACAGGCATTGCTTTACTTGCTAGTTTAGTCGACTATCTTGAACCTCCTTCAAAATATTCTATTAACTCTTATGGAGTAGGCATTGGTAATCTAAAATTTACATTCCCTAATTTGGTAAGAGTTTATAAAATTACTGCATTTGAGGATTTTTCTATTAATGATAATGAACAAATTAGTCCAAGGCGTGAAGAGATATCTATTCAAGAAGCATGGATTGATGACCAAACACCCGAAGATATATCTAATTTTGTGGAGAAACTGAGAATTGAGGGAGCTTACGACGTCTCCTATCAAGCTATCAATATGAAAAAAAATAGAATTGGATTTTCAATTCAAGTAATCTTGCCCATAGAGAAAAAAGAGTATTTTAGGAGATTATGGTTTGATTATTCCAACACTATTGGGGTTCGTGAAAGGACCCAATCTAGGTGGATATTACTTAGACGCAGAGGAGAGTGTTCAACGACTTTTGGAAATATAAAAGTTAAACAAACTTTGAAACCAGATGGATCAGTAATTACTAAACCAGAAAATGACGAGGTTTTGAGATTACAGCTAAAGCATAAAATATCAACTTACGAAATAAGAAAAATAATAAAAGAGTCAGGTGAAAAATTTAAAGCATTTGAAAATTGGAAATGAGATTTAATAAAAGTATTCAACCATATTTGATATTCCTTAAAAAAATTAATTTTGGTTCTTTAAAGAGTGTTTTCTTTATTTCAAGCTTATTATATTTTTGCATCTATTTTTTTTATAATATTGATCAAATTTCTTTTGATATCAATTTAGAAAGAAATGGAATTAATCTATCTTTATCATTTTTATTTTGTGTTTTAAGTATTTACCTAAACGCTTATGCATGGAAATATATTGTTAAATGGTTCGGTATAGACTTTAAAAGTAATAATCTAGTCTCTTTTTATGTTTTAACCAATATTCTTAAATACGTCCCAGGAGGGGTTTGGCATTTTGTAGAAAGATTTAATTTTATAAAAAAAATAAGTAATACTCAGATTGCTTTGTATTCGACTCTCGTAGAACCTTATTTTATGTTGTGTGGATCTTTTCTATTGGCATCGCTGGGATTTATTTTTTCACCAATTTATTTTTTTTTAATTTTTCCTTTAGTATTTTTAAACAGGAAATTAATCTATCTCGTTTTAAAAAGAATAGGGTATCTTAAAGTCAAAGTATTTAAGGTCTTGAGACTTCCAAATTCAAAAGACCAATTTGAAGAGAGAATAAATATAGTTTCTTTTTTACCTACTAGAGCCTTAATACTTGAAATTGGGTTTGTTTTATCTAAATTTATTGGTTTTTATATTTGCTTAAATACTTTTTATGCAAGTAATACTCTTGATAGCATATTTTTATTAGTAATCTTTTCTTTGTCATGGTCTTTAGGATTGGTAGTCCCAACAGCTCCTGGAGGAGTAGGCGTTTTTGAGGCCTGCCTCCTTTTTTTTGTTGGCAAAAGTATTCCACAAAATATAATTCTCGTTTGCTTAATTTATTTTAGGGTTATATCAACATCGGCAGATTTGTTGTTAAGCTTACCTTTTTTAATGGGAAAACTATCTAAAAAAATTTAGTTTTTTTTCTCTAAACTTGGTATCAATGTCATTGATGCGATAAGGCCTAAAGTCATAATAAGAATGGATGGTAATATTGCCTCTACCATTCTTTCATCTCCAGCATATTGATATATTCTCACAGATAATGTATCAAAATCGAATGGTCTTAAAATAAAGGTTATGGGTAATTCCTTTATCGTGTCTACAAAAACTAAAAGTGAGCCTACGAATATTGGTCCCTGGAGAAGCGGTAAATGAATTCTTTTGATGATACCCAGCCAATCCTCTCCTAGTCCAAGTGCTGCTTCATCAAGACTTGGAGAGATTCTCTCAAGACTTGAATCAATAGAACCCTTAGAAATAGTTAGAAATCTGACAAGATAACCCCAAATTAGTAAGCAAATAGCGATGAAATTAAATCTTGAAGAAGAGATGCTTATTAAAGATAAAGCTAATACAGTGCCTGGAATTGCGTAACCTATTCCTGCAAGGTTTGTTATTATGCCTAGAAATAAGGTTTTATTTGGGCGCCTGGATAAGGAAATTATTAGAGAGAATAGCATCGTTATTAACGCAGTAAAAAATCCCAGACTTATGGTCCTGAATGATAGGTTAAGTAATTCTATAGATAATCCTTTTTGAATTTGATCGATATTTAGCAGAACCCAGAAACATGGAATTCCAAAAGAGAAAATTGGAGGAAATAAAGATATGATTATTGCTAAAAGAGCTCTGGTTTTTTTTAATTCCCAACCTTGAGAATCTTTTGATGCAGGATTTTCACTCCACCTCTTAGATTTTCTTCTCGAGAATTTTTCAAAAATAATTAAAGTGAAAATTATTAATAAGGCTACCAAAGATAGTCCAATAGCACTTTTTGGATTACCCTCAATTATCCAATTTTCGGCTATACCTGTAGAAATACTGGGAATATTTAATAATGCAAATGTACCTAACTCATTCATTACTTCCATACACATTAAACTTATTCCTGTTATGAGTGCTGGTAAAGCCATTGGAAATGCGATTTTAAAGAAGCTCCTCCATGGCCCAACTCCTAATCCTCTACTAGCATTGATTTGATTAACTCCAAATTTATTAAAACTTTCGTTAGCAAGAATGAATACATATGGATAAGTAGAAATTGAAAGTATTAATACCCCCCACCATAAACCTGTTACTTGATACCCAAAAATACTTCCTAAATCCTGCAAAACTGCTGTTATTAGATATGCTGGGGCAGCTAGTGGAACTAGCTGACAAATTCGGAGAACTTTTCTGAATTTAAAATCACAATTTGAAAGTAACCATCCATTCAAAGTGCCTAATCCTCCTCCAAAAAGACTGGTCAGTACTAAAACTTTTATGGTTTCTAATACCTCTTCTCCTCCAGCAATACCTAATGAAAAATTGCCACTTACAACATATTGAACTCCTTCAAGAAGAAAATTGGAAATTGGAATTATTACTAAGATTGCAACAATAAACGAAGTAAAATAAAAAAGTTTTAATTCGGTCACTGCTTTTTTTAATCCTTTAATTAGTATTTTCAAAAATTAATTAAACCCTAATATGTATGCTTTAATCTGTACTAAATCTACATGATGAAAGCTGATTCTTAATGGTTTGATGATCAAGGTTTTTACCAATTAATACTATCTTGTTAGATTTTTCTTTTGTCCATTCTTCATCATCTAGAGAAAACCGCTTTCCAGATAGGTGAAAAATATGTTTTCTTTCACTTTCCATAAACCATAATATTCCTTTTGCCCTAAATACATTTTGTGAGATTTGATTATCTAAGAAATATTGAAACTTTCTTAAGGAAAATGGTTCAAA